>JALQZP010000052.1 GCA_023258235.1 Terrimicrobiaceae bacterium | reverse complement strand
TGGAAAATACGAGAGTCGGGGCCGATGAGGTAAGTCGGATAAGAGGCGAAAACAGTGAAGGGATTCTCCCTCGCCGGCCATGGCTGCGAGGGCTCGGGGCGTCCGGCAGCCGATTTCCGGCGATCTGCGAGTTCTTTCCAAAGCATTTCATATCGCGGGTAAATGACGCTCCAGTCGAATTCCGATTTCGCGCGACTCCTCCCCGCTTCTCCCATGCGGCAACGCATTTCGGTCGAAGAAAAAAGGGCATCAAAGGCCTTGGTGGCCTCGTCGATATCGACGGCCACAAACTGGCTGATGATGCCGCAGTAGCGGTCGTAATTCAACACCCCTTGGGCATATTGACGCGCAATCTCGCACCCAAAATCCGAGTTCGGCGCCGTGGTACGGACTCGGAAACCATCAATCCCATCACGCACTGAGTCTCGGTAACCATTCCAATCGGACACAACAACCGGCAATCCCGCCGCCATGGCTTCGATCGGAGTCAACCCGAAAGTTTCTTGGTGATTGTCACTCAAAGAACAGAAAATATCTGCGCAGGCCCATACGTCTTGGCTGAGACCTTGATTCGCTCCGTCCAGCACGATTCTCCGCACTCCGGGTGCAAAAAGCCGAGCGGTTTCCTCGAAGGCCTGCTCGATTTGAGGATTTGGGAAAATGCCATACTCGACGATGACCACCTTGCGGTTTCCCGCCGCGCTCGCGACGGCCATGTCCATGGCGACGGGGTGGGCTTTCGCATGGAAGGAAAGCCTCCCAACAAAGAGAACGACGATTTCGTCGGCGGAGATGCCCAACCGGTGCCTAGCCTCGCTTTTCTTGTCCTCGCTTGAAGCAAATCGGTCGCAGTGCACACCGAGAGGAATTTTTTCAAGAACAGGCTTGGGAAATTTCGTCGCGCCCAAGCGTTCGCGAAGCCTTTCGCGTTCCGCCTCCATGACAACTTCAACCACCGAGCAAGCCGCACTCGAGGTGCAAACAAGCGCGTCCCACTCTTCAACGGGGCCGGCGACCATGGCTGTGAGAGCATCCATCACGCGATCGGAAAGCAGCGTGTGGGTTAACCCACAAACACTCCATCGACGCGAGCCATGCCGGGCGCGCAGGAAAGCTTGCTGGGCCAAGCCGGGATGGGAAAAGAAAAGCGCCCCGACATTCTCGAGTTTGTGGTTCGATGAATTTGTGTAAACATACACAGGTTTGGCGGAGCCACCATTACGTGCAAGATGAGCAAATGTGGCAGCATGCGCTTGGTCCTGAACCCAAATGCTGTGTTTGGAATCCGTGCTATAACGAAAATGCGCCTCAAGAAAACCGGCGCCGGCGGAATTCCTCCCCATCAACTTTTTACCCTTCACCGAGAATGCTTCGGGGAGAAATTCGATCACGGCGCTGCCTGTAGGTTGAAGATCAATTTGCATTTCAGTGTCCGATCAATTTGCGGTTTTATAAAAAACTAACCAATTTCACGGAATAGGTATGCCGTTTTTTTGATAAAATGCTCCGTAAACGGATTTCCAATCTTCATTCGGGTCGCAGATTTCGGGCATATCGTCGGGCTGTTCTTTGGAATCAGGAACGGCTAGAACATTCATATCGCCGACAGCACCAAATACATTTTTCGTGTTTTTTCGGAAATTGTCGCGCCTGTAAAAAAATGCAAAATGCCAATAACACCGCCATCCGTTTGATAAAAGCCATTGGATGTAGAGAGTTGTGAATTTGATCTTTTTGGCCTCCAAATAGACCACAGGGCGGTGAAGCAGGATTTGTTGAAATGCCCCTTGAAGAACTGGCCACTCATACCCTTCGACATCCACTTTGATGAGGTGACAGGCCGGTAATTCAATGTCATCGAGTCTGAAAATGGGCACCTTTAAGCCGTGCGAACCCAGTGCGTTCGATCCATGGTTTCCGCTATTTTCAATTCCTGCGACCGGTAGCCTGCCCCATCCTGACTCATTGGAGAGGGCGTTACTAAAAACTCGCACATTGAAACACTCGTTGAGGCTAAGTGTCGTATGAAGACATTGAGCCATTAGCGGCTGGGGCTCGAATGCCAAAACCATGCCCTGATTCCCCAGAACCTTGGAAGCAGGAAGAACCGTTGTGCCCAAGTTGGCACCTACATCCACCACGAAATTTCCAGGACGAATGTATCGAGCCATCACTCGGTTCTCGCCTTCGGCAAATTCGCCATACAATTCCAAAGCTTTGCCAATCGTGGTGTCGGATACCGGCCAAACCATTTTTCCGTGGCGACAGACTTCAGAGCGTAAAAAATTCACCCCATCATAATTAAAAGCCTTAATAGTTTTTTACAATGGAAACTGGATGTCAAAGAAGTGTTCATTTCCTTTCATCTGCATGTCATCTACCTCACGGATCTTCTTGCGCGAATGACATAGCGGCTGGCTTTTTTAAGCTGAAAATGGCGGCTCAGGCGATGTCAGTGTTGTGGCATTTACCCAAGACATTCAAACCTCCACGACAAACGTCAACAAAGCGCTGCGTGCACCGAGTCATGGAGTTTATTTTGTCTGGTCGTTTATCCGGGCTAGAGGAGCAATGCGACAATCTCCGACGTAGAACCCGCCTTTTTCCACGACTAGAGAAGGAGCTTCCACAGGCCCCTCCAATCGCCCACCTTTGAGAACCTTGACGATGCCCCGGCTCTGGATGGTGCCACGGAAAATGCCCTCGATGGAAACGCTGTCTGCATCCACGAGTTGAGAGCAATCGATGACTGCCTTCCGATCAATGACCAAGGATCCAGCCGTGATGCGGCCAGTGCAGGTTTTCTGCATGGAAATCCGGGCTTCCCCCTCGCAGCGCAGATGTCCATGGAACGGGCCCTCGATGCGCGCCGATCCGCATATGATCCAAGGATTGCTCACGGATCCTTTCGCCGTGATTTTCAAATGCCCACGGGTATCTATCGAGCGCGAGGCGTGAGCCGTGATATTTACGTCAATCAACTCGATCGGAGCATAGCAACCGGGGCAGATGGTACTCTGCGCTTTGGGCGACACTTGGTGTGTGCGTCCGCATTTCAGGCAGTGAACAGGCTTGCCGGTTTCGTGCTTCCTTCCCGCTAGGGACTGACTTCCGCTCGACGCATCCAAGCCCTCCGTGGAGTCGGAAGCTTTGTAGTGTGCGCCGCAGGAACGGCAGTTTGTGGAAACGAGATGGGGGGGCTCAAGCTGCACAAAACCGCAGGCCGGACACCGGAAGGGTGACTTCGGCGGTAGGGTGGGCATGAGGCCTTAAGCCGCGTTTTCGCTGACTTGGGATGGCGTAGAGGAACGGGTGAAGGAAGCCGTTTTTGTCGGAGTCACTTCGGAATGGCCGATAAAGGTCGCTCCCTCCTCGATGATGATGCGCATGGCCTTCAGATCGCCAAGAAGCTCGGCGTTGGATTTCAGTTCGCAGCGCTCTTGGACAGTCACGTTTCCATTCACAGTGCCGTGAATCGTGACGGACTTCGTGCGGACTTCGCCTTTCACGACGGCGTTTTTTCCAAGGATAAGAGTGCCTTCGGAGATGATCTCGCCATCCAACTTGCCGTCAAAAATCAGTTCGGTGTCAAACTTGAGGGTTCCAGTCAACTCCACATCACTGGTGAGAATGTTCTTGGAGGTGGAGGGTTCGGAAACGAGCGAAGTGATATTATTGAGGTTCATGGTTTGGCTAAAACTACACTTGAGCGTGTCCGCAGGTCAACAATTGGCCCGAATAAAATAAAAAATAATCGCGGGCCAAGCGGCTTGGCTTTTTGGGGTGTTAGGAGATAGCCCTGCGAACAGCCGCAACCACTCGATCCTGGTCGCCCTCGCTTAAAAAGGGATTGAGTGGCAGACTGATCACTTCCAATGCGGCCGCTTCTGAAACCGGAAAGTCGCCGTATCGGTATCCGAGTGGAGCAAAGACAGGCTGCTCGTGGAGGCATTTTGGATAATAGACCGCCGTCGGAATCCCTACGGACTTGAGTTTTTCCGCAAAGGCATCCCGGTTCGGCACCCGAAGCGTGTATTGAGCGTAAACGTGCGTGTTGCCGTCACGGATTTGAGGCGTCTCGCAAACATCCTTCAACAACTCGGTGTAGCGGACCCCGATGCGATGGCGGGCGAGAACCTCCTCGTCGTAACCGGGCCATTTTCCCAGAATCACGGCGGCCTGCATCGTGTCGAAGCGGCCATTCATTCCGACGAGGTCGTGGAAGTGGCGATTGATGCCTCCATGCGTGCGAATCGCCTTCATACGAACGGCAAGGTTGTCATCATTCGTGAAAAGCGCACCCCCGTCGCCGTAGCACCCGAGCGGCTTGGCGGGATAAAAACTGGTGCTGGCAATCGTGGTCACGCCGCAACTTCTGCGTCCGTGCTGCGTCGCGCCGAAACTCTGCGCAGCATCCTCGATCACGGGCAGATTGTATTTTTTCGCAATGGCATTGATAGCCTCATAATCCGGCATCTGACCAAAAAGACTCACCGGCATGAGGGCCTTGGTGGAGGGAGTGATGGCCGCCTCGATTTGATCCACAGCGATGTTGAAATCCAGCGGATCGATATCCACAAAGACCGGCTTCGCCCCAACGAGCGCAATGGCTTCGGCGGTGCTGATCCATGTGAACGGCACAGTAATCACCTCGTCGCCCGGCCCTATCTCCAGCGCCCGTAGAGCGATCTCCAGACTGTCGGTTCCGCTGGCCACGGTGATCGCGTGTTGGCAGCCGACATAAGCCCCCAAAGCCGACTCCAACTCCGCCACCTCGGGACCATGAATGAATTGACCATGATCCAACACGCGGTGGATGCGCTCGTCTATCGCTGTTTTGTATTTTTGGTATTGGGATTTGAGATCGATGAAGTCCATAGATGAGTCTTTGGCGCCACGCGCAGAGCGGGGCTATTTCGGTTGAGGCGAGTTTCGCAGAATACCCGGCAGCCATGTCCAGACGATTTGTGTGGAAACCGCGTAATTCCACACCGCGCCGACCAGCGCTCCCGCCGCTCCGGCAAACCACCACGGGATTTGGTTTTCAAAAAGATATTCCGAGGCCTGCACATTCACGATCGCTCCCAACCCACAAATCGCAATATAAGCCAGAAGGCCCGGCAACAACCTCGCTCCTTTGAGACGCTGCTGGCGAAAGGTGACCGAGTTGTTCACCAAAAAGTTGGAAACCATCGCAACGAGCGTGGCCGTCAGCTGGGCCGTCACAAAGGTGATGCCAAGACAACGAAAAAGAATCCCCAGTGTCGCCAGATGCAGGAACAAACCGCTCAACCCGGCCAAAACATAAACAACAAATCTCACCGGCACAAAGCGGCCGAATATTTTGTCTGCAAGCAGGTAAAGATATTCAAATCCCACAACGATATCGAGCTTGCTCTCGCCATGTTGCCGCGAACGAAACTCGTAGGGGAACTCTCGCGTTTTGAGCGGTCGCCCGGCGGAAAGAACCATGTCCAAAAGGATCTTGAATCCCTTACCGGTCATTTGATGGACGGTCTGCTCAAAAACCTCGCGCCGGATGGCAAAAAAACCACTCATCGGGTCGGAGAGTTTTGTTTTGCGGGCCAGCGACCCTAAGTTTGTCGCAATGCGGCTAATCAAAACCCGCGCCTTCGACCACCCCCCGACCCCTCCTCCTTCACCGGCATAGCGAGTTCCGACTGCCAACTCGAGAGCGAGATCCTCCTCAAAAGCCGCCAACATTTTCGGCAAAATCGTCTCATCGTGCTGGAGATCGCAATCCATCACCGCAAACAGATCCGCGACACTCGAGGCCATTCCCTCCAAGCATGCCGAAGACAAGCCACGACGCCCGATCCGCCGGATAAACCGCACATGCGGCTTCGTCCGCGCGAGATTCATCAAAACTTCTAGCGAGCCATCACGCGAATCGTCATCAACAAAGACCGCCTCCCATTTGCGACCGGCCAAAAGAGCTTCGAGACGCTCAACCACGATGGAAATATTCTCACGCTCGTTGAGACTGGGAATGATGATGGAGACCGATCGAGGCGACTCCATTTCGGTCACCTGTATGATGGAGTCAGGGGATCCGGCACCGGGAGTCCTTGAAGCGCCGCCATATCCGCGTCGACCATGATTTTGACCAACTCGGGGAAACGGACTTTCGGTTCCCAATCGAGTTGTTTTTTGGCTTTGGCTGGATCACCGATAAGGAGGTCGACCTCCGCAGGGCGCTCATAGCGGGCATCGTATTTCACGTGGTCTTTCCAGTCGAGATCGACACGGGCGAAGGCGTGTTCGACGAACTCCTGCACGGTGTGCGTCTCGTTTGTGGCGACCACGTAGTCATCCGGTGATTCCTGTTGCAACATGAGCCACATGGCTTCGACGTATTCCGGCGCATACCCCCAATCCCGCTTGGCATCGAGGTTGCCGAGAAACAACTCTTTCTGGCGTCCGAGCTTGATAGCGGCGACGGCGCGGGAGATTTTGCGGGTGACGAATGTTTCTCCACGGCGAGGGCTTTCGTGGTTGAAGAGGATGCCATTGCTCGCGTGCATGCCATAGCTTTCGCGGTAATTCACCGTCACCCAATACGCATACATCTTCGCCGCGCCATAGGGACTGCGAGGCCAAAAAGGCGTGGTCTCGGTCTGCGGCACGGCTTGTACCTTGCCGAACATCTCACTGCTCGAGGCCTGATAAAACCGCGCATCCACGCCGGCCTCGCGCATGGCCTCAAGAATGCGGATCGCGCCAAGGCCGGTGACATCGCCCGTATATTCAGGAATGTCAAAACTCACTCTCACATGGCTCTGCGCTCCCAAGTGATAAACCTCATCGGGCTTGAGGTTGTAGATCAATTTGACCAGGTTCACCGAGTCCGCCAAATCGCCATAGTGCAAAAACAGATGCGGATCGGAGTAAATATGGTCGATTCGCGAGGTATTGAATGTACTGGCACGACGGATAATGCCGTGAACCTCGTAGCCTTTTTTAAGAAGCAGATCCGCCAGATAACTTCCGTCTTGTCCGGTGATGCCGGTGATAAGGGCTTTTTTCATTTTTAGAAAATAGAAGGGGTCTGCACCTTGTCGTTGTTATTTTTTATTGGCCGAAAAGCAAGCTCACGACCGCTCTTGGTTTGAGCTTTAAAAAACTTTGGCGAGGTTGGTTTTCACGACCTCCGCCGTTCTCGCGAGATCGCTCTCGGTGTGGGCCGTGCAAAGGAATCCCGCTTCAAACTGCGATGGTGCAAAATAAACGCCCTGCTCGAGACAACCATGAAAGAACTTGCCGAAACGCGCCTTGTCGCTGCTCATAGCCTCTTGCAGGTTGCGCACCGGACCTTCGCAGAAATAGAGGCAAAACATCGAACCGATGCGCTTGAACGTGCACGGCAAACCACGGATTGCCTCACGCGCAGCGGATTCGAAGGCGGTTCCAATTTTTTCCAACCGGGCCCAACCATCGATGCGCTCCATTTCGCCAAGCTGCGCGAGCCCCGCCGCCATGGCGATCGGGTTGCCGGAAAGCGTGCCTGCCTGATAAACTGAACCATCGGGCGAAAGTTGATCCATGATTTCCGCGCGCCCACCGAAGGCTCCCACAGGCAATCCGCCGCCAATGACTTTTCCCATCGCAGTAAGATCGGGCGTGATTTGGTAAACCTCCTGCGCGCCACCGCGTGCGAGGCGGAATCCCGTCATCACTTCATCGAAAATCAAAACCGTCCCCATCTCCGTACAGAGTGCACGCAATGTCTCCAAAAATCCTGGCTCGGGCAGATACAATCCCGCATTCGCCGGCACAGGCTCAAGAATCAAGGCGGCGATCTCGCCGGGATTGGCCTCGAAGGCGGCACGAACGGCATTGGCGTCGTTATACGGAACGGTGATTGTCAGGCGGGCCAGTTCGGCAGGCACTCCGGCACTATCCGGGTGGCCATGCGTGAGCGCACCGCTGCCAGCCTTGACCAAAAGAGAATCGACATGCCCGTGGTAGCAACCTTCAAACTTGAGAATCTTCGAGCGACCAGTGAACCCGCGCGCCAATCGAATACAGGACATCGTGGCCTCGGTGCCGCTATTGACCATGCGCACTTTTTCGACCGAGGGAACAAGTCGGCAGATGGTATTTGCCATTTCAACCTCCAACGGATTCGGCGTTCCGAAGCTGAGCCCACGCAGCGCGGTTTCCCGCACCGCCTCTATCACCGCTGGAGCGGCATGACCCAAAATAGCCGGCCCCCATGTTCCCACATAGTCGATCAACTCCCGGTCGTCGACCGTCGTGAGGCGGGATCCTGAGGCGGATTTCACGAAGAACGGCTTGCCGCCCACGCCTCGAAATGCACGCACGGGCGAATTCACACCGCCCGGAATTCTTTTTTTGGCGGACTCGAAAAGCAAATGGGATTGATTCATAGAAAAACGAAGATCCGCCATGGGCGCGAACGCTTTTGAACATTGACAGAGGAAAGAGGAAATACAAGATCACCCTTGTGCTGTCTTGCGATGCGGGTCTTTTGAAAATGGCCGTCTCGCAGTCACAAAAGCCGGACTGATCCCGAAAGCGGGATGATTTTGTTACCTGAAACTTAAATAATGAGCTCGATTAAAATCGACCCTTCCCTTCATCTCGAAAAAAAGCCCGACTGGATCAAAGTCCGCTTGCCGTCGAATCCTGTTTTTTTCTCCACCAAGGATCTCATCTCCGACCTGCGCCTCCATACCGTCTGCGAGAGCGCCCAATGCCCGAATCGCTGGGAGTGCTGGAGCGGGGGCACTGCCACCTTTATGATCGCCGGAGACCGCTGCACCCGGGCCTGCGGATTTTGCGCAGTGGATACAGCAAAACCCTTTCCCTTGGAGCAGGATGAACCCCAGCGCGTAGCCGAGGGCGTCAAGCGACTCGGGCTTAAACATGTCGTGGTCACCGCCGTGGCCCGCGATGATATGCCTGATGGCGGTGCGGACCATTTTGGAAAAACCATCGAGGCTATCCGTGCCCTCGATCCGAAAATTGTCATCGAAGTCCTAGTTCCCGATTTTAATGGCAAGGACGACTCTCTCAAGCGGGTCCTCGATGCCGGTCCCGATGTCTTCAACCACAACTTGGAAACCGTCGAGCGACTCACCCCGCTCGTCCGCTCCCGAGCGAAGTATCAACTCTCGCTCGACTTCCTCAAACGCGCCACCGAACTCCGCCCCGATATCAAAACCAAAAGCGGCATCATGCTCGGCCTCGGCGAACAGGAGAATGAGCTTTTTCAATCACTGGATGACCTCCGCGAGGCGGGTGTCTCCATTCTCACACTCGGCCAATACCTCCGCCCGACTCCAAACCATCTTCCCGTTGTGGAATACATCCGCCCCGAGACCTTTGAGCTCTATGGAACGATTGCCCGCAACAAGGGGTTTGAGTTCGTAGCCAGCGGGCCACTCGTTCGCAGTTCGTATCACGCAGCGGACTTCAATCCCATCGTCCGTTGAATTGGAGGATCATCGCGGCCGGAAAGCCCGCCTTGGCTTTTGCCCGTGCGGGAATCGAGGAATATCTCGGACGCCTAGGCGCGATCACCAAGGTGGAAACCCACTTTGTCAAAACCGGCACCGGTCTCCATGAGCGCATGCTCGCGCTCTCCGAAGGTTGCCACCGTATTCTTCTTGATGAGCGCGGCAAGCAATTCACTAGCCGCACGTTTGCAACGGGAATCCAAAAACTCGAAAACCAGTCCATCTCGCGCTGCGCCCTGCTCGTCGGCCCCTCGGATGGGTGGAACGAAGTTATGCGAAGTCGTGCCAATCTCCTCTGGGCACTGGGCACACTCACCCTCCAGCACGAGCTCGCCCTTCTTGTCGCCCTAGAGCAGATTTACCGCGCCCACATGATCTTGGCGGGCGCTCCCTACCATCGCGACTAATCCCTATTTCGCCCGATGCCGATAAAGAGACGCGGGATCGTTGACCCGTGGCAGCTAGGCTGTTAAAGGTTTTGGCTTTTCATGAGCGGATACAAAGACACCATCAATCTCCCAAAGACCGATTTTCCAATGAAGGCCGGTCTGGCGCAACGCGAGCCCGAAATGCTCGCCAAATGGGAGGCGACCGGACTCTACCAAAAAATCCAGGAAAAGCAGAAAAACGCGCCGCTGTTTTTGCTGCACGACGGACCTCCGTTTGCGAACGGAGATGTGCACATGGGCACCGCTCTCAATAAGATCCTCAAGGATTTTGTGATCAAATCCCGCACGATGGCCGGTTTCCGCGCTCCGTTTGTTCCTGGCTGGGATTGCCACGGTCTTCCGATCGAGTTCCGCGTGGTGAAATCCTCCGCCGGCCTGAAGCCCGCCGAAGTTCGCCGCCGCTCGGAGGAATACGCCCGCAAGTTCATCGACATCCAGCGCCGTCAATTCCGCCGCCTCGGTGTGCTCGGCGACTGGGAGAATCCCTACCTCACGCTAGATCCCTCCTATGAAGCGGGGATGATTCGTTCCTTCGCCCGCTTTGTCGAAAAGGGCCTCGTCTATCGCAAGAAAAAGCCCGTTCTTTGGAGCACCGGCGCTCAAACCGCCTTGGCTGAGGCCGAAGTGGAGTATCAAAATAAAACATCGCCTGCCGTCTATGTCCTCTTCCCGATCGTCACAGGAGACCTGGCCGGCAAAGCCTCGATCGTCATCTGGACCACCACGCCTTGGACTCTCCCCGCGAACCTTGCCATCGCCGTCAACTCCGGCGTGAATTACGCCACCGCCCGAGTGAATTTGGCAGGAGAAGAAAAGACCATCGTTCTTGCAGAAGCACTCTTAGAGTCGTTCTGCACAGCGACCGGCGCAGTGAAAGTCTCGGTCGATTCCATTTTTGCCGGTGCCTCGCTGGATGGTGTGGAAGCGAAGCATCCGTTTCTGGATCGCCATGCCACCATCCGCACCGCCGCCTTTGTCACGCTCGACGCGGGGACCGGTTGCGTTCACATCGCTCCCGGCCATGGCGAGGATGACTACCAACTCGGAATGCAGCACAACCTCCCCCTCCTTTCACCGGTGGACGACCATGGTTGCTATACCGAGGAGTGCGGACTTCCCGAACTGGTTGGAAAAAACGTTTTCGAATCCAACGAGGCGATCATTGCCATCCTTTCTTCCAAGGGTGCCCTTGCCGGTCGCGAAAACCACGAGCATTCATATCCCCATTGCTGGCGCTCGAAGTTGCCGGTGATTTTCCGTGCAGTGGAACAATTTTTCATTCGGATCGACCTCATCCGCAGCCAGGCACTCGCGGAGGTGGATTCCGCCCAATGGCTTCCACATTGGGGCCGCAACCGCATCCGTGGCACGGTGGAATCCCGCCCGGACTGGTGCATCTCGCGTCAGCGCACTTGGGGCGTACCACTCCCTGTTTTCTACGATCCCCAGGGCGCACCGATCCTAGACGCTAAGGTCATCAACAAAGTGGCCGATATTTTTTCCGAACGCGGCACGAATTCTTGGTTCGAACTCGACGATGCAACCTGGTCTGGACTCGTGGGACTACCGGAAGGAACCACGCGCCGCAATGACACCCTCGACGTCTGGATGGATTCCGGTCTCAGTCACGAAACCGTGATGCGCCAACGCCCGGAACTCGGCTTTCCCGCCGACCTCTACATTGAGGCCACCGACCAACATCGGGGCTGGTTCCAAAGCTCGCTCATCACATCTGTTGCCCTCAATGGATGCGCCCCCTACCGCGCCGTTCTCACCCACGGATTCGTGATGGATGTCGATACTCGCAAGAAAATCTCCAAATCCGCAGCCGGAGGATACCAGAAGCCGACTGATGCTGATCACTATGTGAACAAATACGGCGCCGATCTCCTTCGCCTCTGGGTGAGCAGCGTGAACTTCACGGATGACGTCCCATTCTCGGAGGAAATCTTCACTCGCCTGAGCGATTCCTACCGCCGCGTTCGCAACACGCTTCGCATCCTTCTCGCCAACCTCCACGACTACGATGCCGCGCAACCACCCTCCCCGGAAACCCTCACGTTTGTGGACCGCTGGATCTTGGCGCGCCTACAGGAAGTTGTCGCCACCTGCCTCGATGCCTACGAGAAACTGGAGTTTCACCGCTCCTATCACACGATCAATCAATTCTGCGCCGTGGACCTCAGCAGTCTCTATGTGGATATCACCAAGGATCGCCTCTACTGCGATCTCGCCGACTCCCCACGCCGCCGCGCCACGCAGTTCGCCATGCACCGGATCTTCGACACACTCGTCCGCCTGCTCGCTCCGATCCTCGCTTACACCGCCGACGAGGCATGGGGGTATTTCCAGCCCGATACTTCCGTCCACCTGCAGGATTTCCCGAAACCCGACCCCGCCTTCACCAATACCGAGACCCTTGCCGCCATGGAGCAACTCCTCCAAATCCGTGGCCGCATCGCGCAGTCGATCGAGAAGATCCAAAAAGGTGGCGACATCGGCAGTGCCCTCGAAGCTCGAGTAAAACTGTCCTCCCCCGCCGAGGAGTTTGCGATGCTCACTCCTCTTAAGCCGGAGTTGGAGGAAATCTTCATCCTCAGTGATCTGGAGATCATCTCCGATGAGACAGCCTCTGCAGACGTCACAAAAACGTCCGCCGCCCGCTGCGAACGTTGCTGGCGTCATCGTTCAGAGGTCGGCTCCAGTACGGTTCATCCAACGCTTTGCCCCCGTTGCGAACAAGCTGTGACGGCAATTTCATGAAGCTGGTCCTCTTCCTCACGCTCCCCATCTACCTGCTCGACCAAGCCACCAAGTGGCTTGTGCTGCGTTTCATCGGAACGGAAGACACCGTTCCGATCATCCCTAGATTTTTCAACCTCGTCCAAGTCCACAATACCGGCGCCGCGTTTGGAATGCTAAAGGACAACAACCTCTTCTTTGTTGCCCTCGCGACTGCCGCCTTGGTCGCTTTGGCCTATTTGGCGAAACGCGGAGCCTTCACTGATACGCCCACACGGATTGGCGCTGCCCTGCTTGTATCGGGCATCCTCGGCAATGTCACCGACCGCCTTGTTCACGGCTTCGTCATCGACTTCCTCGACGTCATCCTTCCTTGGTATGGTCACTGGCCTTCATTCAACATCGCCGACTCCGCCATCTGCGTCGCCGCGTTTTTATTTTTGGTCTCCGGTTTCAAATCCGAAAAACAAAAAGACTGAGTTTTCGTTCCCCTGTTTCTTCAACCCGAAAACGGATTTTTAGACAGGAGGACAGATTCGAAGCGCAGCGGAGAAAGA
>JALQZP010000051.1:8092-13459 GCA_023258235.1 Terrimicrobiaceae bacterium | reverse complement strand
GAGATCGCGGGTGGGCATGAAGCTGATTCGCGTGTTGAGTTCCGTAAAGCCTTGGTTTTGAATTGGTGTTTGAGAAGCGATGTCCAGGGAGGTCCAGGGGACCGGCCTGAATTGGATCACATTGAAAACATTGGAAACCGGGGCATCCGAGTAAGGGTTGTCCATATTCACGTCCATGAACGTGTTGAGCGAGAACCATTGGTAGGTTGCATTATTTCGTCGTGTTTGGAGGCGTTGGCCTAGGCCGATGCGCGTGATATTCCAAGTGTCGATGGAATCGATCGCGGTGAACTGCGGAAAATCCAAAGGCTGAAGTTGAGTGGACTGAACAACGCGGTCAAACTGATAGATGTTCTCCGGGCTCGGTCCCATGTTGTAGACCCCTGAGTAGTTGATATAGGGTTCCAAAACGTGTCTCAACCCGTCCAAGCCGAGCCAGCGGCTTTGGATTTGTTCAAAAGCGCGGGACATTTTTGTCGAGATCGTGAGCCCGTAGTTGGCCACGGGGCGGAAAACAGCCCCTTTGGTTTTAAGGACAGATGAGGGATTATTGAGAGGGTTTTCCGCCGCGCCGGAATTGCCGATCGTTGTGATCGCTCCGTTAATGGGGTCGATCGCCGTGGTCTCCCCGTCGGGGGAGGCGAACGATCCGCTCTGGCTATAGGCGGTACCCCGAATACCAACTTTGGGCGTTACGGAAAGCCAGTTCCAAAACTTGGTGGGGAGTGACCATTGATGGAATGTGTCAAAGCGGGTGGCGGCGTAGTCGGGGTAAGTGGTTTCGCCAAAAGAGGGGTCGTTTGAAAATGCCCGCCGAAGTGAAGCCACGCCAGTTGTGCCGTCATATTGAACGGGCAACCCGAAAAACGGCTGTTGTTTGAAGTCGAAAACAAACTCGGGCTTGCGCTCGGTGACGTCTTGAAAGTCGTTCAACTGCCAGCGACCGACCAGACTCAGGGTATAAACTTCGTCCCATTTTGTGAGGGAAAGGGAGTTGTCGGGTTGGGGATCAAGCGCAAATTCCCTGTGGTAGAAGTCTTCAAGGAAATCCACATCGCTGAGGACGTTGATGTTGGCCGTGCCGTAGATATCATCGGTGAGAAACAATCTCTGCTGGAAGGCAACGCGGTAGCGGTTTGTGGTCTTGGTCTCCGGCGGTTCCCCTGGGGCCTCCACGGTGGTGACATCTTTTGTTTCAAAAACGTAATCCGACCGCAGTTTCCCGTAGCTGCGGTTTTCCTTTCCGTAGTTCATGTTCAGATCCAGACCAACGGAGGGGCCGAATTCGGATCGGTCCTCAAGCCTGAAGTCACCCGTGACTCCTTTCACGACAGGAAAACTGTATGAGGTCAACAAATAGGCCCCCCATCGAGAATCATAGCCGGGAAGAAACTGGAAGCCATTCGTGTTCAGATTGGCAAAGAGATAAGGGAACCAGAAAACCGGGGTCTGGCCAATGTAGAGCGTTGCGTTTGTGATAATCACTCGGCTGTCCGGATAAAAGCGGATCGAGCGTGGGCGAACGTGAAAATCGGGCTTCGATGAATCGTGGGTGGTCAGCGTGGCATCCCGAATGTGAAATTCCTTTGGGGAAACCGCACGGAAATTGAATGCGCGGAAATACATCGGGTATTGGGATCCCGCCATCTCGAGGGCGCGCATTTGTTTGGTTTCCAGATTGAATAGGGCGCGCTGACCGGTGAGAACTTGGTCAGGGGTGTAGAGGCGGATGTTTCCAATCAGCAGGATGTCGCGGGTGTCCGGATTGTATTCCGCGTAGTCGGAAAAGATGCTGTATTTTCCGTAGTGGATTTGAACGTTATCCTCGGCGATGGCGACGCCCTCTTCGAAGCGGGTATTGCCATCGGCTGTGATCTCGACGGGGATGTCGCCAAAGTTCCCGAATTGCGCACGAGCGCATGGCAGCAAGGCCAGCAGGCACAGACTTAACAGGAACTTCCTCATGAAGCACCGAAGCTAAATATCCCGAGTGACAAGATCAAGGGTGGATTTCAGGAGTGGATTAAATGGCAGATGAACGGTCAATGTCGATCGAGGGCAAGGTTTGCTAGTCGCCGTAGCCGTTCGGATGCTTGACATGCCATGCCCATGCGCTTTCCACGATGGTCTGGATGTTTTCAAAGCGGGGCACCCAGCCGAGTTCGCGACGGATTTTATCCGAGGCCGCGATGAGGCGGGGTGGATCCCCGGCGCGGCGGGGTTTCTCGATGGCTTTGATATCGGAGCCGGTGATTTTTTTGCAGGTTTCGATGACTTCGCGAACGGAGGTTCCGCCACCGGTGCCCAGATTGTAGAAATCGCTTTTCTCGGATTTGAGGGCGAGAATGTGGGCTTGGGCGAGGTCCAGAATGTGGATGTAGTCACGAATGCAGGTGCCATCGGGGGTCGGGTAATCGGTTCCAAAAATGTCCACCGACTCGCGCTGGCCGAGCGCGACCTTGAGGACGTTCGGAATGAGGTGTGTCTCAATGCGGTGATCCTCGCCGAATGCCCCGGATGCTCCAGCTGCGTTGAAGTAGCGAAGGGCCGTGAATGAGATTTTGTGGATCTCATGATACCATCGAAGGATGGTCTCAAACATGAGTTTCGACTCACCATAGGGATTGATGGGTTTCTGGGGGAGCGACTCGTCCAAGGGCATGCGGTCGGGAATGCCAAAAGTGGCGCAGGTCGAGGAAAAGACGAATTTTTTAACCCCGAACTCGACAACCATGTCCAAGAGGTTGATGCCCGAGCTGACGTTGTTGCGGAAATACTTTGAGGGATTGGTCATCGACTCGCCGACCAACGCGTTGGCCGCAAAATGCATCACGGCGTCGGGCTTGACCTCTTCGAAAACGTGCCGCAAGACCGAGCGGTCCGCGAGATCGCCTTGGTAGAAATCGGCGCGGGGATCGACCGCCTTGGCGTGACCTTCGGAGAGATTGTCGAAAACAGAAACCTCAAACCCCTGGTTGATCATTTGCTCGACGCAAATGCTGCCGATGTAGCCCGCTCCACCCGTAACAATAATTTTTTTCATTCGATGAGGGTTGATTTCTATCAAACCCCAACGACAAGCGGCAATCTAATCTTGGGAGGACAGGAGGGTTTCCTAGCGGGGAGACCGGCGGTAGATCCAAATGCTTTGCAGAAGCCCGAAACTAAGCAGTGTGATCATGATAAAGGACCCGCCATAACTCACCAACGGAAGGGGAAGCCCTGTGATAGGGGTGAGAGAAATCGTCATTCCCAGATTCATGAACGTGTGGGTGAAGAGCAGGAGCGTGATGCCGATCGCGAGCAGGCGCCCAAGGTCGTCCTCCGCCTCCAGCGCGATAGCCAGCATGACGATGAAAAGCAGGGTGAGAGCCGCTATGAGAATCACCCCGCCGAGAAAGCCGTGTTGTTCACCCATCACCGAAAAAATAAAATCGTTGTGAACGATGGTTGAGGGAAGAAACCCAAGGGCGTTTTGAGTGTTGGGAGCCTTGTATCCCTTGCCTGCAAGGCCGCCGGATCCAATGGCGATGAGGGACTGGGTGATGTTCCATCCATCGCCCTGCGGGTCGGCTTCCGGATTTAGAAACGTCGTGATACGCGAGTATTGGTAGGGCTTGAGGCCGAAGTGAACCACGAGCGGGATGAGCGCGAAAGCTATCACAAGCATCAGAATCAACCATCTCTTCGGGATGTGGCCGACAAACATCATTCCTAAAATGACGGGCACCCACACAATGCAGGAACCCAGATCCGGTTGGATCAAAATCATCAGCCACGGCGCGCCCACAATCGCTCCGCAACAGAGAATGCGAAGAAAAGCCGGCATGGTCCTGGTCCTGGAGAGAAACAGGGCGATCGTCATGATGCCGGCGATGACGGCCAATTGGGAGGGTTGAAAGCTGGCTGGTCCGAGGTTGAGCCAACTGCGGGCGCCGTAGCGCTTCTCGCCCAGAAACATGGTGGCAATCAGCGTCACAATACTCAGCACATAGAGCGGAATGGCCCCGAAGCGCACCCATCGGTAATCCATCAGGGAGACAATAAAAAACATGGGCATGCAGACCAGAATCCAAGTCATTTGGGATTTTGCGAAGTGCTGATCCCTCATCCAAGTGGCGCTGTGAATGGCATAGACGCCGTAGATCAAAAGCGCGACCATGAGGCCGAAAAGGACCCAGTTGATACGAAAAAAATTTCGGAGGATCGGATGCATTAGGCGAGCGTGGGCACGGCGGCCAGAAGTGTTTTGGTGTAGTCGTTCTGGGGATCGTTGTAGATCGCTTCGGCACTCGCGGACTCGACAATTTTCCCGTGGTGCATGACGAGCACATGGTCGCTGATGTGCTCGACCACGGCGAGATCATGGGCGATGAAGAGGTAGGCAATCCCGTATTGCTCCTGGAGATCCTGCAACAAATTCACAATCTGGGCTTGCACGCTCACGTCCAGGGCGCTCACGGGCTCGTCGCAGACGATGAAGCGCGGTTTCACGGCAAGGGCCCGTGCGATGCCGATGCGTTGGCGTTGACCTCCGCTGAATTCATGCGGGTAGCGGCGCATCATGTCGGGTTGAAGTCCGACGACTTTCAGAAGCTCCGCGATGCCTTCCAGGCGATCAGTGAGTGTCATCTCCGGAAAGTGGATTTCCAAAGCCTCGCCGACAATTTCGGAGATGGTGAATCGGGGGTTGAGGGAGCCGAAGGGATCCTGGAAAATCATCTGCATCTCGCGGCGCAGGGGGCGAAACTCTCGCTCCGAAAGGGAAAGGATTTCCCGCCCGTCGAACTTCACACTTCCCGAGGTCGCGGGCATGAGTTTGAGAATCGTGCGACCGAGCGTCGTCTTGCCGCTTCCGCTCTCTCCGACGAGGCCGACTGTTTGTCCGGCTTTGATGGAAAATGAGACATCATCGACCGCCCGGATGTCGCCTGTCTTGCGTCGGAAAACACCCCCATGCACTGGGAACCATGTGCAAACATTTTGAACCTCCAGCAAAGGCATGGATGAAGTTAGCACAAACTCTGCGGAAATGTCATCCGAGTTCATGCTGGGCGCGAAATTTTATCCCACCCGCCGAACGGAGGGTGGGTGGACAAAGCCGGGGAAGATTTATTTGACGAGACCTGCGGCGGCAAGGGTCTTGTAAGCCCCGTTTTTGGAAAGCGTTTTGAACGCCCTTGCAGTGGCTTTGACTGTGACGAATTTTTTCAATTCGGGCACCCAGACGCGCTTGGTTTTGAGATTGGGCTGGAAGTAACGCGGCGTCACGGCTGTGACGTGCATGCCTATTCCGCCTTTTTTCTTGGCAAGACCGCGACGATGGATTTTTGAACCGCGAACGGGCTTGGCCCCTGTGATGCTGCA
>JALQZP010000051.1:0-7993 GCA_023258235.1 Terrimicrobiaceae bacterium | reverse complement strand
TATTCCGCCTTTTTTCTTGGCAAGACCGCGACGATGGATTTTTGAACCGCGAACGGGCTTGGCCCCTGTGATGCTGCACTTTCTAGACATAAGATGGAGGGCAGAGGTTAGTGGGAGATTTGGATACGTCAACACATTCCCGATATTTTTTTCCCGAAAGAAATCCTGTCATCAAAAGGGCTTTGAAATATTTGACATGCGAGTGCTTCCGTATCTAGTTTTCACAAGTCTGCGGGAAGGCTTGCCGCAAGATGCGGAGAAAGTCGCGTTCCGGGGGCGCTGTTCCATATGCAATCTCTTCTCGATACACCTGTTTTAGTTCTCAATCGTCTCTGGCAGGCGGTGAACACTTGCAGTGCCCGCCGGGCCTTCACTCTTTTATACCAAGGCCACGCTCAGGTGGTCGCTGCGGAACCGGGGCAGGGATTTATCACGCACGATTTTGCGAGTTGGCGGGATTTTTCGCGCACCAATCCGGAAGAGCAAATGGCGCAGACAATCTCGATGCAAATTCGAGTGCCCCGGATTATTGTTCTCCTGCTTTTTGAGCGCCTTCCGAAAAAAGAGGTGAAGTTCACCAGGCACAATGTTTTCGAGCGTGACAAAAACACATGCCAATATTGCAACCGCGTGAAGCCTCGCGAGGAGCTGAATCTGGATCACGTTTTTCCAAGGGATCGAGGAGGCCAAACAACATGGGAAAATATCGTGTGTTCATGCATCGCCTGCAATACTCGGAAGGGAAACCGGCTTCCCCATGAGGCGGGAATGCAGCTTGCCCGCAAGCCGAAGCGTCCGAAATGGCGACCCTTCGTAAATATTTCCTTTTCGACCCAGCCGCATGAGAGCTGGAAGCACTTCCTTGATATCGCTTATTGGAACGTGGAATTGAGCGATTGAAAAATAATTAAAAAACTCTTGCAGTATCCAAGATTTCGTGAGAATTTAAAAGCGTTCTGGGGGGAACAGTAGGCCGTTGCAACACTCGTTGCGGCGGCCTACATCTTTTTACGGGGTCTGTGGTTCGTTTAACGCTCCCAGTGCTGACTCAAATAAACGCGCGGCACGCTCGATGCAGTCCGCCATATCAATTTCAACGCCGGCTTCGCGCTCGAGGCAGGTGATTTCGACTCCAGTGAGTCCGCAGGGGGTGATGTGTGTGAAGGGTTCAAGGGATTCCCGGGTGACGTTGATGGCGAACCCATGCATCGAGACCCATTTTTTGATTCCCACTCCGAGGGAGGCGAGTTTACGCGGGCCGACCCAGACGCCGGTGAGCCCCTCGCGGCGCTGGGCTTGAATTCCATAAGTCGCGGAGAGGTCGATGAGAAAGCTCTCTAAAAAGCGAAGATAGAGGTGAAGGTCTCTTCCTCGACGATTGAGGTCGAGAATAGGGTAACCCGTGAGTTGTCCCGGGCCGTGGTAGGTCGCCTGCCCGCCGCGGTTGGTTTCAAAAACAGGGTGCGGCATCGCGATGCCGAGGCTGGTTTGATCGCGGGTACGACCGATCGTATAAACGGGATCATGCTCGAGAAGAATGAGGGTCTCCTCGCCGCGACCGGCGAGAAGATCTTCCAGAAGCGTGTTTTGAAGATCCAGTGCGGTGGCGTAGTCCATCCGGCCAGGGGTAAGAATTTTCATAGTCGTTGCACATGCCCGTTCCGCACGGCTGTAGGAGGCGATTGAAAGTGGGTGAGGCCGACGGCAATGGCATCCGCCGCATCGGGCGGGGGTGTGACTATAAGGCCCAGCAACGTGCGCACCATGAAGGCGACTTGCGATTTTTGGGCGGCCCCGCGCCCCACCACGGCCTGCTTCACGCGTCGAGGGGCATATTCGTAAATCGTCAATCCGTGCTTGGCGCCGGCCAAAAGAACCGCTCCTCGTGCGGATCCAAGGGTGATCGCTGTCTGGAAACTTTGGACGTAGATCACGCTTTCCACGGCCATGGCTGTGGGTTGGAAGCGATCGACTTCATCGCAAAGGCGGGTGTGAATTTCCAAGAGGCAGCCCGGAATGGAGAGCTTGGGTGTGTTTTTAATCACATCGAAATGCAGGCAACGCACCTTGCCGGCCGAGCGCTGCAGTATGGCATATCCGGTGCCGCGAAGCGATGGATCCACGGCTAAAAGAATCTCGTCGGAAGACATGGACGCGAGAATAAACAAAAAACCCACCGAGGCAATGGCATCAACGCAAGTGGTCGCGTGATTTGCGTCGCCCATACGAAGCTGTGATCTGGTGGCTTGGATAGACTCGTCATCCATTGTGTGCATGGGATGGACAATGGGGGCTGCTTTTACGGAAAAAGTTCAGGATCGAGGAAGGAGTTAGCGCCGTCCGGACTTCCCGAACTACATAAAAAAGTATCCCCCCTGCCCCCGAAGTCGCGTTTCGCGCTCCTTAAAATCCGTTTCTGCAGGCGATGAGGCGCTCGAGGCTAGGCACTCACAGAGAGACATCGCCGAAATAGCCATCCATTCTCAGTGCGCGAGAATGGCGGATCGCCTGCTGCAATATGAGAAGGGTCGCTCGGAAGCGTGCGCTCAGGCCCATGAGGGGAATCGCCTCGTCCGGCGGAATGTTGGTTTTCCAGATGAAAAGGTGAAGTGATTTATAAGACTCATCCCATCGCGCGACCATGCCATCGATCTCCGGAGTCATATCCCCGGGACATGATGCATCGCGGAAGGCTGCGTCGAGGGATTCCAGTCCTTTTTGGAATAGGGCTTTTGTTTCATCGATCAAGGGCGTGGCATCCGGAGCGATCTGATCGGGCAAAAGCCGACCGGAGCGCCGCAGGCACAGGCCCAACTCGCCAGCGAGATCTTGAATGGTCAGAATGAATTCACGCATGCGCGCGGACTCCTCCCTTGGAAAACAGGGGCCCGCCATGGCGGTAAGGATTTTAATCGCCTTGGAGGGAAAAAGGCCTTGGGTTGTGCGCTTCTCGAGGGGCAATTGAACCGCCTCCCGTCCCAGGGATCCGATGAGAGTCTGAATGTAGGTCCGCATGCCGTTCTGGAGGTTTTGCTGCGGGAGCACGGGCCAGAACAACCTCTGAGCGAGTGCCGCAATAACAAAACCAATGCTTATTCCGTTGAAAACTCCCACGATATCAGTGAAGGCGACCGGTTTTTGTGAATTGAGTCCGAGTACCGAGACCAGAAGAAGAAACGAGGCCGAGAGGGGCACGGTGAGTCCGCCGGCGCCATGGAGCCAGTAGCCGAAGAGAAAAGCCCATGTCGCCAGCACGATATTTTGCACTGCGTAGCTCGCCATCAATGGAGTGGTTGCCAGAAGGGCGAGGCAGGTCGCTGCATTGACGATGCCAAAAACGAGCATGTAGCGAACCGCCGAGCGGTCACCGGTTTCATCCGGGCTTTGCGCATTCAACGCCGTGAAGGTGTAGACGCACAGCAGGATCATCGAGCCTCCGGGAATCTTGATCCAGTTTTCTAGAATTAAGGCAACGACGCACGCGACACCGGCGCGAATCCCCCTGTTGATCCAGTCGGCTCCCGGCCATGCGGGCGCGAGGTTGAGACTATCGGAGAGAGACATTTTACCGGAGGGCATGCGCTCGATCTGGTCGATCTCCAGAAGCACTTCGTGAAGCTCCGAGATCGCCAGCAAAAGTGCCGAAAAGGCCATCCATCCGTTCGCATCGATGGTCGTGGTCTTTTCAGACCCGCGCAGCAATCGCAAGGTGTCGCCCATGCGTTCGTTCAGGGCGGCTGCTTTATTTTTCCAAGTTTCAGCGAGTCCGGTTCCGCCCTGCAGGATCTCCCACCCCTCGGCCAAATGAACGCCGGTTTCGGCGACCAATTCGCGAAGCGAGCTCTGATAGGGCTCGGGAGCGGGTTGGTAGCGCTGGAATGAGCGTAGGATGTCTGCGGCCTGCGTCACCTTGGTTACGAGCTCCGCATACTTGCCCATCTGCTTGCGAAAGGTCTTGCTCTCGAGTCCGCCAAATCTCAGCAGCATGCGCAAGGCCGTGGCACGGCTTGGAAAATACTCCAGACTCCGAGTTGTTACCGGATGGGCCCGCTCAAAATGGGCCAGTGCCGGAGGTGTCGCCGTCTGGAGTTCGGCAAATGCGGAATGGAGCGCGACGCGAAAGGCCCGGTTCGCATAGTTGGGAAAAACCACGCTCTGCACCACCAGACTCACCACCACTCCGAGCCCGACCTCCTGCGTGCGCAAAAGGGCAAAGTGCCACGCCATCGAAGGTTCAACCTGGCTATTCGAAATGACAACCACATAGGTCAAACCCACGAGAAAAAAAGCATAGGGTGCCCGAGATTGACCGAACATCGCCACCGAAAAAGCCACCACAACAAACGTGAAAGAAATATACAGCCACGGATCCTGCTGCAGTGCCCCGGTCGCGACATACCCGAGATAACCCCCGACCACTGTTCCCGCCACGCGGAAAACGGCCTTTTGCTGTATTGCTCCAACGTATTGTGCCATCAGGAGCATCAACACCGTGAAGACGGCCCATGTTGGATATTCCAGCTTCAGCAGCAGCGCAAAAAACAAAGCCGCCACCACCCCTATGGCCATCTGCAGGCCCATGACGGCTCCATCCCGATCGAGGGACGCAGTCCAGCGCGTCCAGCGGGATTCCACAACGGGCGATGCCATCAGCGGATAGTAGATGCACGACGGCGCTTGCGTCCACGAGAAATGCGTGGAAGATCAATCCCCATGCCTCTTGTCGCCATCGCCGCCGAAATCCTACTCGGGGAATTCCTCTTCCCGTGGGGAATGGTCGTGAGCGCCTTGGGATTTTTTGTGGCTTGGATTGTCGTCATTGCCATGGAGCGCCTCCGCTGGACACGCTATGTCGGTAACCTCCCGGTTTTTTTTATTGCGCTGGCGGTTCTCTTTGGTTGCGTCATCGGACTCACTTTCGCGCCATGAATCCCCAAAAAACAAAGCACGTTCTTACGCTTGTGGCGGTTCTTCTTGCCGCCGCCGCCTCTTTTGGGATGTATGAACGCTACACAAGCAAACCTTGGACCCGTGACGGCCAGGTGCGGGCGAATGTGGTCGGGGTGGCCAGCCGCGTGGCGGGGCCGATCATTCAGATTCCGATTCGCGACAACCAGAGCATCAAAAAGGGCGATCTTCTTTTCGAGATCGATCCCTCGACCTATATCGCCGCCGTAAAAAAAACCCAGGCCAAGCTTCTTCAGACGCAAGCGGCCGAGATCCAAGCCTCCCAGGAACTCGCCCGCCAAACCGAGCTTTTCAAAACCAGGGTCACCGACCTTCGGGACCTCCAAAACGCCCAAGACTCCTTTGCCGCCGCCCAAGCCAATACCGCCGCCGCTCAGGCGGAACTCGATTATGCCAATCTCAACCTCGGCTACACAAAAATCTTCGCTCCGGTGGATGGCTACATCACGAATATGAACACATCCCCCGGCACCTACGTGTATGCCGGACAACAACTCCTCGCCCTAGTGGACGCCAATTCATTCTGGGTCGCCGCCTACTTCAAGGAAACCCAACTCCATCACGTCAAGGAGGGAGGAAAAGCCAAAGTCACTTTCATCGGGCGCGAAGACCAGCCCTTTGAAGGTGTGATCGAAAGTGTGGCTTGGGGTATTTTTGATCCCGACGGATCGACTGTCGATCTCCTTCCGAAGGTCAGTCAGACTGTGGACTGGGTGCGCTTGCCCAATCGCTTCCCGGTTCGCATCCGCGTTACCGGAAAGCCGCCGGTGCCTTTGAGGATCGGCCAAACCGTCTCCATAGCCACCATCCACTGACCTCCCTGCTCGTCATGCCATCCGCTGCAAAACCCATTTTAGACGAATCGGTGATTTTTATTTCCGACATTTCTCCGATTCTCTTTGGAGGGGGAATGCTGATCGTGATTTTGACCACCCATGCTTTGTTCGCGGAGCTTGTGGGCTACATACGCATGCGCTGCATCGAGCCCCTCATCGACCGCCAACGCTACCTCCTTGTCCGTCCAGTCATTTATCTTGGTTTTCTTCTGATGCTGTCCTCCCACCTTGTCGAGATCAGTATCTGGGGCTATGTCCTCTCCTTGACCGGCCTTATTCCCGACCTTCACAAAGCCCTCTTCTTCAGCGCGAGCACCTACACCACGCTTGGCTACGGCAAAGATATCATGCCCGAAGCGTGGAACGCCATCACCGCCGTCATCGCCCTTTCCGGAATGTTCTCGATCGCTTGGACGACCTCCTTCCTGATCGGCATGGTCGGGATGTTTCACAGCCGAAAAAACGCGAAGACTTCAGGACGACCAACCTGATGGCGCCATAGAGGAGTCTGCAGCCAAGGGAATCTTCCACTCGCGATCAGATGCCTTCGTGAAAACACGGATCGGCGCTCGATCGCGGATTCTATTCAGGCACTGAAAGCCAGTGCGGGGCATCAATTCCGCCACCTCGTTTTAATATTTCCCCTTTGTGCTGGAAAAGCAGGGAACCTACTCGGTCGAAAACTTGTGAGTCATCACATGGTGATACGTGGACCCGGGGCGAAGAACAGGCGAGGGAAAAGCGGCTTGATTCGGGGAATCCGGGAACCCTTCTGTCTCCAGGCAAAGGGCTGTGCGATGGCCGTATTTGGCGCCCTTCTTGCCGGTGATCGTGCCGTCAAGAAAGTTGCCGCCATAGAACTGAATGCCGGGCTGATTTGAAAAAATCTCCATCACGCGACCGGATGAGGGATCTTTGAGTCGAGCCGAGAGATGCAGGTCATCGCCCTTGTCGAGCACCCAGCAGTGGTCGTAGCCGCCGCCGAATTTGATGGCTTCGAAGTCCGCATCGACCCTGTCTCCGATCCTGGTTGGAGCGGTGAAATCCATCGGGGTGCCTTCCACTGGCGCGATTTGTCCCGTTGGGATCAGGCCCGCGTTGGTCGGAAGATAGTTTTTGGCGGGGATTTGGAGCTGGTGGTCATTGATGCTGCGTGTCGGGTCGCCGGAAAGGTTCCAATAGGAATGGTGGACAATATTGGCGATGGTGGGCGCGTCGGATGTGGCTGTGGCCTCCCAACGCAGTTCGTTGAGATCCGTGAGGGTGTAGGTGATCTTCACATCCATGTTTCCAGGGTAACCTTCCTCGCCGGCCGGGGAGCGATAGCGGAATTCCACGCTGTTGTTTCCAACAGCCTTGCCGCTCCAGAGGACTTTGTCGAAGCCCTTGATCCCCCCATGCAGGTGGCAGGGGATTCCCCCCGGTTCGTTGTTTTTTGCGAGCACGTATTCCTTACCATCCAGTGTGAACTTGCCGTCCCGAATGCGATTTCCGAAGCGTCCCACGCTCGCGCCCAGATAACTGGTATTTCCAAGCCAGCCCTCGAGTGTGTCGTAGCCATGGGTCACATCGGCGAGTTTGCCGTTCTTGTCGGGAACCTCGAGCGACACCAAGATGGCGCCATATTCGGTCACCCTGGCCTTCAGGCCGTTTGCGTTGGTGATCGTGAAGATGGCCACGTCCCTGCCATCGGGTAAATGCCCAAAGGACTTTTTCGTCACGCCTTGACTCTGGGTGGGCGCGACGGGTCGGGTTTCGGATTTCATTTCAGGGGCACTTTTTTTGCATGAGTGAAGGGCGAGTGCAAGGAGGGTAATAAGAAGATGAAGTTTTCGCATCGACACCCAAAAGCCGCATGCGAGTTGAATATGGCAAGTCCAAAATGCGGGCGAAGCCCAAAAATTGCATTTGTTCATGTTCGGATTTTATGAATGCTCGGCAAAATAGATGGGAGCGATGTCTTTTATCTTTTTCAAGGACGGGATAACGCGTTAAGACGGCCACCGCATCTTTGACTTGTTTAGACCCATGAAAAAAATCCTTACCCTTTCGGTTTTGCTGCTTTCAATTCCGGTTGCAATCCACGCGGAAAATCCCGCGCCCGCGATTTCCCCGGCGCTTCGCAAGGTCTATCTGTCGGTGGGTGTGATCTCGGCCGCCTGGGACGTGCACCAGTTCGTCGTTCCAAT
>JALQZP010000050.1:13327-13596 GCA_023258235.1 Terrimicrobiaceae bacterium | reverse complement strand
CACTGGCAGCCGGTCAGTTTGACTGGGGCGGTCTCCTCCTAAAGAGTAACGGAGGAGTACGAAGGTTGGCTCAACCTGGTTGATAATCAGGTGACGAGTATATGGATATAAGCCAGCTTAACTGCGAGACATACAAGTCGAGCAGGTACGAAAGTAGGTCCAAGTGATCCGGTGGTTTAATGTGGAATTGCCATCGCTCAACGGACAAAAGGTACGCTAGGGATAACAGGCTGATCCTGCCCAAGAGCTCATATCGACGGCAGGGTTTG
>JALQZP010000050.1:0-13317 GCA_023258235.1 Terrimicrobiaceae bacterium | reverse complement strand
CGGCTCATCACATCCTGGGGCTGGAGAAGGTCCCAAGGGTCCGGCTGTTCGCCGGTTAAAGTGGTACGCGAGCTGGGTTCAGAACGTCGCGAGACAGTTCGGTCCTTATCCACTGTGGGCGCAGGAGATTTGAGGGGTTCAATCCTTAGTACGAGAGGACCGGGATTGACAAACCTATGGTGATCCAGTTGTTTCGTCAGAAGCACCGCTGGGCAGCTATGTTTGGAAAGGATAAGCGCTGAAAGCATCTAAGCGCCAAGCCTCTCCCAAGATGAGATCTCCCTGAAGAACCGTGGAAGACCACCACGTTGATAGGTTGCAGGTGTAAGCGCAGTAATGCGTTCAGCTTAGCAATACTAATGTTCGTTCGGCTTTTTTCTTCCATTCTTTACTTTTATTAGAAAATTCTATTTTCCCCTAATGTGCGAGTTTCAGAGATCAGTGCCCCCCAACACAAACTCACTGCTCTTTTACCAAATACTAATCAATGAATGTGTCGCCAGACACACGGCAATACAGGCCCCTAACAAACCTTAATGGCCCATTCCCGAAGTCTGGTGATCCCGCGCAGTGGTACCACCCGTTCCCATTCCGAACACGGAAGTGAAACGCTGCTGAGCCGATGGTAGTGCTTCTATAGGTTGTGCGAGAGTAGGTCATTGCCAGTATTACGCCCGGTGTCTTGGAAACAAGGCACCGGGCTTTTTTTTTACCCCTCCCAATCCAAACCACTCCTCCCCGCTGATCCGTCACGGTGCCCTTTGCCCGTTGGCCCTTCAGATAGATGTTCAGTCCCATACTATGTCAGGTGATGGTACACTTTAGAGCCGTATACCATCACTCTCTGGGACAAAACATCTAGTCCGTATGAATGTGTTTGATCACGCCGACCTCGCTCCCTTGTGGCCAATTCGGCTGGATTTGGGCGTTGGATTACTTGATGCGAACCGGTTTGAGTTTCCAGATGTCCTTGGCGTATTCGGAGATGGTGCGATCGCTGGAGAACTTGCCAACGCGGGCGGTGTTCATGATCGCCATTTTTGCCCAACGGGGCTTGTCGAGGAAGGCCTCGGCGACCAAATCCTGAGAGTCGCAGTAGGCTTGGAAGTCCGCGAGGCAGAGGAAAGGATCGTGGTAGATGAGGTTGTCGCGGAGAGGAGCGAGGATATCGTGCCCTTCGTTCTCGGTGAAGTAATCCGAACCCAACCAATCGAGCACGGCACGAAGTTCGGGATTGCTGTGGTAGTATTCCGAGGGATTGTAGCCCTTCGAGAGCAGTTCGTTGACCTGCTCCACGGTGTTGCCGAAGATGAAGATGTTCTCATCGCCGACTTCCTCATGAATTTCGACGTTTGCCCCGTCGAGGGTGCCGATGGTGACGGCGCCGTTGAGGGCGAGCTTCATGTTGCCGGTGCCGGAGGCTTCTTTGCCCGCTGTGGAGATTTGCTCCGATAGGTCGGCAGCCGGAACGATGCGTTGAGCGAGCGAAACGCGGTAGTTCGGCAGAAAAGCGACTTTGATCAGGTCTTTGACGCGAGGGTCTGAGTTGATCTTGGCGGCGACCGCATTGATGGCTTTGATGATGAGCTTCGCCGTGTCGTATCCAGGTGCGGCCTTGGCCGCAAAGATGAAGACGCGCGGGGTGAATGACTTTTCGGGATTCTGGAGAATCCGGCGGTAGAGAGCCAGAATGTGGAGCAAATTCAAGTGCTGACGCTTGTATTCATGCAGGCGCTTGATTTGAACATCGAAGAGAGCCGAGGGATTCACCTCAATTCCGCACTCTTTTTGGATGATCTTGGCGAGGAGTTCCTTGTTCTTGTGTTTGACCGCCATGAATTCCTCGCGGAATTGGGCATCTTGGGCGAAAGGCTCGAGTTCGCGAAGTTTGTCGAGATTGCGCTCCCAGCCGCTTCCGATGCGCGAGGTGATGAGATCGGAGAGTTGCGGGTTGCACGCCACCAACCAACGGCGAGGTGTGATGCCGTTCGTCTTGTTGTTGAATTTTTTCGGATACAAGGCGTCGAACTCGGGGAAGAGTTCGGACTTGAGAAGTTGGGTGTGAAGGGCGGCGACGCCATTCACGGAATGGCTTCCGACCACGGAGAGGTGGGCCATGCGGACCATTTGCACGTCACCCTCTTCGATGAGCGAGAGGATGCGCTTCTTGTTCGCGTCACCGGGCCACTTTTCTTCGACGAGATCGAGGAAGTGCTTGTTGATTTCAAAAATGATTTGCAGGTGGCGAGGGAGGACTTTGCGGAAAAGCCCCACGCTCCATTTCTCCAAAGCTTCCGGAAGGAGAGTGTGATTGGTGTAGGCGAAAGTACGGGTGACGATCGACCAGGATTTTTCCCAGGAAAGCCCGTGTTCGTCCTGCAGAAGACGCATCAACTCGACGATCGCGATCGCGGGATGGGTGTCGTTGAGTTGGATGGCTACTTTCTCCGGAAAGGTTTCCCAATCGGTATTGCTCTTGTGGAAGCGGCGAATGATGTCGCGTAGCGAACAGGCCACAAAGAAATACTGCTGGACGAGCCGGAGCTCCTTGCCGACTTCGGTTTTATCATTTGGATAGAGAACCTTGCTGACCGTTTCGGCCATGTTTTTCTGATGAACCGCCTGCTCGTATCCGCCGCTGTTGAAGGCTTCGAAATCAAATTCCTCTGTGGCGCGGGATTCCCACAGGCGCAGGAAATTCACGGTTTCCGTTCCAAAGCCGGGAATCGGAATGTCGTAGGGAACACCCAGAATCTTGCGGCTGCCGACCCACTGGGAGCGGGAGTTGCCTGTGTCGTCGCAGACATTTTCGACATGGCCGTAAATCGGGATTTCGGTTGTGTGCTCGGGACGCACGATTTCCCAAGGAGTGCCATAGACCATCCAAGCGTCCGGGTGCTCGATTTGATAACCGTTGCGGAACTCCTGCTTGAAAAGTCCGTATTGATAGTGAATGCCGTAGCCGACTGCGGGAAGGTCCAGTGTGGCAAGCGAGTCGAGGAAGCAAGCGGCGAGGCGGCCGAGTCCCCCATTGCCGAGCCCCATATCGTATTCCTCTTCCCGCAAATCATCGATATTGTGACCCAAATTGGAGACGGCCTCGCCGATCTCTTTTAGCACACCGGCGCTGATCATGCTGTTGACAAACAACCGGCCCATCAAAAATTCCATCGAGAAGTAATAAACGCGGCGCACGTTGCCCTCGGTGTGGGTGGTGAGCGTCTTGATCATGCGTTCGATCACGACGTTCTGAACGGCCTTGGATGTGGCGATCCACCAATCCCGTTTGGAGGCGGTGACTTTGTCCCGTGCGAGACCGAATTTGAGTTGATTGAGAATTTCTTGATCGAAAGCGGTGTGTTGTTCTTTTTTCATGCCCTTGGAAACGTATGGTCCATGCCCGTCGGCATCATGCCGGGTGAGGCGAGGCGCTAAGGTGCAGGAAATGGCCCGAGGCCTGCAATCCATTTATTCTCTAATGTGGGCGAAGTCTGTTTTCCGTTTCTCAAAACGGTGAGCTGGATAGCAGGAATAGAACGGAGTCGGCGATTTTTTGCGGTGTCAGCGTTTTTCGCCATTGGCCCTTGGGAAGTCCCTCATCGGGCATGAGCCAAATTTGTTTGCCGTTGGGGGAGTAGGGGGCGTAAACCCCCGGATGTTGGCCGGCGGAGACGATCACGGCGGGTACCCCCAGCGCGCAGGCCATGTGAGCGGCAGCGGTATCCACCGTCAGCACCAACTTTGCCTGGGCGACCATATTTACAAAGTCGGGCAGGCTGCTTGGGGGCAATATCTCGACGGAGCCAAGGCCGCTCGCCCGGAGTTGATCTGCAAAAACACGGAGAATCTCTTGCTGCGAAGGCCCTGCGGCCAATCGCAAGGTGGCGCTTTTTTTGTGTTTAATAATGCCGAGCAACGCCTCAGCCCACGATGAAGCTGGATAATCCTTGGATGAAGTCGAGCTGAAGGGACAGAGCAGCCAAAAATCTTCTCCAAGGTGAGTTTGGTTTGGGGATTTTTTGAGGCATGGCATCGCATCCCCGGTTGTGATCGGACGACCAAGGACCTCGGAGGCAACGATCCGATTGGCCTCGATGTCCGATGGCAAGTTTCCTTTCGAAGAAGGGTAGGGAAGCAGGGTGGGACGAAAGAGGCGCTGAACCCATTTCTCCACCGCTGGCCGCCGCACGCGGGGATTGGCGAGCAGAAGGTTTTCGCAGGCGATGCGGCGTTTCGCCCTTGGGGAGCAAAAGAAAAATGTGTGCAGGTAGTTTCGCATGCTTCGGAGGCAAATGGCTTCATCAACCCGAAGGCGGAGCATGCGGATCCACGCAGGGAGGCAGTGGATGATATTGACTGTGGCCACATTCACAATGCGGCGCTTTTGCCGGAGTGTGAGAGCGATGATTTCGGCTTGCGGAAACTCGCGGGCAGCCAGCGGGGCCACATCGCTCCGAACGGCCAGGATGAGGCGATCCTCACCCCGTTCCCGTGCCAACTGACGAATGCATCCTGTTGCCAGAATGAAGTCGCCGATGGCATCGGGCTTGAGGATGAAGATGCTCAAGAATTACACCGTATAAGTGGTCGAGGCGGTCGTTCCACCTTGGCCAGTCCAATTTGTGTGGAAGAATTCTCCACGAGGTTTGTCCGTGCGCTCATACGTGTGTGCGCCGAAAAAGTCGCGCTGGGCTTGGAGTAAGTTGGCTGGCAGAATCGCCGAACGATAGCTGTCGTAGAAGGAGAGCGCCGTGCTGAATGCTGGAACAGGAATGCCACGCTTGGCGGCTTGCGCCACAACGTTGCGCCATCCCTTTTGACTCTTCTTGATTTCGCTGCGGAAATATTCGTCGAGCAGAAGGTTTCCCAGTTTCGGATTTTTATCGAAGGCTTCTTTGATTTTTCCGAGGAAACGGGAACGGATGATGCATCCTCCGCGCCACATGAGGGCGATGCCGCCCCAGTTGAGTTTCCATCCGTATTCCTCCGCAGCGGAACGCATGAGCATGTAGCCTTGCGTGTAGCTGATGATTTTTGACGCATAGAGGGCATCACGAATGTCGTTAATGAGGGCCTTGCGTTTGACCGGATCCTTTGCGGCGGCGATGGCAGGTTTCGGTCCTTTGAGTTTCTTTGCGGCCTTGACGCGCTCGGTTTTCAGCGCCGATACGCAGCGGGCGTAAACAGCCTCGGCCATCAGCGTGATTGGCACCCCCAAATCCAGAGAGTTGATGACGGTCCATTTGCCGGTTCCTTTTTGGCCTGCGGTATCGAGAATGTTGTTAACGAGCGGCGACCCGTCGGTGTCCTTCTTCGCAAGAATGTCGCGGGTGATCTCGATGAGGTAACTGTCGAGTTCGCCTTTATTCCACTCGGCGAAGACGTCATGCATTTCATCTTCGGAGAGTCCGAGTCCGTTTTTGAGGATGTTGTAGGCCTCGCAGATGAGCTGCATGTCACCATACTCGATTCCGTTGTGCACCATCTTTACGTAGTGTCCGGCACCTTCTTCGCCGACCCAGTCGCAGCAGGGCGCGCCGCCATCGACTTTGGCCGAGATGGATTGGAAAATCTCCTTAACATGGGGCCATGCGGCGGGGGATCCGCCAGGCATGATGCTCGGGCCGCGACGGGCCCCTTCCTCACCGCCGGAGACACCCGTTCCGATGAAAAGCAGCCCTTTGCTTTCGAGTTCTTTCTGACGGCGGTTGGTGTCGTCGAAAAGGGAGTTTCCACCGTCGATGATGATGTCGCCCGGTTCCAAGTGTGGCACCAGTTGGGCGATGAAATCATCCACCGGCTTGCCGGCCTTCACGAGCATCATCACACGGCGAGGGCGCTTGAGTTTCGCCACCAGTTCCTCGATCGAATGAGCACCTTGTACCTTGGTTCCCTTGGCTTCATTGACCAAAAATTCGTCCACTTTGGCTGTGGTGCGATTGTAAACCACGACCGTGTATCCATGGTCGTTCATGTTAAGGACGAGGTTCTGGCCCATCACGGCCAATCCGATGAGACCGATGTCTCCCTGTGGTGTTATGTTTTGCATGTCGTTATTTAAAAAAGCAGCGTTGAATCCGTCGGAGAGCATTCATTCCGGGACGAATTGCCCTTGGCTTCAGCCAAGTTGTTCATTTTAACTAAAAAATCCTCTCGATGTTAAGAGAAATTAGACTTCTTCAGGCTGAAACATTCCTCCATAGCCGGGGCGGTAAAGCATAAGGCCCGTGATAGACGCCATTTTCTCAAAGTGGGCGTCGATGGTAAATAGTCTGATTCCATCGTGAAGGGCAATCGAGGCGATGAGGACATCTAACCACGGTACACTCAACCCGACGTCTCGTAGTTTCCAAGCCAAGGCGATGGCGCGCTCCCAGTCATCGTGATTGCAGTTTCGATACGGGATCACGGAAAAATAATGCCCCAACCTCCGTCGGTCCTGTTTTCTAGCTCCTCCAAGAACTTCCAAGCGAATAGGCGGACAGAGTTGAGCCTCGTAAGCATCAAGAAGTGCTTCGAGGGCGACCTTGACTTCTAGTCGCCCCGTGCGACGCAAAGATTCGATCCAAACGGATGAGTCAACGAGTACCATCGATCAATAGTGGCCCAACGGAGGGACTGGTGCGTCTTGATATTTTTCGTTGTTGGACGAGTCAACGTCATAGTCGAAAGCGCCCTCGCGCATGAGCCTTCCGAATTCTTGGGCCTTCCGTCTTTTCACAAATTCCAACACGGCTCTAGCCAAAGATGCTCCCTTGCTTTTTTCGCCGGTCATCGCCATGACCTCTTGTAAAATATCTTCTGAAACTTCAACGCTGATTCTCATGATGAGATGAGAATCAATAGCAAAAATGCATCAAATCAAGCTGTAATTTGATGCAAAAACGGTCAAATCTGTATTTTATTTACACAAAAGTGATGCAATGGCACTTTTGATCTCCTCAAGTGTGGCCTCCTTGGATCGGGAAGCGTCGAGAAGGAGGATGCGGTTCGGGTTCAGTGCCGCCAATTTCAAATATCCGTTGCGGACGGCCTCAAAGAACTCTTCGCTCTCGCGCTCGATGCGGTCGAGGGTTCGATGACCGGCTTTCATTCGCTCCAGGGAAGTGGCCCGGTCGAGGTCGAGAAGAAAGGTGACATCGGGCAGGCACGCATCGACAGCAAAGGCATTGATCATTTCCGTCTGATGGGGCGGTATTTTTCTGCCCACGCCTTGGTAAACGGTTGTCGAATCAAGAAAGCGGTCGCATATGACGATACGGCCGGCTGCTAAAGTCGGGGCAATGACCTCCCTGACAAGCTGAGCGCGGCTCGCAGCAAAAAGCAGAAGCTCGGCTTCCGGCGTGAGATTCTCTCCTTCGGGGGCGTGTTGAAGGAGGTGGCGGATCGTCTCCCCGGTTGCCGTGCCTCCGGGTTCTCTCAGGAGCAGCGGGTCGTAGCCGATCTCGCGAAGGTGGGCGGCGAGGAGTCCGATCTGGGTGGACTTTCCACACCCCTCCGAGCCTTCAAACGTAATAAAAATTCCTTTTTTAGACATTTTGATCAAAGCCCTTTGATATTCCGCGTTTTTCCATTTAGCAAAGCAGGAATGAAATATTGGCTCGTTAAACAAGAACCCACTGCCTATGCGTGGGATCAGTTTGTCCGCGACGGGGGGACTGCATGGACCGGGGTGAGAAACTTTCAAGCCCGCAACAATCTTCGCGCCATGGCACAGGGCGATCGCGCGCTCTACTACCATAGCGTCACGGGAAAATCTATCGTCGGCATCGCCGAGGTAATTCGTCCGGCCTACCCGGATCCTACCGCTTCCGAGGGCGATTGGTCGTGCGTGGATTTGAAGCCGGTGGGCCCTTTGTCTCGGGCGGTCACACTCGAAGAAATCAAGGCCGAGCCCATGCTTGCGGATATCGCTCTCTTGCGGCAATCCCGCCTGAGTGTGATGCCGATCACCAAGGCCGAATTTGATCAGATAATAAAACTCTCCAAAAAATGAGGGATTCCGCTCGCGCTCCAGGCGACTTAGGTAGAAATTAGCACTATGTCGGAATTGCATTTCGCTGTTGCCTCGGCTTTTTCGCCGCGCTTTGAGGCTGTTATTGCCGAGGCGGATCGTGTCGCTCGTCTTTTTGGGGCGAGGTTGAGCGTTCTGCATGCTGGCGAGCGATCCGATGAGAAAGTCGCGTGCTTCCGCGATGCCTTTGCGGGCTTGGGGCGCGAGGAAATTGATATTTACTGGTGCGAAGGGGATACTCCCGCATCTGCACTTCTTGATGCGGCGGCCAGTGAGTATTTCGACATGTTTATCGCAGGTACGATATCGCGATCAAATGATCACAGGAACTTTACTGGAACGGTCGCCCGGGAATTGTTTGTTCGCACGCCCTGCGATTTACTCCTCATACCGAATCCCCAAGTCGAGCCTGTTACGGATCTGAGTGCCTGCTTGCTTGTGGAGGCGCAGTCCCCGCGTTGGCGGTCGGCCATTGCTACGCTCAGAGCGGTCAATCCCTCGAAAATTTCCATCCTTGCGGCAGACAGTCCGTTCGCCCGGGCCCGCAGAGCCTTGGCTGGCCTGGACGGCGACGAAAACCCCTTGGATGAAATCCGGGAGACGCTGTCCGAGATCACCCCGGATGTTGATGTGCGGCGTGTCCAGTCGAATACCGGATTCATTCTCTGCGATATCATTCAAGACGCCGCGCCGGATTTCATCTTCGTGGAGTCCGAGTGGAAAAACCGTCAGCGTGTTCTTCCTCCGTATTTGGGATGGTTGGAGCAGGTGATACCCAATCGCCTGTTTCTCTTTGGCAAACCGCCGCGCGAGGTTCCTGCCCCGGAGCATCAGGTGTCCGTCTAATCGGGATTTTTTACCGGAGAAGCAAGGTGCCATCCCAAGCCGAATCGGTTTTATATTCCTGGACTTTCGAGCCCGTGCCCGCCTTGGGCATTGTTGTTTCGGCCGTGGTGTATTTTCTCGGTTGGAAAAAAATAGCGCCTTTGCTGCCGGAGCGATTCCCCTTATGGCGGTTGCTTTCTTTTTTTTGTGGATTGGTGGTTATCTACGTGGCGATTGCTTCTCCGCTGGATGCCTTTGCCTCATGGTTGTTGAGTGTTCATATGGTGCAGCATTTGTTGCTCACGATGGTGGCTGCTCCGCTTTTACTTTTGGGAGCGCCCTTTCTTCCGTTGCTCTCCGGCTTGCCGAGGGGATTCGTCCGCGAGGGACTCGCTCCATTTTTGAGTGACCGTACGCTTAAAAAAATCGGTGGCTTATTGGTGCATCCTCTTTTTGCCGGGCCGGTTTTCATGTTGTCGAATGTCCTGTGGCATTTGCCGGTATTCTACGAGCGCGCTCTTGGTTCGACGTCATGGCACGAGGCCGAGCACGTCTGCTTTCTCGGGACGGCGCTTCTTTTTTGGTGGCCGGTAGTGCAGCCATGGCCCTCGCGTCCGGTCTGGCCGAGATGGGCGATGGTTCCTTATCTGCTGGTCGTGGATATTCAGAACACGATTCTCTCAGGTTTTTTCAACTTTTCCGAACGCGTTTTGTATCCCACCTATGCTTCCGCCCCGCGCTTCACGGGGCTCTCCGCTTTGGAGGATCAGTCCGCCGCAGGAGGGATCATGTGGGTGCCCGGATCGATAGTCTTTCTTGTTCCTGCTGCCATGATTGCGATCAAGTGCCTTTCGCCCTCTTTACGCCGCCCGAATGCGGCCAGTGCAATTCGCTCTCCGGTTGTGCCCCGGGCAAAGCCTGCCCGGTTCGATCTTTTCGATGCATCAGTGATCGGCCAAATGCTGCGCTGGCGACATTTCCGGATCTCGATGCAAATACTGCTTTTTTCCTTGGCGATCCTTGTCGTTGCGGACGGGTTTCTAGGCCCCCAAGTTGCAGCGATGAACTTGGCAGGCGTGCTTCCATGGACTCATTGGCGCGGGTTTACCGTGATCGCTTTGCTGGTAGCCGGAAATTTCTTTTGCATGGCCTGCCCGTTTACGTTTGCTCGCAATCTCCTGCGCCGGATATTTCCTCCCGTCCGACAATGGCCCAGTGCTTTGCGCTCGAAATGGATCTCTGTGTTTCTGTTGGTTACCTTTTTTTGGTCCTATGAATTTTTTGACATCTGGAACACGCCGTTTTGGACCGCCTCGCTGATTGTTTTTTATTTTCTCTCTGCGGCAGTCGTTGACGGGATCTTCCGTGGCGCGAGCTTTTGCAAGTATGTTTGTCCGATAGGTCAATTTCACTTTGTGTCCTCTCTGCTCTCGCCTCTCGAGGTTTCAGTGAAAAACCCCGATGTCTGCTCCAATTGCCGCACGCACGATTGTTTAAAGGGAAACGATGAGCAATCCGGGTGCGAGCTTCATCTTTTCCAGCCTTCCAAGTCCGGTAATATGGATTGCACGTTTTGTCTGGATTGCGTGAAGGCCTGTCCATCCGACAATGTCGGTCTCCTTTCTGTGAATCCCAGTCGCGACATTCTTCTGGAGCGACGTCGCTCTTCGGTCGGGGAATACTCGCGGCGTCCCGATCTTGCTGCGCTTGTCCTTGTTTTCACATTCGGAGCATTTGTGAATGCCGCCTTAATGGTTCTCCCGGTTTCGGATTGGATTCAGAATCGACGGGCGGTTTTCGTGGGAAATGCCGCCATTGTTTGGGATGGAGGATTCTTTATTTGTGCCATTCTCGTATTGCCAACACTTCTTGCTATTGTTTGCGGGTTGGGTGGGACGATGTTTTCCCGAAGTCAAACCCCATGGTCTCATATCGCTTGCGGTTATACGCTGGCGCTCGTTCCTCTGGGTTTTTCAATGTGGATCGCTCACTACTGCTATCACCTTTTTACGGGATTCCCGACTCCTTGGCCGATCCTTCAACGCATATCGAAAGACGTGGGTTTTTCCGATGCTTCGCCCCTTTGGAGCATGACCGTTCCCTCATTGTCGTGGATTCCGGGATTTCAGGTTCTACTTCTCAATGCAGGATGCCTGCTCACACTCTGGCTTTTTTGGAAAAAATCGAAAACCAACGCATGGGCTCGTCCCTGGGCCCTCTTTGCACCTTGGGCCGCTCTGGCTTTGGCGCTTTATCTTTGCGGTCTCTGGATCGTCCTTCAACCGATGGAAATGAGGGGCACTTTTTTGCATTGATATGCCCATCCGCACGTTCATTGCTGTTTTTGCAGTAGTCATGGCCTTGCCTCTCCCGGTGGAAGCAGATTCAGGGAGGGTATTGCGTGACATGAGCCGTGAGGATCTGCGTTTTACCTTTCTAGCCAGCCCACATCCTCTGACGGCGGGTCCCTGCGAATTCAGTGTTTTTATCCAAGATTCCACCAAGGGTCATCCGATCCTTGATGCTGTTGTTTCGTTTTCTCTTAAAAAACTCAGCGCTCCAACGCCGGAGCTTGCATGGAAAGGCCCTGGGTGCATCGCGTCCGGCCAAAGCAAATCCGCTTCTCGAGGGCATTCGGGAAACCAATTTCTCTATTCTGTCATGATGGGCGTTCCCGAGCCCGGCCTTTGGGAGTTAAGCGCCGTTGCAAGTCGGGATGGCAAAAATGTCTCGGTATCATTCCCGATCGAGGTGGCCTCAGCTCCAAGGATTCTTTGGAAATTTTGGGCATTGGTCGCCATGGTTCCTCTGGCGATAGGCCTCTATGCTTTGCGGAGCGTTCTCATTTCCCGTCGCCGCCCATGACTGTCTCCGGCCTCATCGAGCGGGTTACCTACCATAATGAGGAGACGGGTTTTTGCGTCCTTCGCGTGAAGGCGAAGGATCACCGGGATTTTGTGACTGTCGTGGGCAGCGTGCCGACGGTGAATGCCGGAGAGTGGATCGTGGCTGATGGGGCATGGGTCCAAGACAGGGATCATGGCATGCAACTCAAAGCCGAGTTCATCCAGTGCAGCGAGCCGTCCTCCGATGAGGGCATCGAGAAATACCTTGGAAGCGGTCTCATCAAGGGCATCGGACCGGTTTATGCCAAGAAACTTGTGGGTAAATTCGGCGCGGAGGTTTTCAAGATCATTGATCAATATTCCGCGCGATTGGAGGAGGTTCGCGGCATCGGTCGCGAGCGCCGCAAGCTCATCAAATCCGCTTGGGCAGAACAAAAAATCGTGCGTGAGATCATGGTTTTTCTTCACTCAAACGGTGTCAGTACCAGCCGGGCTGTTCGGATTTACAAGACCTACGGCGAAGAGTCGGTGGATAAAGTCCGGGCCAATCCCTATCTTCTCGCACGCGATATCCCGGGCATCGGATTCAAAACAGCGGATACCATCGCAGCGAAGATCGGTATTCCTGCGGATTCGATCATGCGCGCCAAGGCCGGTCTGCTCCACACCTTGGCGGAGGGAGGCAATCAGGGCCACTGCGCGTTGCCCCGTGCGTTGCTTTTGGCCAATGCGCACCAACTTCTTGATATGGATGAGGGCATTCTCCAGCGCGCTTTGAAGGTCATGTTGGAAGAGGGGGATGTCATCGAGGATCCTGTCACGGAACACGATCTCATCTACATGCCTCCCATGCGCCATGCAGAACACTCCATTGCCTCGGTGATGGTCGCGCTTTCCCGCAAAGAGTCCACATATCCAGCGATTGACACCGATAAGGCGCTGGCGTGGCTTCAAGAAAAAGCTGGTCGTCACCTTGCTCCCACTCAGACAGCAGCTCTCTTGCGCGCCTTTTCTTCTCGAGTCCTAATTATTACTGGCGGTCCCGGTGTCGGAAAAACCACGCTTATGCACTCGATTCTTTCAGTGCTTCAGGCGAAGAAGGTGAAGTGTCTCCTATGTGCGCCGACCGGTCGAGCGGCCAAGCGTTTGAGCGAGTCCACGGGGATTGAGGCCAAGACCATCCACCGCCTTCTCGAGTATCAAGGGGGACGATTCACCCGGAATGCCTTAAATCCTCTCGATGGCGATCTCCTGATTGTGGATGAATCCTCAATGGTGGACGCGCCACTCATGGGCAGGCTTCTTCAAGCACTACCCGAGCGCTCGCATTTAATATTGGTGGGCGATGTGGATCAATTGCCCAGCGTTGGTGCCGGTAGAGTGCTCGGGGATTTGATTGAGAGTGGCATTGTGCCAGTCGTTCGCCTCACCGAGATTTTCCGACAATCCTCCTCCAGTCGCATTATTGTGAACGCCCACCTAATCAACAACGGGGAAATGCCGGAAGCGGTGGCGGATTCCGACTTTTTCTTTATTGAACGCGAGGAACCGGAGGCTATTCCCGCCACGTTGCTTGATGTTGTGGCGGTTCGCATTCCCCGCAAGCTCGGCATTGATCCGATACGTGATATC
>JALQZP010000004.1 GCA_023258235.1 Terrimicrobiaceae bacterium | reverse complement strand
AATGATGATAGGGGCTCTCCTAGAAATGGGAGAGCCTCTTTTTTGCATTTTCAAAGCAGACCGATATCGCAACGAAAAACGTGAAACTTTAGGCTCCTCGAAGTCCGGTGAGGAGCAACTCGGCATTGGACTTCGTGTGCTGAAGATTGGATACGAGGATTTCCATGGCTTCCGCTGCGGGAAGTTCGGAGAGTTGGCGGCGGAGTTGGGCCACGCGTTCGTGCTCGTCGGGGTGGAGGAGCAATTCATCACGTCGGGTGCCGGATTTGACAATTTGGATCGCAGGAAAAATGCGCATCTCGGCAATGGATCGGTCGAGGTGGAGTTCCATGTTTCCAGTGCCTTTGAACTCCTCGAAAATGAGGTCGTCCATGCGGCTGTGGGTCTCGATGAGCGCCGTGCCAAGAATGGTGAGACTGCCACCTTCTTCAGTGTTGCGGGCGGAGCCGAAGAATTTTCTGGGCTTGGCCAAGGATTTGGCATCGACGCCTCCGCTCATTGTGCGGCCTTTTCCCGACTGGAGATTATTGTACGCCCGGGCCATGCGGGTAATCGAATCAAGAAGGATAATCACGTCGCGGCCGAGTTCCACAAGGCGCTGCGCACGGTTGGAGACCGACTCGCAGATTTGAACGTGGCGGGCTACGGGTTCGTCAAAAGTGGATGCATATATTTCGCAGTCCAAAGCCCGTCGCATATCGGTGACTTCCTCCGGGCGTTCGTCCACAAGGAGGAGGATGAGGGCGGCGTTGGGATGATTTTTGCGAATGCTGCGGGCCAGTGTCTGAAGCATGATGGTCTTGCCCGCACGAGGAGCGGCAGCAATGAGGCCGCGTTGGCCCATTCCAATAGGAGTAATGAGGTCAACTGCGCGTGCGGCCAACTCGGGTTCGGATGGTGTTTCAAGGAAAACGCGGCGGTTGGGGAAGAGGGGTGTCAGCTTGTCGAATTCCAGCGGGGGTTTCCATTCTGAAGCGGGAATGCCTTCGATGAATAAAATCTCCTCCGCCATGAGTCCCTGTTCGCGACCTTGGGGCGGGCGAACTTTGCAGGTGAGCATGACGCCGGGCTGCAGCGAATGTTTTCGCATGAGTTGATGGGGAACGGTAACGTCATCCGCTCCGGGGCGCAGGTCGTAGGCAGTCCAACGGAGGACGCCGGCATCCGGGGTTTTTTCCAAGAGAGCGGTGCCAGTTGCTGTGCCGCCTCGGGAGAGTTGGTAGCGAATCTGGTCGAGAACGAGCTGCCGTCTGGTGAGGTCGGGACGAAGTCGTAGACCGCTCTCCACCGCCATGCGAAGAATTTCGCTGAGCGGGAGCTTTTGAAGCTCATTGATGAGGAGGGGGGCTGGGGCTTCGGGAGTGGTGGGCGAAGGCGTCATTGGAGAACGAAAAATCTAAGCGGTGGCGGGAATTTTAAGCCAACCGAACTCGGATAAGTTTATTTCCAAGGAATCTTGGAAAAATTTCAAACTGGTCCGAGGTTAGAAAACAAAAAGACCCGCGACTGGGTGGCTATACCTGCGGGCGACGAGAAACTCAGTTTTTCTTTTCTGGAAAATAGCTCGGAGCGTTGGGATCGGTCGCCTCTTTTTGAGTGGCTTTTTCTTTGGCTTGGGCTTCGGCGGCCTTTGCTTTTTCCGCGTGACCGGGAATGGTCTCTGAGGCGGGATGGCGTTCGCAGCTGGTCTGAAACGGGATGATGGCCAAGACGGCAAGGAGGGCGGATATCTGGAGTTTCATTGTTCGATGAGGTCGAGAGTGGCGAGGATGTTGCGTTTGCTGGCGGAGGCGTTGAGCAGGGTGCGGAGCGCGCGAATCGTGCTTCCGCCTTTTCCGATGACCTTCGGTGCATCGGAGCTACGCAGGGCCACGCGGAAGGAAATGCGATCCGGCATTTCCGTCTTATGGATCACGACTTCATCGGGAAACTCCACGATGGAGGTGATGACGTAGCGTAGGAATTCCTCCATGGCCCTTCGGCTGCCTAGGCCGCCAGTTTTTTGCGGGATTTATTGATGATGCTGCCAACGGTTTGGCTTGGGCGGGCGCCGCAGGAGATCCAATATTCGGCGCGATCAAGCTTGATATTGAAGTTCTCGCCTTCGACTTTCGGGTCGTATTTGCCGATGATTTCGATGAATTTGCCGTCACGTGGGCTGCGTTGGTCGGCAACAACGATGGTGTAATACGGGTGATTTTTTGCGCCTTCGCGGCGGAGTCGGATTGCTACTGCCATAGTAATATCTTCTTAAGATTAGGGCTTAAGGTGTCTGTTGAATTGGATTGGTTGGTTAATTTGTAGGTGGCGGGTGAGGGAATCGGATCGATTGCGGATGCGGTTTTGGGAAGCCGTTTCCGCTTAGAATTTGAATCCAGCGCCTGCTTTGGCCATGAGTTTCTTCATGGCACCCATATTTTTCATCATCTTACGCATCTGGTTGAAGCGCAGAATCAAGTTGTTGACTTCGGTGACGCTTACGCCACTGCCTCGGGAGATCCGCTGGCGTCGGCGTGCATTCAGAATATCTGGTTTTGCACGTTCGCCGGGAGTCATGGAGAGAATAATCGCCTCCACCCGTTTCAGTTGCTTTTCGTCAATCGAAGAATCTTTGATCTTATCCATTCCTGGGATCATGCCAAGAATATTTTCGAGGGGACCCATCCGGCGAATCATTTTAAATTGCTGCAGAAAATCGGTGAGGTCGAACGTGGCGGTGCGGAGTTTTTCCTCCATGCGGCGGGCTTCGTCTTCCGATATGGCCTCCGAGGCCCGTTCGACGAGGCTGACGACATCGCCCATTCCGAGGATGCGTCCCGCAAGGCGGTCGGGATGGAATACTTCAAACTGGTCGATCTTTTCTCCAATGCCCGCAAATTTGATCGGACGGCCGGTGACCGATCGCAGGGATAGGGCGGCACCGCCACGGGCATCGCCATCCAGTTTCGTGAGGATGAGTCCGGTGAGTCCGAGGGCGGCATGGAAGCGCTCAGCCACGCTCACGGCTTGTTGGCCGGTGGCGGCATCGCAGACGAGGAGCACCTCCTGTGGTTGGAGAAAATCGCGGAGCTGCTTGAGTTCCTCGATCAGCGGGCCGTCGATTTCCTGGCGTCCGGCCGTATCGAAAATCTGCACGTTGCCGCCGGTGGATTCGCACCATTCCAAGGCGCGTTTCGAGGAGCGAAGGATATCGCTCTCTCCGTCTTGGGGCCGAAAAACGGGAACGTCGATCTGATCGGCAAGGACGGCGAGTTGATCGATAGCGGCGGGGCGATGGAGATCGCTCGCAATCAGGAGCGGTGAGCGGCCTTGGGATTTCAGGAGTCGCGCCAGCTTCGCGGATGACGTTGTTTTGCCCGCTCCATTCAAGCCCACGACGAGGATGCGGGTATTCTTCGAGAGATCGAGCGGCGCGCTATCCCCGCCGAGTAGAGTGCAGAGTTCCTCGTGAAAAATTTTCACGATTTGTTGGCCCGGTGTCACGCTTCGGAGAACCTGCTCGCCGAGGGCTTTTTCTTTGACCTTCGCTATAAAATCTTTCGCTACTTGAAAATGGACATCGGCATCCAGAAGAGCCATGCGGACCTCCCGGAGCGCGTCGGTGATATTGGTTTCCGAGATTTTGCCCTGACCGCGAAGGTTTTTGAAGGCGTCCTGAAGTTTATCTGAGAGTCGGGCAAACATGCGGGGTTAATCTAAATCGCCCGTCCCGGTTGGAAAGGGGTTTTTTGTGGTTTCGCGATGATTGCGAAAAGGAATTTTCTGCACCAATTACCGATCGTGACGCTGACGCCATTTGAGTCGATACTCGCGCATGTAGTCTACGATGCGGTCACGGATTCTAAAAATGAGGCGACGGGCGTGGTTGGCTCGTCTGCGGTCGAGTTGGCCCGTGTCGGCCAACTTTTGGGCGGCGTCGAGGGAGTCGTTGGCGGATTTGAGGGCGCGCTTGAGGTAGGCGATCGTCATTCCGATCTCGGAGTGATCCGTACCACAAAGGGCCGCAGCGAGTTTGGCTCCGCATACAGCGGATCGTGTGGCGAATCGAATGGCCTCGGGGTTTTCGCGAAGATCCGCGCGCTTGTCAAAAAGGGTGTTCACCCATCGGTGGAGTCGGAGCGTGTCCTCGTAAACAGGCGATTGGGTGAATTCTTCAAACTCGCTTTCGTAATCCTCCTCCTCCTCCTCTTCTCCCGATTCGCCGGAGAGGAGTTCTGTGGCCTCGGTCAAAAAATCCTGCACGTCCTCCTGATCGTCATAGGCTGTGGCAAAAACATCCCAACCCATTTCCTCGGCGATGATGTCGTCGCGGTCCGGGTCGTCCATGTATTTTTCGAGTAACTGAAAATACTTTTCCGTATTGCGATCCTGCTGCTGGAGGAAGCGCTCCCAGACGTATTCGTCCCAAATCTCTTCGGGTGGAAAATCGTTGTTATCAGCCATTCTTAAGACCGCTAATTCAAGACGGGTTTTTCTGCAAAGGATTTTTCGACTTGGAGTCGCAATTGCCCGCAGGCTGCAGCGATATCATGACCTTTTTCGCGCCGGAGAGTGGCTTCCGCGCCGGCTTGTCGAAGGATTGCGAGGAAGGCGTCCTGACTATCCTCTTCTGGTCGGATCCAGGGAAGACCGTCCACGGCATTGTAGGGAATCAGGTTGACTTTGGCTCCGACGCGACGGGCTTGTTTGGCCAAAAGGCGGGCTTGGTCGAGAGAGTCGTTCACGTCGCGGATGAGGATATACTCGAAAGTGATGCGTTGTTTTTTGATGCGTACGTAATCTTCGCAAGCGGATACCAATTCCTCGACGGGATATTTTTTGTTCACCGGCATGATTGTGCTGCGGACTTCATCAGTGGCGCCATGGAAGGAAATAGCGAGGCGGACTTGGAGAGGCTGAGCCGCGAGCTTGCGGATTTGGGGAACGAGACCGGATGTGGAGACTGTCATGTGACGGGCGCCAAGGCCGACGCCCCAGGGGGCATTGAGGATACCGATGGCACGAAGAAGATTGTCGTAATTCGCCATCGGTTCACCCATGCCCATGAAGACGATGTTGTTGATCTTTTCGCCCGAAATGCCCTCGACCTGGAGAAATTGATCAACGATTTCGCCGGCATGGAGGTTGCGTTTCCATCCATCAAGGCCGCTGGCGCAGAATTTGCACCCGTAGGCACAGCCGACTTGGCTGGAAATGCAAATCGTTCGGCGATCCGAGGCCTCTCCGTAGAGGGCCGGGGACGCCGGGATCAGGACGCTCTCTATCATCTGTCCATCGGGGAGACGGAAAAGAAACTTGCGAGTGGTGTCCTTGGACCCAGTCTCGCGGATCTTTTCCAGGCGTGCAGTGGGAAATTCCTGCTTGAGGGTCTCGCGTAGCGGGGCCGGGAGATTCGACATGTCATCCCAGTCCCGGACACGACGCTTGTAGATCCAATCGAGTACCTGCCCAGCGCGGTAGGCGGGTTGGCCCAGCGCGGTCATGCGGGCTTCCCAGTCCTCTTTTGTCAATGCGAGCGCGTCCACGGAACCATCAAAGCACACGCCGAGGCGAAGGCAAGAGTCGCCGCGCGGGCGGGCGCTCAATTCCGGCGCGACCATCTGTTGCGATCCGAGAAAAGAATGCACTCGCCGTCGATCGGAAGGGGCGTGAAAACGGGCAGTGAAAACCCAGCCACATCCGGAGGCCGCATGATGAGAAAAACCCAATCGGTGTAGGCCCCTTTGTAGACCTCCGAGAAAAGCGAGCGGTTGCCGGTGAGGGGAGAGAGGTAAAGTCCATTGAGCGATTTCCCAAGGAGGCGGTAATCACTGATCCGGTTGAATTGCTTGAGTGTTTTGGGAAGGAGAAGCGATTGACGCTGGGCATACCAGGCTACTGCCCAAGGCATGTCGGAGCAGATGGCCTCATTTTCCTCAAACCAAATTCCCAATACCGCAATAAATGGGGGAACGTAGGGTGGCCATTGGATCGCGCGGTCAGGGCGCGATAGCAATGTGCCGATGAGTGGCAGAGCGCAAAGGAGAAGGAGTAGACGGATGAAGGCGGATTTGATTTTTGGGCTGTGCACCTCAAGGCGTGACCACAGAACCATCAGGAAGGACAGGCCGTAAAAGAGGAAAAAGGGAACAAAGAGAACGTGCAATTGATTAGGGGAGATGGTTTCGGTGACACCCCACAAGCCCATTCCAAGTAGGGCGCTGAGCCACATCAAGAGAATGGCTGGCCGAAAAGAAGCCGCGTTGGAGAGCTTGAATCGGTGCAGGAGCGAGGCAAAAAACATCAGCGCCATTGCATTCATGCCAAGGAAGGCAAAAAGGTGTCCCGCTTGGTGGTTGAGGGCTGTACCGAAGCGCTTCAAAGTCGCCGCGGCCGAAAACATCGGCGGGCCAACAAGAGTTCGCATATATTCGGTTTCAGCCGAACCGGGGGGCATGATTATTTCGTATCCGGCAAGGCCGAGGGGGTTGCCGCAAATGTGATGATTGCGCGCGAGCCATGGCCCGACGACAATGAGAAATCCGAGCAAGGCAACGAGTGCGCTTAGGATTTTGCGGGGGAAATAAAAGGACGCAAAAATCAACCAACCCAGAAAAATCCAGAATCCGGCTGCATGAGCCAGCGTTAGTAGTCCGAAAACGAGAGCGCAGGCGAAGACGTGGCCGAGAGTCGAGGCTCCCAGATCGCGGCGTTCCATGGCCCGCAAGGTGAGCCAAGCCGTGCATGCAAAAAGAGCAAGCATCAGCATCTGGGGAAGACCTGAGAGCGTGAACTGCCACATCATGTCCGTCAGGACGAGGGCGGCACAACCGATGAGAGCGGTCTTTTTATCAAATAACGTCGCACCCACAAAATACCAGACGGTTACTGCCAAAAGGAAAAAGAGGATGGAGACACCCGCGATCATGCGGTCGCCAATATAGACGATGTCCAATGGTGTAAGTTTCCAGTCGGCTTGCACCAATTTGAGGGGAAAGGCATTGACCAGAGGGTGGAGCGGGACTTGAAGGAATTCGGGAAAGTGGTGTGTGGGAATGGGCTTGCCGGCGTGCTCGAGTTGCCAGATCGCAAGCGGTCGGATGTATTGGGTCGTGTAACCGTTGCCCTTGGCGATCTCGCGGGCGATTTGGGCCTGGTCCATCGCGGCGGATATGGAAAATCCCCGAAATTGTACGAAGAGATAAATGAGCCCCAGCGCGATGGCGAGAGCGGCAAGCGCCACGCAGCGCATATCTATGGAACGCCCTTGCTGGGGGATGGAGGCAGGGAGGTCAGCAGTGCCTGTCGGTGGCTTTTTCATTCGGGCTTAAATTTTACCGGCTCTTTTAAAAAGTTGCATTTCATTGAGGCGGCGATGGAGCGTGCGGCGGCTGATGCCGAGTTTTTCAGCGGCTTCGCTGCGGTTGCCTCCACAGCTTTCGAGCGCCTTCAGGATGAGGTTTGTTTCCGTATCGCGGAGATTTAAGCCTGAAAGAGCAGGAGACGGAATTTGTTGTGAAGCATTTCCTCGAAGCGAGGATGGCAAGTCGCGAAGCCCGATCTGCCCGCTGGTGGACATCACTACGCCATGCTCGATCGCGGTTCGCAACTCCCGGACGTTGCCCGGCCAATCGTAATCGAGAATCCGTGCCATTGCCTCTGGAGCGAGTTCGCGGTGGGGTTTGGAATTTTCCAATGCCGATTCCTTGAGAAAGGATTCCACCAGCATGGGGATATCCACCTTCCGGTCGCGAAGGGGCGGCATGGTGAGGGGAACCACATGAAGGCGGAAAAAAAGGTCTTCGCGGAATTTGCCCTCCGCAACGAGTTGCGCGAGATCCTTGTTGGTCGCGGCGATGAGTCGCACATCGGCAGAGAGGGTTTCCGCGCCGCCCACCCGCTCAAAGGTTCGCTCACCGAGAACACGTAGAATTTTGACCTGCGTGCTGAGGTCGATCTCACCGATTTCATCCAAAAATAAAGTGCCTCCTGCAGCTTGTTCAAAGCGGCCGATCCTTCGCTCGTGGGCCCCGGTGAAAGCACCCTTCTCGTGGCCGAAAAGTTCGCTGGCGAGCAACTCGGGAGTCAGCGCGGCGCAGTGCACCGCGACAAATTTTTCTTTAGCCCGCTGGCTGAGGTGGTGGATGGCATGAGCCGCCAGTTCCTTGCCCGTACCGCTTTCCCCTTGAATGAGCACTGTGGCCCGGGAAGGGGCGACCTGCTTGATCGTTTCAAAGACCTCCGTCATCACCGGCGAGTGCCCGATCATACCCTCAATCTTGAACTGGCGTTCGACTTTGGATCGCAGTTCTTTGTTTTCGAGGGATGTGTTTCTCTCCCGGATGGCCCGTTTGATGAGCATTTCCAAGCGGTCGATATTCACGGGCTTGGTCACAAAATCATAGGCGCCGTGTTTCATTGCTTCGACAGCGGTATCCACCGACCCATACGCGGTCATCATGATGCAGATGGGCGGGGTTGGCCGCTTCATAACAGACTGGATGAGCGACATGCCATCGGCACCTCCCAGTTTCAGATCGGTGAGGATCACATCTGCCGGCACACTTTCGATGGTTTGCAGTGCGCCATCCACATCCGCCGCCACGTAAACCTCAAACGCATCCGAGAGCGCGTTGCGCAATCCGTCACGCGTGTTTTTCTCATCATCGACAATCAGCAGTGTGGGAGACATCCATTGCCAGTAAATCAAATCCCGTGGCGGCATCAACCCTGCTTTGGCCGATTTTGAACAAGGGGGGCAAAATTCCGCAGGGCAGAGCGGGGTTGTCACATTGGCGCGAGGTTGAGATAGTTGGGCCTATGCAGGTTTTCATTCGTGTTTTTCCGTATGTGCGACGGTATCCCTTGTTGGCATTTGCCACGCTGTTTTGTGCTTTGATGGGAACACTAATGGTCGTGGTGTTTCCGGCCGTTACCCAACAGATCGTCGATCAGGTAATCGGAAAAAATCGTCCGGAATTGCTCTTTCCGCTGGTTTGCCTCGGCTTCGCCGCCTTTTTTGCCCAGAACCTTCTCAATTCTCTGCGAATTATTTTCAACAATCACTTCGAGCAGCATGTGATTTTTGATCTTCGCAGCGAGCTTTACGCACACATTCAAAAGTTGCCCCTGCAGTGGTTCGATAATCGTGCGACCGGTGACATTATGACCCGGTTGGTCGAGGACGTTACGAGTGTGGAGCGGGTTTTGATCGATGGCATTGAGCAGGGAACTGTCGCCCTCCTTCAAATCCTTATCGTCAGCGCGCTCATGATATCCTACAGCCCGATGCTCACGCTTGCAGCGCTTTCTCCCATCCCGCTCTTGGCGGCTGGGGCTTTGGCCTACACGCTTACGGCGCGCTCGCGCTACCGGCGTCAGCGCAAGGCGGTTTCGGAACTCAATTCCCTCCTACACGACAACATTGCCGGCATTCGCCAGATCAAAACGTACACGAGCGAGGAACGGGAGCATATACGCTTCGATGCGGCGAGTAACAAGGTGCGGAAGGAAACGCTCACTGTGATGAAAGCTTGGGCGCTTTACCAGCCAGGCATGGAGTTTTTGTCTTCGGCCGGTTTGCTGATGGTGGCTGGATTTGGAACCGCTCAGGTTCTGCGCGGGGGAATGGAAATCGGTGCCCTCGTCGCCTTTTTTGTCCTTGTGCGTTATCTCTACGAACCTGTCGGTCGCCTGCACCAGCTCAATCAAATCTTTCAGTCCGGCCGTGCCGCCGGCGATCGGGTATTTGAGATCATGGATGCCGAAGTGGAGCGGGACGAGAGCGAAGGAGCTTTATGCCACCGTATTCGGGGGCATGTTGTTTATCAGAATGTGGGTTTTGCCTATGACCCGAAGCTCCCTGTGCTGCACGATATTCAAATCGATGTTCCAGCCGGATCGATGGTTGCTTTGGTCGGGCCCACGGGTGCCGGAAAATCCACCATCGTGAATTTGCTTGTACGTTTTTACGAATTCACCAGCGGAGCGATCGCAATCGATGGCGTTCCCTTGCGGGCGATGCCCCGACGGCATTTGAGGCATCATATCGCCGTGGTCACACAGGAGAGTTTTTTGTTCAACGGCACCACGGCGGAAAATCTGCGCATCGGGAAGCCTGATGCCTGCGAGGATGAAATGTGGGAGGCTCTTCGTGCGGCGAATGCGGTGGATTTCATTCGGCGTTTACCCGAGGGGTTGCATACCCCGCTTGGCGAGCGTGGTGTGAAACTGAGTGTCGGCGAGAAGCAGCGTCTCTCCATCGCCCGCGCCCTTCTTAAAAACCCGCCCATCCTGATTTTGGATGAGGCCACCGCGAGTGTGGACACATCGACCGAGAAGCTCATCCAAGAAGCCTTGGATCACCTGATGGAAAAGCGTACCAGTTTTGTGATCGCGCATCGGCTTTCGACGGTGCGCCATGCCGACCAGATTCTGGTTTTGGAGCGGGGTCGTATCACTGAGCGGGGCCGCCATGAGGAGCTTCTTTCGCAGGGCGGACTCTACGCGGAACTTTGCCGGAGCAGTCTCATTGAGAAATGAGAAGCTTGGCCAACTTTTAAGAATCCACTCTAGGCTCCCAAGCAAAGAGCACTTTACAATAAAACCCTTCGCGCTAGATTCTCTCTAGCTTTCAACCTGTTTCACCCCAGACAACCAGATGGTTCCTGAAACCCTTCCAGTAACGGATCAAATCACAGATATTTTAAGGCCAACGGCTCTCTTTCCCCGAGGATTGAGGGTGGTCAGAGGGTCCTCGCGTGAGAGGTTTTTGATGGTAGTTCTGCTTATCATTGATTGCGGGATATGGCTTGGCATGTATCTTGGTATCACTGAGTTAACTGGTGAGTTTAATCGCTATGAATGGGCCGATCTTTTACTCCCGTTATTGATTTCCGTGTTCACCTTGAGCTTGATCGGGGCCTATGACCCTCGGTCGGAGATGAAATCGTTAGGGTATTCGAGCGAGCATTTGATTGCGTGCCTGATTTCCTTTCTAGCCTCGGCCTTTGCCGTTTATATTGTGGCATCGTTTGGCGGTAAGATCGCTTCCAGTCGCGCGATTTTCGGTTTTTCCTTTCTGGGATTCTCGATTCTCACTCTTTTGCAGAGGAGGTTTTTGTATTCCACGGCGATGGGATCCAGATCGAGTCGCCGGTTACTCGTGATCAGCGATCCTGAATCGGCTGAGAGGTTTTATAAAAATTACACGGCGAACAAGCTGAGGCACAAATTGCATTTTTTTGCTATCAGTGAATCGGCGTTGGGGTCTCATGTGGCCGGCCCAGGCACCCCGGTTTTCGAGTCGCTCGCCTCTGACGTGCTCAAAACCTTGGAGGATAACATCCACCTCGAACACGAAGGTATCCTTTTGGCATGCTCCACAGAAAGCATCCAAAATGAAATCCTGACATCCCTAGTGGCTGTTCACTTTCAGGAACTCCCTGTTTACACGATGCACTCGTTTTTCGAGGCGTATTGGCAGAAAATGCCTCCTGATTTGCTAAGCCGTACTTGGCCTTTGGATTCTGGTTTTCAACTTGTGCAGCATTCTCCGTTTGCTTCGCTCAAGCGGGTCTTTGATGTCTTTGTAGCTGCGATCACACTTCTTGTCCTTTCTCCGGTCATGGCGATTGTGGCTTTATTGATCAAAATGGAGCGCCGAGGGCCGATCATTTTCAGCCAGACGCGTGTTGGACAGCATGGAAGTCTCTTCACGCTTTACAAATTTCGAACGATGGATGTGGGTAGTGAATTTAAGGGACTATACACCGTGGAGGGTGACCCGCGTGTCACCAAGCTCGGACACTGGTTGCGCGTTTCACGTCTCGATGAGTTGCCGCAGCTTTGGAATGTGCTGCGCGGCGAAATGAGTCTCATCGGACCTCGTGCGGAGTGGATCAAATGTGTCGAACGTTACGAAGTCGCGATTCCTTATTATCACTTCCGCCATTTGGTGCGGCCGGGCATTACAGGATGGGCCCAAGTCAACTTCCCCTATGGATCCAGCATCGAGGACACCATGGAAAAGCTCATGTATGACCTTTACTACATCCGGCATTTCTCTCTGGCTTTGGATGCCACGGTGGTCCTCAAGACATTGCATGTCATGTTTTTTGGGAAAGGGAGGTAGGGAGTTGATTCTCTCAGGGATTCCGTGTGAATAGCTTTCCCTCTGACGCCGCTTCCGGTGAGGTAGAAAAAAGCCAACCTTGGCTGATCCTTGGGGCTGTCTTGCTAGCTTGGTGGATCTCGATTCGGATGCTTTGGAATGATTGGGAGATCGATTCGCAATACAGTTACGGTTTTTTAGTCCCTATCCTGTGCATGGCGCTTTTTCAGATGCGATGGAGAGATCGTCCCGCCCAGATACCTGAAGAGGGACCTGCGTCTGTCGCGGTGTTGGCTGGTTTTGGAGTACCACTCGCTTTTTTACCGCTGATTTTCGAGGCTAATCCCGAATGGCGCGTCCTCGGTCTACTTGGGGCTTTTTTTGCAATCGGCTTCACTTTGGCGCTGTTGAGGTGGATGGGGGGGCTCGCGTGGGTGCGTCACTTCGTTTTTCCCGTTACCTTTTTTCTGATTGCCGTCCCTTGGCCTCGAAACGCCGAAAACGCAATCATGGGTTGGTTGATGCAAAAAAACGCCATCGCCGTGCTCGAGATGCTTCACTGGTGTGGGTTTGAGGCTATGCGTCAGGGAAACCTCATAGCACTTCCTTCGGGAACGGTAGGAATCGAGGAAGCGTGTAGTGGAGTTCGCTCCCTTCAGAGTGGCATCATGGCCGCTTTTTTTTTAGGTGAGGTTTTCAGGTTTGGATTTTTTTCAAGAGGTGTCCTTGTTTTTGCGGCGTTCGCCCTAGCGCTTTTCGGCAACTTTTTAAGAGCCTCCGGGCTTTCCATTCTGGCTTCGGTGAAAGGCGTATCCGCCGTAGAAAAATGGCATGATTTGGCTGGCTACTTGATTCTCGCTTTCACGATGGGGGGGCTATGGACGCTTGCTCTGGCCTACCAGAGGAAAAGATCATCGCGTCAGAGGGAAGTGTCGGCGCCACTGGATTCCGTCCCGGATCGAGTGATCTTCTCTCCCCTTATTCAGCGCGCCGCTCTGGCCTGGATTATACTCGGGGTGGTTTCGTTGGGCGGAACGGAACTCTGGTACCGCCTTCACGAGGTTCATCAAGGGTCGGACGCAGCATGGACAATCGTTTCCGGAACGCGCGGCACGAAGGTACAAACGATCTCCGACCGAACAAGGCGAATGCTTTTTTTCCCCGAGGGATTCTCCGAACGCTTCGTTGATCGCAACCAGCATATTTGGCAGTTTTTTTATTTACGGTGGCCTGCCGGGAGGTCGGCGATACAAGCCGTGAGTATTCATGATCCTCAGACCTGTCTTTCAAGTATCGGTATGGTTTTGGTGAAGCAACTTGATCCCCGGTTGATCGAGGTCGATGGCATTCCGGTTTATTTTCGGGTTTTTCTTTTCACGGATCGAGGGCGCCATGTTTTGGTTTATCATGCGATTCTGGCTGATGGCGAAAAGGCGGGTGAAGGTCGTTCGCGCGCTTTTGCCTATACTCTAGCGGGACGGTGGCGTGCGGTTCGGGAGGGTGTGCGCAATCGTGGTCAGCGTTTGATCGAAGCAGCCGTATGGGATATCACGGATGTCGATCAAGCAACGGAATCTCTTCGGACATTTCTTCAGTCAACCCTGATCCGAAAGGATGCAAACCTCCAAAATAAACCATGAGCGAGGAGCCTGAAGACCCGACCGCTGGACTTCCTTCTGGCAAAAGAAGTAGCGCCCGCATTCGCTCGCAGAAGGGCCTGTCGCAACAAGACGATGTTCAAGTGGGGGAGGGGAAAAGTGATTTCTTGCCGGACTACGATACCGACGAGGTGCCGCCCTCTTTCCGCGAACGATGGATCGAAGTGCTCGCGGACATTCGAGTCCGTATCCTCTTGGGAGCTTTTATCCTGGCTGCTCTGGTTTGGACCGTGATCCCTCCTGTCTATAGCGTTCTCAAAATCTGGCGGGCCAGGGATTTTGCACATCAAGCTTCAGTCGCTTGGGATAAGGGCGACGAAAGCGGGGCTCTGATGCTGATGCGTCGTGCCGTTTTGATCGCTCCGAACGATGAGGATATCTTTCGGCTAGGTCGTCTATTGAATGCCCGCATGGGTGATCCCTCATCGATCAATGCCTTGGAAATTCTGGCCCACAAAAATGAGGCCAACAGGGACGAGTTGATTGAGCTCGCGCAACAGGCGCTCAAGTCGGGAAACAGAAAAACCGCTCGCGCCGCGTTCAAGAAGATAACAGGCAAGCGGACGGTGGAGATCACCATTTTGGAGATGCAATTGCTCGCGATGGAAAATAAAATCGCCAATGTTATTGCTCTTGCGAAAAAGTCCCTGCCCGACCTTGATATGGCGGATGCAGAAAAGCTGCGTCTCGCTTTGGCGGGGTTGATATTGAAGGTCGATCCCCACGCTGCAGAGGCGATTCTGACTCCCTTAGCTGCATCTCCCAGCGCAAGCGGCATCGCATCCCTTCGCTTGCTTGCGAAATTACACCTCGATGGTGCAATGCCAAGCGGTACCGTGATGAAAGGTCTAGGCGATCAGTTGGCCGCTCATCCTTTGCGAAATGCCAACGACGCTCTTATTGTAGCTGATCTTCGGATCAAGGAGAACCCTGCGAGAACCCAGGCCGTGATAGAGGAGCTGCGTCGTGTTCGTTCCAACGGCAATCCGGATGAAGAGATTGCGTTCGCTCGTTGGTTGAACAAGCGCAAGGCTTATCAAGAAGTGATCGATTTTATTGGCAAGGAACGGGCCTTGTCCTCCTCGACTTGGCTTCTCATTTATCTCGATGCCATGGCGGCCCAGAATCGCTGGCCGGAGATTTTCGCCATGCTTGACACGGATAGCCTTGTTGGTCTTTCCGAAACGCTTCGTTCCCTCTTACTGGCTCGCTCGGCTGAAAAAACAGGCGACAAAGTCAAGGCGGAAGAGGCTTGGCGGGAAATGCACCGCAACCTTGTTTATGAAAAACCCGAAGGAGCTTTGTTTATTGCTGCGTATGCCATCAAATCGGGCAACATTAAGGAAGGTCTAAAGGCTTTTTGGACTCTGGCGCGCCGCCCAGATACAGCTATTCAAGGCTTTCTTGGGTTGATTCGATTTACTCCCAAGGCGGCTTCCGCTGCCGAATTGCTTCCTGTTTATTCCGAAATGCTCGAGTCCTTTCCAAATTTTCAGGAAGCGCGATCCGACTACGCCTACCTTTGCCTGTTGTCCGGCAACAATCTTGAGGAGGCAGGGGAGGTTTCGAGAGAAATTCTCGCTAAAGATCCCAATTCGTTGGCTGCGATCAGCGTTGCGGCACTCGCATACTACAAATCCGGCGAATTTTCAAAGGCGGCTTCGCTTTATGATGGAAAGATGGTCTTGTGGAAGACCGCGCCGCCCCAGTGGAAGGCGGTTAGAGTGGCTGTGCTGTTCGCTCTCGGGCGCAATAAGGAGGCTGCTGAATTAGCCGCGACCATCGATGTCAGCAATCTTCGTCCTGAGGAGCGTCAACTTTTGGAGAGGCCGGATGCCAGCGGTGAATCAGGAAAGGGTGCATTTGGTTCCTATATCCGGCAAGATCACCTCTGCGCCCTCTAATTCCTTGAAGAGCGCCAACTGAAACCACTCGAGTGCGGGGCTGTCTCCGTGGACGAGGATGATTTTTGAGGGCTTGAGAAAAAGGACATAATTGCGGAGCATATCCCGGTTCGAGTGGGCACTGAAGCTGAACTCCTCCACGCGGCACCTCAGTGGTACGGGTGGAAACTCTTTATCAAGGAGAACTTCATCTCCTGAATTGGCCTTGCGGATCTTTCCGGCAGGCGAGTCGGGATCCGAATATCCCACAAAAAACAGGTTTTGGGATGGATCGGCCAAGACGCGGCGCGCAAAAATATTGGAAAGTGTGTGTTCTGTCATCATGCCGCTTGAAAGGGCGTAAATGCATTTTTTCCGTGGTTGTGCGGTCATGATCTCACGGCCCGAAAGGACATAAGGCGCCATTTCCTGTAGGAGTTGCAATTCCGGATGGTTGCGAGGTGTGGTGGCGGCAAAAGCATCATACACGGTCGTGATTTTCACGCTCAGTCCGCCGATATAAACTGGCACATGGCCAATCTCACCGCGTAGACGCATTTTCCACAGAATGGCTAGAAGTTCTTGCGACTTGCCCAAAGCGAATACAGGGATGGTTAAAGATCCGCCGCTCGAAATCACTTCCTTGACGGCTCTGGCGAAGCGTTCTTCCTCCCCGGCGCGGGTAAAACCAACGGGCACTGGAGAGTCGCCCCGCGTTGTCTCCATAATCAAATAATCGACTCCGCCTTCGGGGAATTCCGCACCGGTCATCAGCGTCTGGTTCTCAAAATTCACATCGCCTGTGTAGAAAAGCGATTTTCCTTTGTAGCTGATAAGCACTCCCACGGAGCCGAGAATGTGCCCGGCGTTGTAGAACTCGAATGTGACCTCGTCGTCATTGTCCGAACGCTCCCCAACGAGGTTGTAGCGTTGTCTGAGTCCACAGTGGATCCAGCTCTGAGCGCAGAGATCCACTCCACGGTGGGTGTAGAGGGGATACTCCATCAGGCCGAGTTCCTCCCGTTGACGCATCATCACATTCACCGAATTGTGGAGCATGATCGAGGAAATGGCCGCCGTGGCCGGGGTCATGAAAACAGGGCACCGCTGCTCCTGTCTTGTCAACACGGGCAATGAACCTATGTGGTCCTGATGGGCGTGAGTGATGATAATCGCATCGACAGTCCCGGGGGGCAGGGGACGCAAATCGGGGGTGGAGTTGATGCCGTCGATCTTGGGATCCGAGCCCGCATCGAGAATGATATTCTTACCTCCCACGCTCAGCCAGTAGCAATTCGATCCAATCCCTGTGTGTCGCGTGAGGTTTACAAATTCCATGTGGAATGAAAGTGGTCGAGCAGTTGGTTTTCCTCAATGAAAATCACGGAAAAACGGGGGCGTCATGATTGCGTTGACGAATCAGGCACGACCTTCGTCAGCATCGATGTAGGCGAACATCGTTTGGATATCGTCACGGTTTTCAAAGGAGCTTTCCTTCTTCCGGCGAATAAGGGTCTCGGACAAGTCGTCATTCCAGCCGCGTTTGACCATGAAGGCGTTCCAGATTTCGATTTGTTCGGCGTTGGGGCGTTTACCCTTTTGACAACACCATTCGAGCACCTCTTCATCAGTGCCTCCATGGAGAGTCCGAGTGCGAATGGCGTCATAGTCGACGCCCAGAAAGGTCATGATTCGCTCGTCGAAACCCTTTCCCAGGTTGGCGTGCAGCTCGGGATGAAGTTCACCGGCAGCCATGAGTCGGATTTTGTCGAGCATGCGGCCAAGGTAAACGAGACCGCCGACCTGATCTTTGGGTGAGCGTGGGTATTTCATAGGTTTGTTTTAGCAATACGCTTGAGTCCCCGAATCATGATGCCTTTTTTCAGGCTCACTCGGCCGTCAGGGCGAAGCGCTCGGAACCGAGTAGTCCGGATTTCTCGAGAAAATAGTCGTAGCCGCCCGGGTAAGAAACGGCCTGGCCGGCATTGATGTGGAGAATGCGGTTCGCGAGTTTGCGGATGAAATGAACATCGTGCGAGATGAAGACGAGCGTGCCTTCGTAGGCCTCCAGGGCGAGCACGAGCGACTCCACAGTGAGGATGTCCAAGTGGGTGGTGGGCTCATCCATCAGAAGAAGGTTGGGAGGGTTGACGAGAAATTTGATGAGGTTCAATCGGGTCTTCTCGCCACCACTCAGGACGGCTGTTTTTTTGTGGATATCGTCTTTTCGGAAAAGAAAGGAGCCAAGGATGCTGCGGGCTTCGTCTTCACGGAGTGTGCCGCTGCTGGCCATGATTTCCTCGAGTAGCGAGAATTCGGGATTGAGTGTGGCTGCGCGATGTTGACTGAAGTAGCCGATTTTGGAGTTATGGCCGAATTGGCAAGTGCCCTTTTGGTAGGGAGCCACGCCGGCAAGGATCTTGAGGAGGGTTGATTTGCCCGCACCATTGGGGCCAACAAGCGCGGTGCGTTCGCCACGTTCGATGATGAGATCCAGATTGCGATAGACGACATGGTCTCCATAGGCCATTTGGATGCCTTCCAATATCGCTGCTCTCTGTCCTCCCCGCTCCGGCTGGGGAATACGGAAGCGGAATGGTTTGCGGGGAGCCTCCGGACGATCGATTTTTTCCATGCGCTCGATTTGCTTGAGCTTGCTTTGGGCCTGGGCGGCTTTTGAGGAAACGGAGCGAAACCGGTCGGCGAACTCTTGAAGGGCGTCGATTTCCTTTTGCTGGTTTTTCCAGGAAGCGTATTGGATTTCGTAATTGCGCTCCCGTTGGAGCATGGCCTCGGAGTAGTTGCCCTTGTAGTGAACAAGTTTCTGTGCCGAAATTTCGTAGACATTATCGACAAGCGCATCCATGAACTCACGGTCGTGGGAAATGAGCAAAAGGGCGCTCGAGCAAGTCTTCAAGTATTGCTGAAGCCACAGAAGGGAAAGCAGGTCGAGGTGGTTCGTGGGTTCGTCAAGGAGCAGGAGGTCGGGCTCCATGACCAAGAGACGGGCAAGGTGGGCGCGCATCACCCATCCTCCGCTGAGTTCCTTGGCGGGGCGATTCCAGTCGGCCTCGCTGAACCCGAGTCCTTTGAGCATTTTCTTCGCCTTGGCGTCGGTTCGAGGGTTGCTGAGAGCCTCATGCATCGCGTGGGCTTCGAGATAGTCCGGACCATCAACGATGCCTTGGGCTTCCAGTTCGGCGAGTTTTTTTTCCAACGCTTGCACCTCGCCGCCCCGGCCAGTGGAGATGTCGAGAGCGGTTTCCTCTCCCACAGCTTCCCCCTCCTGCGGCAGGTAGCCAATCATAGTCCACTCATCACGCTGGACTGTTCCTGCATCGGGTTCGTCGCGCTTGAGAATAATCGAAAAAAGAGTCGACTTGCCGGCCCCATTCGGGCCAACGAGGGCCACATGATCGCCGTAGTTCACTTGCATCGCAGCGGAGTCGAAAAGGACGCGGCCGCCATGGGATTTTCTCAGATTTCGGATTGTGAGCATCTTGGTGGTTTAACGAAAGAAGCGGTTGCTACGACCAGTCGGGAGTGATCCCTGCAGGAGTAACGAACCGCCTCTCGATTTAATTTTTTGAACAGGATATCCAGCGGGAGACTTAGACAATTTCTTCACCGACACTATAGCGTGTGAAGCGGCGGATAATAATGTTTTCGCCCAACTCGGCAATTTTGCTTTTCACGAGATCCTGAATGCTGAGTTCCGGATTCTTGATGAAGGCCTGCTCCAAAAGGCAGATCGTGGAGTAAAATTTCTCGATTTTACCTTCGACGATTTTCTCAATGATGTTGGCGGGTTTTCCAGCAACTTGGCCGGCGGCGACATCGCGCTCGCGTGCGAGGAGAGTCTCTGGGACTTGATCGCGAGAGACATAGAGCGGGTGGGCTGCGGCGATATGGAGAGTCACGTCTTTAACGAAATCACGGAAGATTTCGTTTTTGGCAACAAAGTCCGTTTCGCAGTTGATTTCGACGAGGACGCCAACTTTGCCTTGGAGGTGGATGTAGGAGGCCACAATGCCCTCCTTGGCCTCGCGGGAGGCTTTCTTACCAGCGCTGGCGATGCCTTTTTTGCGAAGAATATCCTCAGCAGCGGCAATGTCGCCTTTCGCTTCCGAAAGGGCGTTTTTGCAATCCATCATCCCCGCATTTGTTTTTTCGCGGAGTTCTTTGACGAGGCTTGGTGAAATATCAGACATGGGAAATGAGTACTAAAAAAATCTTACTGTTGAAATGGCTGAGAAGAGATAAAGGCTATCCGGATTAAGATGGACGCCAGGAATCGGGATTCACAGACGCCCATTTTTTAAAACGAGTTTAAAAACTTAATGCCGGGTTATGGAATCCCTACTCGGATACAGCGGCGAGTTCCGGAGTTGCCGTTTTTGCGGATACACCCTTCGCTTCCAAGATGGCCTGAACGATTTTGGACAGGACAAGGCGGATGGAACGAATGGCGTCGTCGTTGCCAGCGATAGGATACTCGATTTTCTCGGGGTTGCTGTTTGTGTCAACGATGGCAATGATCGGGATGCCCAAGCGGTTGGCTTCGGCCACGGCGATCTCCTCGCGAAGGGTATCAACGACGATGAGGACGTCGGGGAGCTTTTCCATGGCCACGATGCCGCCCAGATTGTGCAGAAGCTTGGCTCCCTCGCGACGGATGGAAGATGCCTCGGCCTTGTTGATCTTTGCAAAAGCAGGAGATTTTTCGAGGGCTTGAATTTCTTTCAGACGAGCCACGCTGCGGCGGATCGTGGTCAGATTGGTAAGTGTGCCGCCCAACCAGCGTTGGTTGACGTAGAGTTGGCCGGTTGCCTCTGCGGCTTCACGGACCGCTTCCTGCGCTTGTTTTTTGGTTCCAACAATCAAAGCCTTGCCGCCATTGCGGATGAGATTCTTCAGGTATGTGGTGGCGCGGTCGAGTTGATCGATCGTATGAGCGATATCGATGATGTAGATCGAGTTTTTTTCCTCGAGAATGTAATCGCGCATTTTGGGATTCCATCGCTTGGTCTGGTGTCCGTAGTGGACGCCAGCCTCGAGAAGCTCCGTCATGAGTTCGATATTCGGATTTTTAGCTGATTCTGACATGGTGGTTGGTTGGGATTAACTGGCGACTTTTTGTGATTCTTCTTTGCTGGTGGCTTCAAGTCCATCGCCCGACTGGGTGATAGCGATGTTACGATGGGTGTGGAATCCAGTTCCAGCAGGAATTAGATGACCCATGATGACGTTTTCTTTGAATCCGCGGAGGCGATCAACTCTGCCGAGTGTGGCGGCTTCGGTCAATACGCGAGTTGTGTCTTGGAATGAAGCGGCCGAGATGAAGCTGTCCGTTTCAAGGGCGGTTTTGGTAATTCCCAATAGAACAGGGTTGGCTTCAGCGGGCTTGCCGCCTTTTTTGATGACTGCTTCGTTTTCGGCGTCGAAGGCGAGGCGGTCGACTTGATCACCCCAGAGGAGAGTGGTGTCTCCCTGCTCGGTGATTTTGACCTTGCGAAGCATTTGACGAACGATGATTTCGATGTGTTTATCGTTAATTTCGACACCTTGTAGGCGATAGACTTCTTGAACCTCGTTGAGCAGGTGCTCTTGAAGTTCTTGTGGTCCACAGATTTCAAGGATCTCATGCGGAACGACAGGGCCTTCTGTGAGTTGTTGGCCTTTTTTGACAAGATCACCTTTGAAGACAATGATGTGCTTGTTGAGCGGGATGAGGTGTTCCTCTTCCTGCTTTGTTTCCGGGTCAATAACAATCAGGCGACGCTTGGCGCGTACAGTTCCACCGATGTCCACAATACCGTCGATTTTGGCGATATCCGCAGCGTCTTTCGGCCTTCTGGCTTCGAAAAGCTCGGCCACACGTGGAAGACCGCCTGTGATGTCCTTGGTCTTGCCGATCTTACGCGGTGTACGGGCCACGCGCTGTCCGGCAGGAACCTTGGCGCCTTCTTTGACTTCGATGTGAGCGCCTGCAGGAATCGAGTAGCTGGCGAGGACGTTCTTCGCTTCGTTTACAACGATAATCTGTGGATGCAGATCTTCCTTGTGCTCGATAACGACAGTTCCGCGCACGCCGGTGGATTCGTCAATTTCTTGGCGAATGGTAACACCAGGAATCATGTCACGGAATTCGATGCGGCCAGCTTTTTCTGTGATGATCGGAACGTTATAGGGATCCCACTGAATAAATGTTTCGCCTTTTTTGACAGTCGAGCCATCCGCGACGGAAATCACGGAGCCCACAACCACAACGTGGCTTTCGAGTTCACGACCGTCTTTGGCATGGAGTGAAACGCTACCGTTCTTGTTGAGAACGACGTAGGTTTTCTCGACGGTTTCGACAACCTTAAGGTCGTTGAAGCGAACAGTGCCATCATTTTTGGCTTTGATAATCGGCTGCTTGAAGGTCTGGCTCGCAGCACCACCGACGTGGAAGGTTCGCATCGTGAGCTGGGTGCCGGGTTCGCCGATCGATTGGGCGGCAATAATTCCGACAGCTTCGCCGAGCTTGATAAGTCCGCCGGTGGAAAGATTGCGTCCGTAGCAACGCACGCAGATGCCACGCTTGGATTCGCAGGTCAGGGCTGAGCGGATTTTGAGTTGCTCGTGGCCCACCTTGTCCAGCGCTGCGGCTGTTTCCTCATCGACAAGCTGATTGGCCTTGATGATGGCCTTGTTTGTGATCGGATCTTTGACAGTTTCGCAGCTGATACGGCCAATGATGCGGGTCGAGAGGCTAACAACTTCTTCGTCACCTTCGTAGATCGGACGAACAACGATGCCATTGGCTGTGCCGCAATCATCGATAGTGATGATGACGTCTTGAGCTGCATCAACGAGCTTACGGGTCAAGTAACCGGAATCCGCCGTCTTGAGCGCGGTATCCGCAAGGCCCTTACGAGCTCCGTGGGCGGAGATGAAGTATTCGAGCACCGTCAGGCCTTCACGGAAGTTGGCGGTAATAGGCTGCTCGATGATTTCGCCCGAAGGTTTAGCCATCTGTCCGCGCATACCTGCCAGCTGTTTGACCTGGGTACGGTTGCCGCGGGCGCCGGAATCCACCATCATGAAGACGGGGTTCATGTCGCGCTTGTTGTCGTTATATTCCAGAGTCCGGAATAGAGCGTTGGCAATTTCTTCGCCTGCATGGGTCCAAATGTCTTGAACCTTATTCTTGCGCTCGCCATCGGTGATAATACCTCTGCGGTATTGCTTGGCCACTTCGGCGACCTCGCGATAGGCCTTTTCAAGGAGTTGAGACTTCTCCTTGGGAACCATCATATCATTGATACCGATTGACACGCCGGCTTTTGTGGCTTCGCGGAAGCCAAGCGCCTTGAGACGGTCGAGTGTTTCAACAGTCGTTTGCTGACCCGACGCTTTGTAGCAGCGCCAAATAATGTCGGAGAGTTGTTTTTTACCGCAAACCTTATTATAGAAACCAAGTTCTTTAGGCCAGATTTGGTTGAAAACGACACGGCCAGCAGTGGTCTCAAGAATCTTGGGCTCGGAGTCGCCGTAAATGGTTTGAACACCGAAATCCGGATTTTTATAAAGAATCCGAGTGTGGGTGCGGATGGCGCGATCGGTTAGCGCCAACTCCACTTCATCCGGATTTCCAAAAATCGGTAAGCGCTTATCTTTCGCCGCATCCTCGGCGCGAGGTTTTTGTGTCAGATAGTAGCAACCGAGCGGAATGTCTTGGGATGGTGTGGTGATCGGCTTTCCGCTCGAAGGCGAGAAGATGTTGTTAGGTGCCAGCATCAACATCCGGGCTTCCATCTGGGCTTCAGTGGAAAGTGGGACGTGAACAGCCATTTGGTCACCGTCGAAGTCGGCGTTGTAAGCCGTACAAACAAGCGGATGAACGCGGATCGCTTCACCTTCAATCAAGATAGGCTCAAAGGCCTGGATCGATAGGCGGTGAAGGGTAGGAGCACGGTTAAGAAGAACAGGGTGACCCTTTGTGACTTCTTCAAGAATGTCCCACACTTCAGGTGTTTGACGCTCGATGAGTTTCTTTGCGCTTCGGACCGTGTGGACATATCCCAACTCTTTGAGTCTGCGAATGATGAATGGCTCGAAAAGAACCAATGCCATTTTCTTGGGAAGACCGCATTGGTTGAGTTTCAACTCGGGGCCGATAACGATAACGGAACGCCCAGAGTAATCAACACGCTTGCCGAGAAGGTTTTGACGGAAGCGGCCTCCCTTGCCTTTGAGCATGTCGCTCAGGGATTTGAGTGGTCGGTTCGCAGCGCCCGTAACCGCACGGCCGTGGCGACCATTGTCGAAGAGGGCATCAACAGACTCCTGGAGCATGCGCTTTTCATTGCGAATGATCACTTCGGGGGTTTTGAGCTGGAGGAGTGTTCGCAAGCGGTTGTTGCGGTTGATAACCCGGCGATAGAGATCGTTCAGGTCGGATGTCGCAAATCGTCCGCCCTCCAATGGCACGAGCGGGCGCAGGTCCGGCGGGATCACGGGAAGGACATTCAAAATCATCCATTCTGGACGCGTCTTGGACTCCATGAAACCCTGAACCAATTTGAGTCGCTTGGCATATTTCTTCCGAAGCTGTTTGCTGCGGGTCGAGCCCATGGCATTTTCAATTTCGACTTGGAGGTTGGCCAGATCGATATTTGAAAGAAGCTTGTGGATCGCTTCAGCGCCCATGGAAGCGGTGAAGTTTTCACCATATTGCTCCTCGGCATCGCGGAATTCCGTTTCTGTCAGGAGTTGGCAACGCTCAAGGGGTGTGTTGCCCGGATCGATCACTACAAAATCTTCATAGTAGATGACGCGTTCGAGTTGGCGGGACGTCATATCCAGCATGAGCCCCAAGCGGGAAGGCATGCACTTGTAGAACCAGATGTGTGAGACAGGAACAGCGAGATCAATGTGGCCCATCCGCTCACGGCGGACACGCGATACGGTAACCTCTACGCCGCAACGATCGCAAATGACACCTTTGTGTTTGATGCGTTTGTATTTACCGCACGAGCACTCCCAGTCCCGAGTGGGGCCGAAAATACGCTCACAGAACAGACCGCCCTTTTCGGGTTTGAATGTGCGATAATTGATCGTTTCAGGATTTTTTACTTCACCCTTACTCCAGCTACGCATGGATTCTGGTGAGGCCACAGTGATGGCCACCTCATCAAAACCGACTGGCTTCGAGTCCCCCATGGCTTCGCGGATATTAATATCTTTCATGTATGATATGGTTCGTCAGATTTAGTTCGAGTAATGATGTTTAGGCGATTCCTTCGCTTAAAGCCGGCTCTTTTCCTCCCACACGGACATCAAGGCCGAGGCCCTGCATTTCTTTAATGAGCACATTAAAGGATTCCGGTGTGCCTGCTTCGAGAGAGTTATCTCCCTTGACAATGCTTTCGTAGATGCGCGTGCGACCTGCAACGTCATCGGATTTCACAGTCAGAAGTTCCTGCAATGTATAAGCAGCGCCGTAAGCCTGCAAGGCCCAGACTTCCATCTCTCCGAAACGTTGTCCACCATACTGGGCTTTTCCACCAAGCGGTTGCTGGGTGACGAGGCTGTATGGCCCAACGGCGCGGGCATGGATTTTGTCGGCAACCAAGTGTCCGAGTTTCAACATGTAAATGTATCCGACAACGACTTGTTGGTCGAATGGTTCGCCGGTAAGTCCATCATAAAGGGTGGACTTGGCGTTTTCATTGATCCAAGTGAAACCATCCACTTTGCGAGCTTCCCCGAGGAATTCACGAATCTTGGATTCAGGAATACCATCGAATACCGGCGTGGCCACCTTGAATCCAAGTGCCTTGGCAGCGACGCCAAGGTGGGTTTCAAGAACCTGACCCACGTTCATACGGCTAGGAACGCCAAGAGGATTCAAGACGATGTCAACTGGAGTTCCATCCGCGAGATAGGGCATATCTTCTTCTGGAACAATTTTGGCAACAACACCTTTGTTTCCATGGCGGCCGGCCATTTTATCACCCACGCTGAGTTTGCGCTTGCTGGCGATGTAAACCTTGACTTGCTTGATAATACCGGGATCGATGTCGTCGCCGCTTTCAATGCGGCCGAGGTTCGCATCACGATCATTGTCCAAGTCCACAAACTTGTGTTCAAACTGACCAATGATTTCGTTGATCTTGTTGCGAATCGGGCTCGGATCGATCTCGACGTGATTGTATACGCCGGCCAACTTACGAAGGAGTTGTTTCGTGATCTTGCGGTTGGCGGGAATGATGATTTCTCCCGTCTGAGCGTTCACCACATCCAGAGGAATTTTCTCGTTGAGCAGGATATTGGCTAGTGCTGCGGTGAGTTGATCGTGCAGCTCTTCTTGGCGTTTATTGTAGTCCTCGACAATCATCTTCTGCTGACGCTTGGATTCCGCCGGAGTCATCTTGCTGCGTGTGACTTCTTTTTTCGACGAGACTTTTACGTCCATCACAATGCCATAAGTGCCTGAAGGAACCGTGAGCGAGGTGTCTTTGACGTCAGCGGCCTTTTCACCGAAGATCGCGCGGAGGAGTCTTTCTTCAGGCGCGAGTTCCGTTTCGCTCTTAGGAGTGATTTTGCCAACAAGAATATCGCCAGGCTTTACTTCGGCACCGATGCGGATCACGCCATCCGATCCCAAATTTTGCAGAGCTTCCTCGCTGATGTTCGGAATGTCCCGGGTGATTTCCTCTGGTCCAAGCTTGGTGTCACGAGCGCCGATTTCAAACTCATCGATGTGAATCGAGGTGTAAATGTCCTCTTTCACAACGCGCTTTGAAATCATGATGGCGTCCTCGAAGTTGTAGCCATTCCACGGCATGAATGCCACGAGCACGTTACGACCCAATGCGAGTTCGCCTTTTTGCGTGTTGGGACCGTCCGCAATGACGTCACCTTTCTTAATCGACTGACCTTTTACAACAATCGGCTTTTGATTGATGCAGGTGCTTGCATTCGAGCGCATGAATTTGCGCAACTCATAAAGATGCACGCCATTTTCGGGATCGTGTTTGATCTTCTTCTTGCCTTCGGGAAGCGATCCGTCCTTTGTGATGATGATTTGGTTGGCTGTGACCGAGGCTACTTTGCCACTGGCTTCAGCACAAATAACGGCGCGGGAATCACGTGCGACGCGTGCTTCGAGTCCGGTTCCGACAAGCGGGGATTCGGATACGAGAAGTGGAACGCCTTGACGTTGCATGTTCGAGCCCATGAGAGCGCGGTTGGCATCATCGTGTTCCAAGAAGGGGATCAATCCGGCTGCCACGGAAACCAATTGTTTCGGGGAAACGTCCATGTATTGGATTTGGGCGGGTTCAACCTCAAGGAAGTCACCGCGATATCTTGCGGAAACCTTTTCGCCGGTCAAATGCCCCTTGCCATCCACTGCCGAATTGGCTTGGGCGATGTAGAAGTTTTCATCACGGTCGCCGCTGAGGTATTCGACTTCATCGGTAACCCGGCCGTTAGCCACCTTGCGATAAGGAGTCTCGATGAATCCGAATTCGTTGATGCGGGCAAAGGTGCTCAGGGAGCTGATAAGACCGATGTTTGGGCCTTCAGGGGTTTCGATCGGGCAAATGCGTCCGTAGTGCGATGGGTGCACGTCACGAACCTCGAACCCAGCGCGATCTCGGCTGAGACCTCCTGGCCCGAGGGCGGAGAGACGGCGTTTGTGAGTCAGCTCCGAAAGAGGATTCGTCTGATCCATGAACTGGCTCAATTGGCTGCGACCAAAGAAGTCGCGGACAACGGCGCTCAGGGACTTGGGATTGATGAGCTTTTGGGGTGTGATCTGATCCGTGTTGACATCAAACAAGGTCATGCGTTCGCGGACGAGACGCTCGGTGCGTGAAAGACCCACGCGGCATTGGTTGGCAAGAAGTTCACCAACAGTCCTGACGCGACGGCTACCCAGGTGATCGATGTCATCGGTCATTCCGTCTCCGCCACGGAGGCGAACAAGATATTTCATCGCAGCGACGAAATCTTCTTTCGTGAGTGTACGCTGGTCGTTGTTGACCTTGAGGCCGAGCTTTTGATTGATTTTGTGACGACCGACGCGCCCCAAGTCGTAGCGCTTGGCATCAAAGAAAAGCCGTTTGAGCATGCTGCGGCTGTTCTGAACAGTGGGTGGATCGCCAGGGCGAAGTTTGCGATAGATATCTTTGAGAGCCTCGTCCTCTTCGTGGGCCGGATCTTTTTTCAAAGATTTGATGATCGTGTCATCTTCTTTCGTATCGACAACCTTGACCGACTTGTGTCCCAGCTTGATGAGTTCGCGGATGATTGCTGTCGTGAGCGGTTCAAAAGCGCGACCGACGGTGAGTTCTCCGTCACGGATATCGGCGATGAGAACTTTTGTTGCAATGACCTCTTCGTCGAGTTTTTCGCTCAGTTTGAGGTCTTCGGTTTTATAGAAAAGGTTGATGATATCCTCGTCGTTCGGATACCCGAGGGTACGGAGAAATGTGGTGGCCAGAAATTTCCGGCGGCGTTTGCGGCGATCGAGATAGACGTAGAGGAGATCGCTTGTGTCGAATTGAACTTCAATCCATGAACCGCGATCGGGAATGATGCGGAATCCGTGAAGTATCTTGCCATTGGTGTGAACGGAAGTCTCGAAACAAATGCCGGGCGAGCGGTGCAATTGGGAGACCACGACACGCTCCGCGCCGTTAATGACAAAAGTGCCCTGCTGGGTCATGAGTGGCAGCTCACCCATGTAGACCTTTTCCTCTTTGGTGCTACGCTCGTCTTTGTAGCGGAAGGTGACATAAAGAGCGGCGCTGTAGGTCTGTCCCTCACGCTGCGACTCGAGAGCCGACATTTTTGGTTCGCCGAGATCGTAACTTACAAAATCGAGTGAGGACTTGTCTTCGAAACCAAGGATCGGGAAAAATTCACGAAAGACAGCCTGGAGGCCGACGTCCCTGCGTTTGTTAAGGGGGACATCTTTTTGAAAAAACTCGTTATAAGAATTGAGCTGCAATTCAATGAGGTTTGGTGGCTCGATAGCCTCTTTCAATTTTCCGAAGTGGATGCGTTCAGACATGGTATTTGTGAGATGCCGCTAGTGGTTTTTACCGGATTATCCGGCGATGGTCATCGGGCGATGTTCAAAAACAAAAATATCCGGCGACGGAAAAACGGCGCTAGTTTCGCGCATTCTTTCGTTGACGGAGCTGAAATTTGTTTTGATGGAATTCGTCAGATGGCTTGTTTTGCTTTTGAAGCGAACGGGATAAATTAAAGGGACCCGCAGAGAGAGCAAGAAAAAAATCTTTTCTCTCTGCGGGCTTGAAACTGGCTTACTTGATTTCGACCTTGGCGCCGGCGGCTTCGATCTTTTTCTTGATCTCAGCGGCTTCTTCCTTGGTGACACCCTCTTTGAGGGCTTTGGGTGCGCTCTCAACGAGAGCCTTGGCTTCAGCCAGACCGAGTCCGGCCACAGCTGCGCGCACTTCTTTGATGACGCCGATTTTATTGGATCCGGCATCAGTAAGGATGACGTCGAAAGAGGTTTTTTCCTCAGCTGGAGCTGCTGCGCCTGCGCCAGCGCCTGCGCCGGCTGCTGCCACGGCTACTGGTGCCGCTGCGCTAACGCCCCATTTTTCTTCGAGTTGTTTGACGAGATCGGCGACTTCGAGGACGGTGAGTCCGCTGAGTTGCTCGACGAGTGCATTTGTATCTGCCATATGTTTGTTATTTTTTGGTATTGTCGCCCACCGAGGCTTCGGTGGAATTGAGTCTGGCGCCGCCAGACCGACAAGGAACCGGTTTGTGTTTTCTTGTTAGTCGCCCGCCAACCTTGCGGCGGACGGGCGAAATTCTTGGTATAAAGCTATTCCGCGCCTCCCATGGAGTCGCCCTTGGCTTTGAGCACGCGGGCCAAGCTGGCACCGGGTTCGTTGAGGACGCGAACAAGCTTGCTTGCGGGAGCCTGAAGGAGGCCGAGAAGTGTGGCGCGCAGGACGTCCTTGCTTGGCAAGTCGGCCAGAGCGGCGACTTGTTCTGCAGAAAGGGCGGCATTGTCCAGAACTCCAGCTCTGACAGTTGGCTTTTTGAACTCGGCGGCAAATGTCTTGAGGACTTTGGCTGCGGCGCAAATATCCACTTCGCCGGTGACCATGGCGGTCTGGCCTGCAAGGGACTCGGACATTTCCGGCATCTGCAGTTCCTGGGCTGCGATGCGCAAGAAGGTATTTCTTACAACGCTGATTTTGGCTCCGGCTTCGCCAAGTCGGGTTCTCAGGCTTTCGAAGTGCGGCACCTTCATGCCGGTGAAGTCAACGATGAGAAGGTATGGCGAGGCTTTGAGCTTATCGCGGACGTCGGAGACGATTAAGGTTTTCTCGGGTCTCATGATTTTTTAATTAGTGTTTCAGGAACGATGAAGGATCAACGGAGAGACCGGGTGACATGGTGGCGCTCAGTGTGATGGCTTGAACAAACGAGCCCTTGGCTGTTGGCGGGCGGGATTTGATGACGGCGTCAATGACGGCGGCGCCATTCTCAAGAAGCGATTTTCCGTCGAAAGAAAATTTGCCAACAGGCACAGCAACGTTTCCGTTTTTATCGAGTTTGAATTCGACGCGTCCGGCTTTGACTTCCTTGACGGCTTTGGCCGTGTCGTCGGTCACGGTTCCGGTTTTGGGATTCGGCATCAATCCGCGTGGTCCGAGAACACGGCCCAGCTTGCGAACTTCGGCCATGGCGGCCGGAGTGGCGACAGCGACATCGAATTCGGAAAAGCCGCCGGTGACTTTCTTGATGAGATCTTCGAATCCGACGTATTCCGCGCCGGCTTCTTTGGCGGCCTCAGCGGCTTGTCCGCTGGCGAATACAAGGACGCGCACGTTTTTTCCGCTGCCGTTGGGAAGGGGACAGGTGCCGCGAACCATTTGGTCGCTCTGCTTGGGATCCACACCCAGCTTGAAAGAGAGAGTGACTGTTTGATCGAATTTTGGCGCCGGAAGGGTCTTGAGGATTTCAATGGCATCAGTGAGTTGATACTTGCGATGCGACTCGATTTTTGCTTCCGCTGCGCGATAGCGCTTGCTGCGTTTTTTTTGCATTTAATATTGTGCAGTGCGAGCGACCCCATGGTCTCCTGCTGTTGATTTTTCCTTGGTTGGGAGGCGAGAAACTAAAGGGTTAACCCTACATGTCAAATAAAAAACCAAAAAAAATTTGACTGTGGGATTTGGCGGACTAGCTTTCACGCTCCGCAGGCGAAGAACATCGCCGTGGTCGGTATACCAATTATGAAAGCTCAATACATAGAAGAAGCATCCAAAGTCATTCCCGAGACTCAAGTCCTCATCAATATGGTTTCGCGTCGTGTTCGCCAACTCAATGCAGGCAGTCGGCCTCTCGTCGATGCCGGTTTGAGCCTTGGGCTTGCCGATGTGGCTCTTCTTGAAATCGCTCAAGGCAAGATCGTCTTGACCGAGTCTCTCGTTGACGCAGCTTAAGGGTCTGCTGCGTGCAGCAGCGGAAATATGGCATCCGATATTACCACCAACCGAAAGGCCCTGCGGGATTATCACATTCTCGACAGGTTTGAGGCCGGGGTGGAACTGAAGGGCACGGAAGTCAAATCCATTCGTGCCGGTCTGATATCTCTTCAAGGTGCCTTTGCCAAATTGGAAAACGGAGAGATTTATCTTTTCGAAAGCACAATCCAACCCTACGAGCGCGCAAGTCACGAGCAGCATGAACCCAAGCGCCCGAGAAGACTTTTGCTGCACAGGGCCGAGATAGATAAATTGGCCGGTGCCATCGAGCGGGATGGTCTGACCATTCCAGCCCTGCGTCTCTACTGGAAAAAGGGGCTAGTCAAAATCGAGGTGGGCATCGGCAAGGGAAAACAGGCTGCCGATAAGCGAATGGATTTGAAAAAACGTGTGGAGTCGAGGGAAGCGGAGCGGGCGGTTTCGGCATTCCATCGCCGGAACCAGTGAATGCTTCGGGCAAGTCGCTTCGGACTTGCTAAAAGCCAGTCGCCGGATTTTCAAGCAGGCGTTCGGGATTTCTGGCATGCAAGAAGCCGCTCGGCAGCTTGTCGCCAGCTCCTCCTTTGGAAAAGAGGATAACTTTGAACTGCGATCCCATCGTTTCCGGATGAAGCAGCATCCGCAATGAGCGGAGCTTTTTGAGCGTTTGGGGAGTCGGTGTTTTTCCATCCATGGATTGCAGCAACCTCGTGGCAGCTCCCACAAGAAAGTGGTGCTGATCGGTGAACCCTCTCAAATTCAGGTCAACGGCGCAGGCATCGCGAGACAGGGAAGAAAAATCAACGTGGGCAGTGATGTCTTTTTCGCCTGGTCGTTCTAGTGGGTTTTCGTCACGGCGGTGTTTCGAGTAGCAGGCGAGGGTCCCTCCGCTTCTGTGCTCGGCGAGGATGTCTTCCCCAGGCATTCCATAGTCGATCGCAAGGAGGAACCCCTTTTCCATTCTACTCGATATCCTTTGGAGAAGCTCATTCTGCCCACTCCGGCGCTCGGTGAGAAATCCATCAGGCCTTGGAGGAAGTGAAGTCCCGGAGAACAAGGTCTGGTCTGGGCTAAAAAGAAAATCGTCATCTTCCGATTTTACCAACAATTCCCTCCAAAGCCCGCCATGAGCCTGAAGGATGTCCACGGGCAGTGCGTCGAAGAGTTCATTTGAGAAGTGGATTCCGCAAAAAGGAGGGAGCGAGTCGGTTGATGAAATCCAGGAGACATTGGCTCCGGAGAGAAGTTTTTTTTGTTTTTTTTGAAGACACTGGAGGGGTTCGATAAAGGTCCAAGGGGCCCTTGCCAATGGTGTGCCGGAGAGAGCGTCCATGACGTCCCGCGCAAGCCGGCCATCATTGGCACCCTGTTCCACGATGGTGAATTCTTTTGGCTCTCCCAGGATGGACCACATCTCGAGGAATTGTCCGGCGAGAATCTCGCCAAAAACGGGACCGACACTCACGTTGGTGAAAAAATCTCCGTTGCGTCCCACCTTGGCCCGATCGCTGGCATAGTAGCCCTCTTGCGAATCGTAGAGTGCAAGCTCCATGAAGCGGGAGAACTTCATCGGTCCCGCCTCTGCTATCTCATCATGAATCCTGTCTCTAAGGCTTCGTGACCTCGCGCACATACACGTTGATTTGCCCGCCGGTGCTGGCTCGGACATCCATCACTTGGAATGGGCGGCGCGAATCGCGAGAGACGAAGCTGCCATCGGAGGGAGCCTTCATGCCACTGGGGTATTGCACGATGATTCTGATGTTATCGGAACCTCGTTGTGTGGGACGCAGGACGGCACGGTCGCCACCAGAGGCCGTCACATTAAAATTTCCATTCAAATAAGTACGTTCACCGGATGTGCCTTTGGATGCGACATCTGGGACATCGGAGGGAGCGAGAAGGCGTCCGCGAGGCATTCTACCCGCTTCATATACAGGCCAGACTTTGGAGTTCGATGCAGCGATCGCTTGGGGTGGGGTTGGCGTTGGACTTGGAGTTGCAACGACCAATGCGGGCGTCGGAGTTGCCGCAGGGGTTGGCTTCGCGGTCGGTCGTGCGGGGATCGCTTTGCGGGCCTCTGGTGTCGGTGAGGCCGGGGTTGGAGGTGACAGGGGTGAGGGAACGGAAATAGAGGCGGCTTCTGGTGTGGGCGATACCGAGGCTAGGAGAGGTGTGCCTGCGGGAATGGGGGTGGCAACGGGCGTCGGTGTTGGCGTGGCATCGTTTACGGCCAGTGGCTTCTCCACCCGCATCAGGCGCTGACTCGCGCTGGCCAGTGTGGATTCTGTTTTCGGAGTTTCCTTGATGGTGGATGAAGGCTTGGTTTTTCGGCGGAAGTGGGCGTATTTGGCCTCTGCTTCGGATTGGCGTGTTTTGTCGATCAAAGGAAGACCGGCTTTCACGTTCAGGCGTTCTGGCGGATCGAGCGAGAAGGTTCCGTTTTCTTGAGCCGATTCGTAGCTCGGGTATAAAATTGAAATCGTCGTCACCTTAACGCGACCGTCTTTCAAACGGTCGACATTGATAATCGCGGCCAATTCATTTTCGCGTTTGAGGTCGATATCCAAACCGGTGAGGAGGGAGCGGTGGAGGTTGGGGATGGATTTCTTAGTCGAGGTGAAAATCTGTTCGATGAGAAGGTTGGGGTTTTCCTTGGATTGAGCGAGCACGACAACCCCTGAAACAAAAAAATCCTCATTCGTGAGCTCGTAGGAATCCAAAATGTTGAATGTGCCGATCACGTAGGGAACAAGGCCATCTGCGGGCTTGAAGTTGCGAATGTAATTACGAAGAAAAACTTCATTCGTGCGAGCCAGTTGCCGCGGTTTCATCGAGCTGAACCGGTCAAGAATTTGAGGGGCCCGTAGAAACTCGCCGCGTGGTGCTGCAGTGAGTTCAAAGCGCTTGGGGAGATCAATTTTTTTTAGCCTGGTGAGAACTTCATGGCTGAATGGTTTTTCAGGATGACCGAAGATGTAATAGCTCCCGATCCAGCAGCAGACGGCAAAGCCTATTAGGACAATAATCAGAACAGTCCAACCAAAGAGGCCTCCGTCGGGAGATCTCGAGGAGGGCATGCTTTCGCGATCAGTTTCATCGAACCACGCTCGGTTGCCATGTCTTCCGGGATCGTTGGGCATCTTAATCAGGATTGGGCCGGAGCCATTTCTTCAAACGAGGTTCCACATCCACATGATCTCGCGGCACGAGGATTTCTGATTCGGAATCCGGCACCAGAAAGTCCGTCCTCATAATCCAGGGTGCAACCGGCAAGAAAGCTTGCGCTGTCGTGGTCGATGAAAACCTTGGCTCCCAAATGCTCGATCACGTGTTGCCCATCGCCTTGAATCTCGATCTCCATGATGTACTGAAGTCCCGCGCAACCGCCTTTCTCAACTGACAAACGCAAACCTTCTCCTTTCCCTTTCGATGCAATAAGGTCAAGTAGCGCCTGCGCGGCATCATCGGTAATTTTGATCACGTTCTTTTCATAAGAACGATTCCGTGCAAAGTCAAATGGCATGGGAAAGATTCGACTACTTACAGATGAGGTTGCAAGCCAGGTCGCTGCCGGTGAGGTGGTCGAGCGGCCTGCGTCCGTAGTCAAAGAACTCGTCGAAAACAGCATTGATGCAGGCGCTCGCCGGATCACCGTGGAGTTCGCTCGCGGTGGAGGGCAATTGATCCGGGTCACGGATGACGGGTCGGGAATGGATCGCGAGGATGCCATTCTGTGTCTGGAGCGGCATGCAACTAGCAAAATCCGTTCTGCTGAGGATTTGTCGGTGGTTGCCACCATGGGATTTCGCGGAGAGGCGCTACCGAGCATTGCAAGTGTTTCGCGTTTCGTTCTGGCCACTCGCTCCCGGGAGTGTGAAACCGGAACGGAAATAAAAATTGCCGGCGGCAAGATCGAATCGGTTTCCGATTGCGGGGTTGCGCCCGGCACCTCGATTGAAGTCGCTTCGCTGTTCTTTAATGTGCCTGCGCGAAAAAAATTTCTCCGCGGGGAGGAGACCGAAGCGGCGCACATCATTTATCAGATGCAGTCGCTTGCCATCGCGCATCCCGAGGTCACTATGACGCTTCTTCGTGAGGGGCGTTGCATTTGGAAAGCGGGAGGCACGTCCGAACATGGGGTTCGTGTAGTGGATCTTTTTGGAGCCGACTTTATGAAGAGGTTGATGGTTTTGGAGGCCACGGAGGAAAACGGGATAAAATTGGAGGGTTACTTGTCGAAACCAGGAGAGGGAAGGCCTGATCGCGATCAGCAGTTTGTTGTTCTCAACCGTCGTGTTGTCCAGTGCCCGGCCGTTTTCC
>JALQZP010000049.1 GCA_023258235.1 Terrimicrobiaceae bacterium | reverse complement strand
ATCAGCACGCTTATCCAAGGGGAAGGACTTGTCCTTTTCCAGCGCCTGGAGCATTCGCATGGCTTCATCAACCAAGGACTGCTTTTTTTCCATTTTACCTGTCGCCGAAAGAATGGCGGCAAGTCGAAGCCGCGCGTCGAATGCCCTAGGGTCGTTCGGATTTTTTTTCAGGAAATCCTCGATGAGTGCCTGATGTTTGACAAAATGGGATTTTCCCAAAACCCTCGCCTCGGCCGCGCTGGTCGGCTTCACAGGAGGACCGGCATCCATGGCCACAATCACATTCCAATCGTCATCCGGGGAAGCCAGAAGAGAGGCCACGAGTGCAAAAAAGAGGAAAAGGGCGATCTTCATTCGGGAAAAGATATTTGAGTAAAAATGGCGCGGTGGTCGCTGGCGCGGGACCATTCCAGGGAAGAATTGATGCCGCTTCGGCGAAGATTGATCTTGGGCCAGAGAGACTGATTCACAAGCAGGTAATCGAATCGGGAATAAATGTCAGCCTCCGACCAATGATGGGTCCAAGTGAAGCCCCATCGATCCTTGAGATGAAGGTCGCGGAGGGCCAACTGTGACTTGGGAGGGCCAAGGATTTCCTGAACAGGGAATGCATTTTTGGAGTCATTGAGATCCCCGAAGACGAGAAGGTTGGCATCTGGATCGGCCTTTAAAATGGCATCAAGATGCGTGCGAACCGCGATGGATTCCCTCGCACGGAATTTGGCTTCATCATACTCAGGAACGACACGCTGTGACTTCAGATGCAAACCGACCAATCGCAGCCTGGAAGCAGGAGTGATCTGAAGAGTCACATCCAAAATACCACGGCACATTTCGAAAAATCGCCCATTGAGCTCCACCGGAACACGGGAACGTGAACTGCGCGAGATAATGGGAAACCGACTGAGCAGAGCGATATGCCGGGATTCATCCGCTCCCTGAACACCACTCCACATGGGGATAATCGAGGCCCACGGAGGCTAGGCGTGACCGAAAATCCGCTAGAACCTTCTCATCCCCCATTTCCACAACACCCAAAATATCGGGCTCAATTTCTCCCAATACAGCCAGCGTGGCTTTGATCTCTTCTTCCGGTTTGGGTTGGTCGGGAAGCGATTTTCCCCCGACCTGACGCGTCATGAGGAGATAATTCTTGAGATTATAGGCAGCAAAAACAATGTCCTTCGCCGGCAAGGCGGCCAATGACCCAAACAAGAGCGCGAGGACAATCGTCCAGGAGGGAATTTTCAAATCGGCTCAGGCCGGATTTTGAGGCTTTTTATCTACAGCCTCTTTACTTTCAACAGAAGACGCCGAGTTGGAAACGCCGTGCTCAAACTCCTCACGGGCTTTTTTAAACTCTCCTATGCTCTGACCGATGCCGCGCGCCAACGCAGGCAATTTTTTTGCACCAAAAAGAAGCAAGCAAATGATAAATATGAAGACCATTTCAGGCCAACCGGGCATAGCCATGGCAAAGAGTGGAGTAGTCATGTGAAATAGATAACTCACACCCCCCGCATTAGCAAACATTTCCACCATTTATGACGCGCTCAGGCCGAAATCCACTTCATACATAGAGGGATTCCATTTTTTCCATAACCGCACTCATGGTTTGAGCCGGGTTGATTTGAGCCGGGTATTGTCGCGCTTGATCGCGGAATGAAGGATCATTTAATATGCGTTTCAGCTTCGAAGCGATGCCGTCTGGCTGCATGGAATGCCTTGAAAGAATATCGGCAACACCCAGTCGCTTCATTCGAGACGCATTGTCAGGTTGATCAAAGGAAAAGGGAATGATGAGCGAAGGAATTCCTGCACGCAAAGCCTCCGCGCACGTTCCGATGCCACCTGCGTGAACCACCGCAGCGGATCGAGGGAGAATTTCGTGGAGACGGGCATAATCCACCGCCAGCACATTCCGGTTGGATTTATCGACCCATGTGGCCTCGCGTCCGGTGAGCAATATCGCCCGCCGATTGAGGCTGAGCGCCGCCTCGCAAGCCGCTCGATAAAATGCTGGCTCAAAATGAGCCACGATGGAGCCCAACGTAAAAACCACGGGTGGGTCCCCGGAAGCAAGGAAGTCAGCCACGATGTGGTCAGTCGGCCGTGTTGGTTGCTCAAAAAAGGGAAATCCTGCTTGAAGAGTTTTCACCGGCCAATCCGCTTGGGCCTTGGCTAAGAAGGAGGGAAACATCGCCAGCGTTCCATGCGGAGAATGCTTCGCATCAAAGATCGGATTGGGACCCGGGGGAAACCCGAGGGTCTCGCGAAATCTAAAATACGGCCTGGCCCACATGCGCGCCTGAACACGCCCTGCGATGTAGGCGAGTTGGTGAACCCATTTCCCAAGGTGACGAAAGGGATACAAAAAAGGGGCGGGCGCAAGTACACAAGGGTCGCTTGCCGAAAGAAACGAGGTCGGTGCGAGCACGACATTCAACCAAGGAATCCCAAGCTCCTCGGCCACGATCGGCGCAGTGTAGAGAAGCTCCCCCACCACAAGCAGATCAGCGGCTTTGCTCGCCGACCGAAGGTCGCCGTGCGTGTCCGCAAGATCGGCAAAAGCAACCTCCCGGAGCAACCTCTCCGGGCCACGCCTCATATCAAAATAATAAGCCAACCGCGCAGGATCCCACGGAATCGCAGGCCGCAAAGGATGAAAACCCACACCCGCGCGCCGAACGTTATCCTCGTAGTTAGGTGAAGCTGCGACGGCGACTTCATGTCCCCTTCCCTTTGCAGCTACGGCCATCGCAAGAAGGGGGTGCAAATCCCCGAGCGAACCGAATGAGGCAAAGGCAATACGCATTCCCTAGTTCTACCGCAGCTATCAGCAATGACGAGACTGGATCCGACAGCTCAAACGCAAATTCCCATAGGAAGATCAACGGTGGTGTCCGGTTAAACGTGTCTTTATCTTCGCGAGAACCGGATTGCAAAATTTACACTCGCTGAAGCCAACGAGCGACTCGCTTAGTGTCTATGGCAAGCTTTGGCTATGGGTTTGGCAACCAAAATCCAAAGTCTTTATGCTGACAAGGAATTTGGATTGGATCTGAAGAACACGGTTTCTGGCTTGGATTCGAGTGCGATCAATTTGAAGATGAATTTGTTACCTTGGGCGCCTATCTATCCATTCGAACAAGAGCGCAACTCACGCCTTGAGAACGACTCTGTAGCGGGGGCTCCCGTTCTCGAGGCGGTCGATGGCTTTATTGACTTCGGAAAGAGGAAATTCCTCAACCATGGGGGCAATACCGTGCCGGGCGCAAAACTCCAACATGAGCGCGGTAGTAGCAGGGCTCCCGAGTGGCGATCCCGAGAAGGAACGCTGCCCCATAATGAGAGGGAATGCATCCAATGAGACCGGGGCGGGAATAGCGCCGACTGTGTGCAGGCGACCCTTCGGAGCAAGAGCGGCCACATAAGACATCCACTCGAGCGGAACGGCCACGGTGCTGATGATGAAATCAAAGCGACCGGCTTCCGCTTTCAGAGCCTCGCAATCGCGGGAGTGGACGACCCGATGGGCGCCGAGCTTGGTAAGCTCGTCCACTTTATCCGGCGTGGACGAAAACGCCGTGACTTCGCATCCCCACTTGTTGAGGAACTGAATGGCGAGATGGCCAAGCCCCCCGGCACCTATGACCCCGACCCGATCGGTCGGACGAACATGGAATTCCACGATAGGGCTGAACACTGTGATACCACCGCAAAAGAGGGGACCGGCGCTGGCCGCGGACAAAGCATAGGGAATTTTGACCGTCCAAGCCCAGTGGGCCCGAACGCGGTCCGCAAATCCCCCATGGCGACCTACGATCGTGCTTTCGCTGGAACCGCAAAGATTGTGGTCGCCCCCCATGCACTGAGGGCAAGTCATACAACTCTCCGAAAACCAGCCAAGCCCGACACGATCGCCCACCTTCAGGTTCTTGACCGAGGATCCAACTGCTTCCACACGTCCGACAACCTCATGTCCGGGAACCAAAGGATAAGTCGAAAAACCCCACTCGTTGCGGAGCATGCTCAAATCGGAATGACAAATACCGCAATACTCCACTCGAATATCCACGTGCTCTGGATCGATGGGCGGAAGCTCATATGTGTAGGGCGTGAGTGGCGAGCTTGGAGATGTGGCGGCGTAGGCGTGAACGGTGGACATAAAAAATCAGGATTGCCGGAACTAGCGAATAATCCCGCGCTGACTGGCATTGATGAAGTCCAGCAGCACCTGAATTACATCGGGCCCGCTGTGGTCGAGTGCGATTTTTTCGCAAGCTTGTTTCACATTGAGATTCGAGCGGTAAAGGAGGCGGTAGGCTTCGCGAAGGGCTCGAGTGGATTCCGCAGGAAACCCATGGCGCTCGAGACCGATTTGATTGATGCCACGGACTTCTGCAGGATTTCCATCGGCTATCATGAACGGCGGCACGTCCTGCACGATTTTTGTACATCCCCCGATGATGGAATTGCGCCCGATTCGGCAGAATTGATGAACACCGGAGAGCCCCCCAATAATGGCATGATCCTCCACGGTCACGTGACCGGCAATCGTGCCGTTATTCGAAAAAATAACGTGATCGCCGACCGTGCAATCATGGGCGATATGCGAATAGGCAAGAAAGTTGCTGTGAGAACCTATGATGGTCTTCGTGCCGGGAAGTGTGCCCCGGTTGACGGTGCAAAACTCGCGAAAGGAATTATGGTCGCCGATTTCAAGATAGGTCGGCTCAACTGTGTATTTCAAATCCTGAGACCGCTGACCAATGGATGAGTGGGGATAGAAGATATTCCCCTGTCCGATGCGTGTCGGACCGGCAATGGACACATGACTGATCAGGCGTGTGCCGCTTCCGATCTCGACCTGGGGGCCGATATGACAGAAAGGCCCAATCTCCGCATCGGGATGAATGACCGCATCGGGATCAATTACAGAACTGGAATGAATACGCGTCATCTATCAACAAGTCCAAAGAGGAGAATCGCCTCGGATACAACCTCGCCATTCACAAGGCATCGGCAAGAAGCCTTGCCAAGGCGTTTTTTCGCGCTGGTGAGTTCGCATTCGATGAAGAGTGTGTCACCTGGCATGACGGGCTTGCGGAACTTCACCTCGTCAGCACTCATGAAATAGCCGATTTTGCCGGCATTCTCGGTTTTCCTCATCATGACGATGCTGGAAACCTGAGCCATGGCTTCGAGTTGAAGGACCCCCGGCATGACGGGATGGCCAGGGAAATGGCCCTGAAAATAAGGTTCGTTGATCGAGACGGCCTTCACCCCGGTGGCCTTGAATTCCCCTTCAAACTCGATGATACGATCGACCATAAGGAATGGATAGCGATGCGGCAGTGTCTGCATGACGCCGAGAATGTCCAATGCTCCAGCGGTCGCGGGGACTGGCTTGACAGCTGAAGCAACCAAGGATTTGCAACGCTCGGCTAGAATCTTGGCCGCCTCGGTATTGATGCCGTGGCCGGGCTTGATGGCGATCACATGACCTTTCAAAAAGCGACCACAGAGGGAAAGGTCGCCGACGATGTCGAGGATTTTGTGGCGAACAAATTCATCGGAAAAGCGAAGTGGCTCCTTGCTAAGAACGCTATCACCGCGAGCCACGATAGCATTTTCCAAGCTCCCTCCTTTGATGAGACCTTTGTCCATGAGATGCTTCACATCCTCGTAAAAAACAAAGGTGCGAGCTGGGGCGATTTCTTTTTCGTAAAAATCCGCCGTGATCTCGGCGGAAAGAAATTGAGTGAATCTCCCCTCGGGTCCAACCTGTGTACAGGAAACACGGAACTTGGTATCGGGAAGAATGACGATCACAGAACCATTGGACTCGACCGTGATCGGTTCGGTGATCTGAAGGTAGCGACGATCGGCATCTTGAGTAACAATGCCAGCTTGTTTGATAAGAGATATGTAGGCCGAGGCACTGCCGTCCCCGATCGGAGGCTCGTTGGCGTCCATCTGGATGAGGGCGTTATCCACTCCCATGCCGGTGAGCGCGGAAAGAACGTGCTCCACGGTGTGGATCTTCACCATTCCTTGGACAAGCGTGGTAGCGCGTTCGACCGTCTTGACGTTGCAGGCGGCGGCATCCACCACTGGTTCATCAGGGAGATCGACTCGCTGAAACTTGTAACCATGGCCAACCGGAGCCGGAAGGATGGTGAGGGTCACATTTTCGCCGGTGTGAAGGGCGCTGCCAGTAAGGCTGGCTGAGGAAGCTAGTGTGCGTTGTTTTTCCACGATACGATTAAGGTGTTAGGCTTGGACTTCGCCCCTGGTGCGGTGGAGAAGGTCTATGTATTTGAGATTGGATATGCGAAGGCGTTTAACAAGCTCGCTACCGAGCGCGCTCAAGATTTGAACAGATGCGGAGGGTTTCAATCCCGCAAGAACTCCGATGGTTACGCGGGTGATCCGCAAAAGCGTGCAGGGCTCCAACGCGGTCACATCGGCCGACCGGGGCCCGTCATCCACAAGGGCGATTTCCCCCATGAAGTCGCCGGATTTCAATCGGGCGAGCTCGACATTTTCGTCCGGCGGCTTTGCGGTGACGACCGCACTTCCACTGATGATGAGATAGAGGCAATGCCCGGGATCTCCACAGGAAATGATTTTCTCACCTGCCGCCACGTGAACAGTGTCAGTGAGCTTGATGAGAGTCGCCAACTCTTGGCGGTCCAGACCGGAAAAGAGACTGAACTCCGATAACCTGGGATCATCGGCTTGAAGAGCACCTGTCGAGTTATGAGAGGATTTTTCCATCGAGGATTTGTATGCGGGAGGTTGCGAGGGAAGCAACGGATTCGCTATGCGTGACAATAATCAGCGTGGCTATTTTTTGGGAAGCAATCTTTGAGAGGGTTTCGCAAACAATGTCGGCATTCGCCGAGTCGAGATTCCCAGTAGGTTCGTCGGCAAGGAGAAGTTTCGGGCCTCCGGCGATGGCTCGGGCGATCGCGACCCGCTGCATTTCACCCCCGCTTAGTTGATGGGGAAAGTGGCTTGCGCGGCCGGAAAGACCGACGAGATCGAGCATTTCAGCAACGCGTGGGGCCGATGCTTTCGCCGAGTCGCCCCTCAAAAGCAGCGGCAATTCGACATTTTCGCGAACATTCATAGCCGGCAGGAGGTTGAAAAACTGAAAAACAATCCCCAATGTGTGGCGGCGATAGTGCGTGAGTTCTTTTTCACCTGCGCTGTGAAGGGGTACCGTATTGACATAAACCTCACCCGAGGTCGGATGATCTAGCCCCCCGAGTATGTTAAGCAAAGTGCTTTTACCGCACCCGCTCGGGCCCGTAACGGAAACAAAATCCCCGTCGGGGATGTGCAGCGACACATCATCCAGTGCCCGCACTTCGCCTGTACCGGAGGAATAAATGCGTGAGACATTTTTAAGATCGATCATGCTTGTGCGATACTCTCCGCGACATGAGCCACGATCAAGCAGACTTCGAGATCATCGGTGAAACGCCCGATCTGATTGCCGTCAACAAACCGGCGGGCCTGCTCGTGCACCCCACCAAACCCGGCGGTCCACGCACACTCTGGGATGCACTGAAGGATCTGCTGGGCTATGAGATTGCCAATGGAGGCCAGGTTTCGTTGATCAACCGGCTCGACCGCGAAACGAGCGGGCTTGTGCTCGTCGCAAAAAATGCGACTGCCGCGCGACGTGCCGCCATGGCGATGCAAGAAGGCAAAATCCAGAAAAGCTATCTCGCCCTAGTGAATGGCATTCCCGCCATGGAGGAGTTTAGCGTCAATGCTCCGATTATCCGGCAAGGCGAAGTTGCGGAAACAAAGATCCACCTTCAACGCATCATCCACCCGGCCGGCGCGGAAGCGCTCACGCATTTCAAAAAACTCGACCAGTTTGAAAATACGACATTGGCATTTTCCCTCCTGGAAGCGCGCCCCGTCACGGGCAGGACACACCAGATTCGAGTTCACATCGCCTCGCTCGGGCACTTTGTGATCGGCGATAAAATCTATGGGCCATCGGAAGACCTGTATTTGGAATTTGTCAAAACGGGATGGACTCCCGCGCTGTCTTCACGGCTGCACTTCCCTCGCCATGCGTTGCACTCCGCCAGCATGTCTATCGAATGGGATGGCCATCTGCTCGAGTGGAAGTGTCCCCTTCCCCGCGATATGCGAGATTTTATTCTCGGGGTCTAAAATCCGCTCGCGGCGAGCAACAATCCTGACGCCTTGTGATGGGTTTCCTCCCACTCCATGCCCGGATCGGAATCCGCCACGATCCCAGCCCCAACGTGGAAATGAGCGCGATCACCCTCAAATACCGCTGTGCGTATGGTCATTGAAAATTGACTCTGCCCATTGTATCCGAAATATCCGATTGCTCCTGTGTACAACCCTCGGGGCGTGGGCTCCAACTCATGAATGATCTCCAGAGCGCGTTTTTTAGGGGCGCCGGAAATGGACCCTCCCGGAAAGCAATCTCGCAGTGCAGCGACGTGACTCACATCGGCCCGCAATTCCCCCACCACCGTCGAGACAAGATGAAAGACCTGTTCATAGGCCTCCAGCTTGAGCAACTCGGGTACGCTGACCGAACCATACTCGCAAACGCGACCGAGGTCATTGCGCTCCAGATCGGTAATCATGATCAACTCGGCCATCTCTTTGGCCGACTCGACGAGTTCCATGGAGCTGAGGCGGTCACTATGCTTATCCGCCTTGCGCGGGCGAGTCCCCTTGATTGGACGAGTGGAAATCTTTCTACCCGCCATACGCAAAAAGCACTCCGGCGAAGCCGATGCGATTTTTATACCACCCCCGTCGATGTACGCACCATAGGGTGCGGGCGAATGTTTGCGCAACTGCTCGTAGTAATCCCAAGGATTGCCATGGAAAGCCGAATGGAAGGGATGGCTGAGACACACTTGGTAGATATCGCCAGCGGCGATGTAGTCTTTTGCCCGGTTCACCATATCCAAAAAGACCTCCCGCTGGATCGATGGCTGGAAATCTAATCTCAGGTTGGCGGCATGCGGAGCGGCAGGAACGCATTCCGGCGGGGAATCATTCCAGGATTTCGCGTCATGCGAGTAAGTATGGATGCGGTCGTAAAAGGAAAAATGATAATCCCCCTCAAAGCCGATCCATCCGATAGCAGCACCGCCCTCCGAGCCTGTGCGATTTTTTTTTTGGAGTTCCTTCTCCAATTTCGGCCAGTCGCGCCCACTCAAGACGAGATCAGGTTCAGAAGCCAGGATTGACATTGCGCCAACTGTGGGGAGGGACGAATCGAGAAAAGCAAACCCCTCGCGATGGCGCATCGCTCTGGCCACATCCATCGGCCCGGGCATGAAAGTCTCCGTGTAATTACTCATCCTCTTGCCAACTGATCCCAAAATTGCTGTATTTTCAAGCGCGCTGCCTTGCGCTTTTTCCGATGCGATATATCCCGACACTTCTTTTTTGTGCGCTCTTGCCTACAGGTTTGGTTGGCCAGGAAACGCCAGCGTCCGCCGAGCCCACCCCCACCCCCGCAGCAACGCCCCAAGACGCTGCGCTGACATTGAATCCGCCCGCAGCAGCCCCCAGTCCCACCAGCGACCGCGATTTCATCAACCTACCGGAGGCATCCTCTCCAAGCGAAAGTGATGCGACCAAGGGGACGGATTCCTCACTCTTGGAAGAAGTCCCATCGAACTCCAGCGCTTCCGATGCTATCACGGATCCCAACGATCTGCTTCCCCTAGAGTCCGCAAGCCAACTCCCTGTTGATGCTGCCGCACTGGCCGCAGCCAGTGAGGAACAAGAAATCAAAGTCAAAGTCCGGTATAAAGAAACCCGCATCAAAGTCGAAAAAACTCCCGCTTTGGAGGCCCTCTTGGCCAAGGCGAAGTCGGCACGCACCTTTGAATCCGAGCGGGCTGCCTACCGCGAATATTACCGCGAACTTTTTCGTAGAATGAAAAAACTCGATCCTACGCTCACGAAAAAATGCGACGCCATGGAGATCGCCTACCTGAATCGTCTTGCCCAAACGCGCATCGAGCCGACCATTCCTTTGGAACCTCCGCCCAAACCTACTCCCCTCGCGAACTGAAATTCACACGCCCAATCACCCGTAGCCCTAATCCACCATGAGCTTATCCACCATCCCGGAGATGAAAATTTTTTCGGGAAACGCACACCCCGCACTCGCTAACGACATTTGCCAATACCTCGGTAGCGAGTTGGGAGATGCCACCGTCAGCTCTTTCCCCGATGGTGAGACCTTCGTTAAAATCAACGACAACATTCGAGGTCGTGATGTTTTTATCATTCAACCGACCTGTCCGCCAACGAACCAGAATTTGATGGAGCTTCTGATTTTGGTCGATGCCGCCCGCCGCGCCAGTGCAGCCCGCATTACCGCTGTGATCCCTTTTTTCGGCTACGCCAGACAGGACCGCAAGGACCAACCACGCGTCCCGATCACGGCCAAACTCGTCGCGAATCTCATCGCCGCCGCAGGCGTGAACCGTGTTTTGACGATGGATCTTCATGCGCAACAATTACAGGGCTTTTTCGATATTCCCGTCGATCACCTTCATGCCCTGCCCGTGATGGTCGACTATATTCGCAGCCTGAATATACCAAACCTCATCGTGGTTTCTCCCGACGTCGGCGGAGTAAAAATGGGGTCCACCTTTGCATCCGCCCTCGGCACCCGTCTCGCCATCGTGGTGAAACAAAGAAAAAGCGCCACTGAGACCGAGGCCTCCCATATCATCGGCGATGTTGCCGGAAAAAATATCCTCATCATCGACGACCTTACCGAAACCGCCGGCACAATCACCAGCGCCGCAAAGATTTTAAGAAAACACGGGGCATTGGATATTTATGCTGGCGTTTCTCATGCCGTTCTGACAGATTTGGCCGTTGAGCGTTTGAAGGACTCCGATATCAAGGAGTTGTTTTTCACGAATAGCGTTCCGGTTCGTCTCACACCTGGCAGCAGAGTGACAGGACTCTCTGTCGCAGAACTCCTCGGTGAAGGCATCCGGCGCATCCACGACGATGAGTCCGTAAGCTCGCTCTTTGAATTGAAACAAACCAAGTAAGTCACATCTATGGCCAAGCAAGTTAAACTAATAGCACGTCCTCGTACCGAAAGCGGTCGCAACGGGGTAAAAACCGTCCGCGCCCGTGGAGGCGTACCCGCCGTGATCTACGGTGCACGCACCGCTCCTTCAAACCTCGAAGTCGTCCGCCGCGATATCGAAGGCATCCTCTCCCACTCCGTGGGTGAGAACATCCTTGTCGATCTCGAGATCCAAGACGGATCGAAAGTTACCAACCAGCTCACCCTCATCCAAGAGGTTCAGCACCATCCGATCCGTCGCCAAATCCTCCACGTTGACTTCCACGCTGTGTCGATGACGGATAAAATTCACGCAGAGATTGCTGTCGAACCTTTCGGCGAATCCGATGGCGTGAAGAATTTCGGTGGCTTGCTGGAACAAAACATGCGCTCTTTGAGCATCAGCTGCCTTCCACAGAATTTGCCCGAGATCATCAAGGTCGATATCACCGCCTTGAAAGTCGGAGATTCCCTCCACGTGCGCGACCTTGTGTTGCCCGAGGGTGTCGAAGTCAATGACGACGCGGATCTCACTGTTTTCATTGTTGCCGAGCCGAAAGTGGCTGAGGCCGCCCCAGCCGCCCCTGCAGCAAAAGGGCCTGAGGTCATCAAAGAGAAAAAGCCCGAAGGCGAAGCCAAGAAGTAGTCCTTTTTTCGCGTGGAAAAAACGGCAGCATTTCGTCTCGTGGCCTGCTTGGGCAACCCAGGCAAGGAATACGCGGGCACCCGGCACAATGTCGGGTTCCTTGTCGCGGACGAACTCGCGCGCCGAAATGCCACCCCTTTTTCGTTCGAGCCGAAATGGAACTCGGACACCGCCAAAGTCGCTGGCCGCACGATCATGAAACCACAAACCTTCATGAATCTGAGCGGTGAAGCTGTGGGAGATTTTTCGAGATACTACAAGATCCCGACCAATGAGGTGATGGTCATCCTGGATGACGTTTCCTTGCCGCTCGGGACTCTTCGTATTCGAAAATCGGGCAGTGCCGGTGGACACAATGGTTTGGAGTCGATCCTAGTCCATCTCAGCACCGAAGCGGTTCCCCGTCTCCGCGTGGGAATCGGTCAACCTGACGGCAGCGCCCTTCACGATCACGTGCTGGGACGTTTCAGTCAGGAAGAACTACCCGCAGTCGAAGAAAGCGTGACCCGCGCCGCCGATGCGTTTGAATACGCAAACGCCCATGGCATCGACGCCGCAATGAATCAATTTAACCAGAAAAACCAGGAATAATGAACAGATACGAAGCCCTACTCGCCCTTAACACCAAGGGAAAAGAAGAAACCATCAAAGACACGATCGAGCGACTGGAGAAAGTTCTCCAGAACGAAGGCGCACGCATTGAACAAGTGCAACGCCTCGAAAAACGCGAACTCGCCTACGAGTCCCAACACACCAAAAGCGCCTATTTCGTGAATTACATTTTCGAAGCCGCCCCGACTGCCATCGAAAAAGTTCGCGCGAAGTTCAAATTGGACAACGACATTTTGCTGCAAAACTACATGCAGCTTCCCGCTAAAAAAGCCGCCGCTGCGGCCTAACCTCAACAGACCCCAAATCCCATGGCGAACGTCAACAAAGTGATCCTCATCGGCAACGTGACACGCGACCCGGAAGTCAAGTTCACATCCAAAGGCAGCGCTGTTGCTGACCTCGGCCTCGCCATCAATCGCAACTACACGCTCGACAACGGCGAGAAGCGTGAAGAGACGACCTTTGTGGACGTCGAGCTATGGGGTCGCCTCGCCGAAATCGCCGGGGAATACGCTAAAAAAGGCCGTCCGGTTTACATCGAAGGCCGCCTGCGCATGGACACTTGGGACGACAAAACCAGTGGCCAAAAACGTAGCCGCATGAAGGTGGTTGGTGAAAATCTCCAGCTTCTCGGCTCCCGGACGGGCGGCGACGCCCCTTCGGGTCCCCGTGGTGATTATGAAGGAGGAGAAAGCGCTCCGGCCCCGCGCCGTGCCGCCTCCCCCGCTCCATCACGCCCCTACACTCCGCCAGCGGCTCCGCACGATAACGACGACGACATTCCTTTTTGATCGAAAGAGGAACTCTCTCGTCCGGCAATAAAAAATCCGCGCAAAGACAGTTGGGTCATCTTGCAGGCTCCGTCTACTGCATATCCGAGAAAAAGGGACTCGACTAAAATATGTCTTCGCGGGTTTCGTATTTTCCCATCCACCGGTTTTTCGATTTTAAATGATTGATATTTGAGACCCCAATGGAAATCTCAAAGGAAAGATGAGTAAGCCGGATCCCAAATCACAGGACCTCGAACCGCTGGATTCCACATTCGAGATCTCCTTGCGTCCTCCCCTTTTTGAGGAATTTGCAGGTCAGGACAAAACAGTGGAGCGCCTGCAGGTGATGGTGGAAGCCGCCAAGCAACGTGGCGACACACTGCAGCACATTCTTTTGAGCGGTCCCCCCGGTCTCGGCAAGACCACCCTCGCCTATATTATCGGAAATGCCATGGGTGCGGAGGTCCGAACAACGAGTGGCCCGATGATTGAAAAAGCAGGCGACCTTGCCGGTTTGCTCACCAACATCGAGCGGGGGGGCGTTCTCTTTATCGACGAGATTCACCGCCTCCAGCCCGCCATCGAGGAATACCTTTATCCGGCCATGGAGGACTTCAAGTTGGATATCGTGATCGATCAGGGACCCAGTGCTAGAACGGTGCGCTTGAATCTCGCTCCCTTCACCTTGGTCGGCGCGACAACCCGATCAGGCATGATCAGTGATCCACTCCGCTCGCGGTTCGGGATGAATTGCCGCTTGGATTATTACGCCCCTGAGACTTTGGCCAAGATTGTTTCCCGAAGCGCAGGACTGCTTGGCAGCGAGATGGAGTCAGGTGCCGACATGGAGATCGCGCGCCGCGCCAGAGGCACACCACGCATTGCCAACAACCTTCTACGCTGGGTCAGGGATTATGCCCTCGTACGCGCTGGTGGCCGAATCAACGCGCAAACCGCTGCTGAAGCACTCGCCATGCTCGATATCGATTCCGAGGGCTTTGACGAAATGGACAAGCGCATCCTCGAGGCCATCATCGGGCTTTTTGATGGTGGACCAGTGGGGGTCAATAGTCTCGCTGTCGCCATCGGGGAGGAGTCGGGCACGATCGAGGAGGTTCACGAACCCTATCTGATCATGCAAGGCTATGTGAAACGAACGGCTCAAGGCCGAGTC
>JALQZP010000048.1 GCA_023258235.1 Terrimicrobiaceae bacterium | reverse complement strand
ACAAATCGTCCTCCGCTCAAACACCCGTGTCGCTACCACCCAAGAGATCGCCCGCCTACCCATTCGCTTTGCTTCTGGCGTCCGTCCTATCCTTGTTGGAGACGTGGCCGGGGTTTCCGTCGGTCACGCTTTCCGAACCGGTGCGTCCACCGAGGACGGCGAGGAAGCTGTGCTCGGCGCGGCGATCATGTTGGCCGGAGAAAACAGCCGTCTCGTCGCCGTTGCCGTGCGCGACCGCCTCAAGGAAATCCAAACCAAGCTCCCCTCTGGCGTCGAAATCCGAGACGGTTATGACCGGGCCAATCTCGTCAACAAGACAATCAAGACTGTTGAAGACAATCTTTTTCACGGAGCCATTCTCGTCGCGGTGGTTCTCTTTGCGATGCTCGGCAACTGGCGGGCTGCGCTCATCGTCTCTCTCGCAATCCCCTTGGCGTTCCTCTTCGCCATCACAGGCATGGCGTCCACCAGAATGACGGCCAATCTCATGAGCCTCGGAGCCATTGACTTCGGGCTCATCATCGACGGTGCCATTGTCATGGTGGAAAACATCGTCCGCCATCTTGCCGAAAAGCAAAAAGAGTTGGGGCGCCGCCTCAACGCCAAAGAGCGTTCCGTCGAAGTTCTCCGTTCCGCCAAGGAGGTCGCCAACCCGATGTTCTTTGGCGTGCTGATTATCACCGTGGTTTACGTTCCGATCCTCAGCCTCACTGGTGTCGAAGGCAAAATGTTCACGCCCATGGCCATCGCAGTGATGCTCTGTCTTCTCGGTGCACTCATCCTCGCCCTTACCCTCATGCCCGTTCTCTGCTCGTTCTTCCTAAGCGGGAACATTGCAGAAAAAGACAACATCCTCGTGCGTGGGTGCAAAGCCGTTTACAGGCCTCTCTTGGCATTTGCCTTGCGTTTCCGCTGGGCGGTTGTCGGGGCGGCTATCCTCTTCTTCATCGCGTCACTGTGGGTCTTCACGCGCTTGGGGGCCGAGTTTATTCCCCAACTCGACGAGGGCAGCATTTCCATTCAAATGATCCGAAGCACGAGCATCGGACTCGAATCCTCAGTGGAGATGCAAAAGAAGTCTGAGCGGCTTTTGCGGGAGCAGTTCCCGGAGATCACCCATCTCTTTGCCCGCATCGGCACCGCCGAGATCGCCACCGACCCCATGGGACCAAACGTCGCCGACACTTACGTCATGCTCAAACCGCCCACCGAATGGCGCAAGGAAAACGGACGTCCCATCTCCAAGGAAAGGCTTATCGCACTCATGCAGTCCACGCTGAACGAGAATGCCCCCGGCCAGGCTTTCCTTTTCACGCAACCGATTCAGCTTCGTTTCAACGAAATCATGGCAGGAGCCCGCGCCGACCTGGCCTTGAAAATTTTTGGAGACGACTTTCAAAAACTCGAAGAACTGGCCCTAAAAGCCCGCGACATCCTAAACGCGATTCCCGGCGGGGGAGACATCGAGTTCGAGGCCATGGGTCGGCAGCCCATGATTGAAGTTGTGCCCAAGCGCGACGCGCTTGAGCGCTACGGCATCCATGGAGACGAGATCAACCGCGTCGTCTCCCACGCTCTTGGAGGCGAAGCCGCCGGGCAGATCATCGATGGCAACCGGCGTTACGAAATTGTCGTGCGTTTGACGGAAGATCTCCGCCGCCGAGCCGCCGGATTTTCCCAACTCCCTCTGCGAGTTGAGGGCGGCGGATTAATCACGCTGGGCGAAGTTGCGGAAGTCAAAGTGATCGATGAAATCGGCACCATCATTCGAGAGTCCAACCAGCGTCGTGTCGCCATCCTCATCAACTTGCGCGGGCGCGACACGGAGAGCTTCGTCCGCGAGGCAACCGCGAAGCTGCGGGAAGAACTCGCGCTACCGCCCGGCTACTATTTCGAGTTCGGTGGGCAGTTCGAGAACCTGATCAAGGCCCGCGAACGCCTGATGGTCGTCGTGCCCGCCGCGCTTGCCCTCATCTTCTCTCTGCTCTTCCTGAGCTTTGGCTCGTTGCGCCAAGCCACCCTCATTTTTGTCTGTGTGCCTCTCGCCGTGACTGGTGGCATCTTCGCGCTCTGGCTGCGCGGTATGCCGTTCACGATCTCTGCCGGAATCGGCTTCATCGCACTCTCAGGCATCGCCGTCCTTAATGGCATCATGCTCATCAGCTTCATAAACCAACTCCGCCGTGAAGGCGTCGACCTGCGACAGGCCGTCATCGATGGCACCCTTACCCGCTTGCGCCCCAAGCTCATGACCGCGTTGACGACTGCCATTGGCTTTGTCCCCATGGCTGTGGCCACCGGAGCCGGTGCCGAAGTCCAGCGGCCTCTGGCTACCGTCGTGATCGGTGGCGTCCTGACCTCAACTTTTCTCACGCTCATCCTTCTGCCCATTCTCTACGATTGGATGGAAGCGTTGGCGGAGAAACACCGAAAAACAACTATCAACGAAACCGAAAGAACCAACACCCATGAAGCCATCGCCTAAACGCATCACCAGCGCCCTCCTCGCCGCCGTCACCGGAATTTTCCTCGCTGTCGCCCCGGCTCACGCGAACAAACTCGAACCCGGCCCGAACGGCGGAAAACTCCTAGGAGTTGCACCCGACCAAGCCGAGTTGCTCATCAGCCCCGAGGGAATTGCCACCATCACCTTCCTCGACGCAGAGAAAAAGCCCACCGCTCCCGGTGATCGCACCGCCGCCCTTTTCGCTCAGCTCGAATCCGGGCGCAAAGCGATTGAACTCGACCGCAAGGGCGACGCCTTTGTCTCCAAAGAGCCGCTCCCCAAGCCCGAGGGTTACATCCTCGTCGTCCAGACACGCAGCGCGCCCGATGCCAAACCGACCAACACCCGTGCCAAATACGAGATGCACGTCTGCGGCGGCTGCAACCTCAGCGAATACGCCTGCACCTGCGAAGAGCACTAATCCCATCATCACCGGATGGCAGCGGGCGGCCCTAAGCGGCCCCCGCAGCCGTATCCGGCTCCACGATTTTCAGTCAAAACGCCATTTTTCTTCCATGCGCATCTATCTTCCGCCAGCCCTCGCATTACTCTTCATTATGCCCGTGGTTGCCCAGCCACCGCTGTTTTCCACACCCTCGGTCTATGTAGAAAAATGGATCGCCGAGCCCTCGAAGGCGGGCACTTATACCGGAGTATTCCCGCGATTTCGGTTCACCGAGCACCTCGCCTCGGCCCTTGCGGATCAGGACAAATCGCTTGTAACCGCTCTCCTGCCTTTGTTGCGCGAAGCGAATGAGGCCGAAATCACTCTCCTTCGCCTGGAACTTGGGGCGACCAAACAACAAGCCGACGCGGCGGCGACCCTCGCCACGAACCTCGATAAACTCAACGGCCTTCTCTCCGAGCGTCCCATCACGGGAGCCCCCGACCGCATTGAACGGGAAACCCTTGCCGGTGCCGCACTCCGTTTTCACGCCGCTGCCGCAGCGGCCCGGTCTGTCCTCCCCGCCATCACTCGACGCCTCGAAAAGCTTGGGAGCGGCGATGTCACGCCTTTGCCTCTCTCGCCACCTCAAGTTCCACCGAGCAGCGATCCGGCGGCTCTCGCGGCGACCTCACCCGTCCTTGGCATTCTTGGCATGATTGCCGAACGCCGCCTCTCCACCCTTTCCGGCCTACCGCTCACCACCACCCCGTTCGAATCCGTCTATGTTTCCGAAAGCGATTTTCCCCAACCAGTCATCATCCGGCTCGGGGGGCGTGATCCGCTTTCCAAAGAAACCAAAACTTCTCTGGCCCGTGACGACCGCACCGCGCTGGAAGAAACCATCGCCCTTCGACTCGATGTCATCGCCGCCCTTAGCACCGCCGCGGCGGCTCTGCCCGAAGACCGCATCCTCGCCATGGCCGAAACCGCAGCACTGGCTGAACGCCAGTTTCGCCAAGGCGCAATCTCCATCGCACTCTTCCTCGAAGCTCAGCAGGGCTGGCTTGAAACCCTCGAAACGCGCAACGACGCGATTCTTGACCTCTGGCGCGAGATATTCGAACTGCAAAGCTTAATCGGCGGCCAAACGATTTCGGCAAGTCCCTATCCAAATAAATGATGAAGTCCGAAAATCTTACTTCTGCCCACAAAGCCAAGGATGACGTGTTTTTCGTGGACGGAATGGATTGTTCCGAGGAAGTCGCCGCCATCGAGCGGATGCTGAAACCGATTTCTGGCGTCTTTGCGGTGCGGGCTGAGATTGTTCCGGCCAAGGTTGTTGTCTCTCATGACGGACAACCGACCCGCGCCGAACTCACTGCCGCGATCAATGAGGCGGGTGTCACCGTTCGCGCGACGGGTGAAGAGGCGAACCGCCAATGGGTTCGCCCAGGGTTGGTTTCCGCTTCGGGTCTTGCGACCGGAATCGGTCTTCTCCTTCAGTGGATTGTTCTCGGAGGCGAATTGCTGCCTGACGCGGCTTTTCTGGTCGCCGTTTTAACAGGTGGCACTTTGGTTCTGCCTAAGGCGCTGCGGTCCCTGCGGAATTTTTCACTCGACATCAACGTCCTCATGGTCGTTGCCGTCACCGGAGCGATTGCCATCGGTGAGATCGCCGAGGGGGCTGCCGTCGTGTTTCTCTTTTCGCTCTCCGAGCTTCTCGAATCGTGGAGTGTCGGCCGTGCACGGCGAGCCATTCAAGCGTTGCTGGCACTCACGCCAGACACTGCATTCGTTCGCCGCGAGAGTTCTTGGGTGGAAGTCGCGGCGGAGGAGGTGCGGCCCGGAGAGACCATTCTCGTAAAACCCGGCCAGAAATCCGCCCTCGACGGCGAGGTCATTTCCGGCCAGTCGGCCATGGATCAGTCGCCCATTACCGGTGAATCCATTCCCGTCGAGAAGGCGGTCGGCGACACGGTATTCGCCGGAGCAATCAATGGCGAAGGGGCACTGGATGTTCGCGTCACCAAAGCCGCCGGGGACACCACCGTCGCCCGCATCATCAAGATGGTCGAGGAGGCACAGCAGCAACGTGCACCCGCCCAGCGCTTCGTCGATACTTTTGCGAAAATCTACACTCCCGCCATCATGGTGCTTGCGATTCTCCTCGCCATCGTGCCGCCGCTATTCTTGGGCCAGCCATGGGACGTTTGGATTTACCGCGCCCTTGTCATGCTCGTCATCGCCTGTCCCTGTGCGCTCGTGATTTCCACCCCCGTGAGCGTCGTCTCTGGCCTCGCCGCCATGGCGCGTGCCGGTGTGCTGATTAAGGGCGGCGCATGCCTTGAAGCTCTTGCAAGTCTGCGAGCCTTAGCGGTGGACAAAACCGGCACGATTACGGAAGGAAAACCCCGCGTGCAAGAAGCGATTCCCTGGAACGATACATCTCTCGTCGAGATTATTCGCATCGCAGCTACCCTTGACGTTCATTCCTGTCACCCGCTCGCGCAGGCCGTCGTTGCCTATGCCTCTGAGCAAGGTATTGCGTTGGACACTGCCACGGATTTCCAGTCTATCACAGGCCGTGGAGCAAAGGGGTCTATCGGCGGCCACAGCTATTTCGTCGGCAATCATCGTCTTGCGCACGAACTCGGTGTTTGCAAGCCGGAGCTGGAAACCAAACTCACCGAGATCGAAGCGTCCGCACGGTCTGTCGTTATTGTCGGTCACCAGCCCCACGGCGATTGTGCGGGTGAGGTGCTCGGCATTCTCGCCGTGGGCGACAGCATCCGGTCCGAAGCCCGCGAAGCAATTGAACGCATTCACGCCGTAGGCATATGCAAGATCGTCATGCTCAGCGGAGACAACACACGAACAGCCCAAGCCATCGCCAAGCAAGCCGGTATTGACGAAGCCTATGGCTATCTTCTACCGGATCAAAAAATCGAGAAAGTGCGGGAGCTTGCCCGCGAGCATGGAGGCGTTGGAATGATCGGTGATGGAGTTAACGACGCCCCAGCCCTCGCCGCCGCCACAGTTGGCTTTGCCATGGGAGCGGGCGGCACCGACACGGCCATCGAGACTGCGGATGTGGCCCTGATCAAAGACGATTTGCTGATGGTGCCAAAAGCCGTCCGCACGGGGCGTCGAACAGTGGGGGTGATTCGGTTCAACATCATTTTTGCCTTGAGTGTTAAAGCGGTTTTCCTCGTCCTCGCCCTCTTGGGAGACACCTCGCTCTGGCTTGCTGTTCTTGCTGACACCGGAGCAACGTTCCTAGTGGTAGCCAACGCCCTCCGCCTCCTGCGGCTTACCAATCAATGATCTATCGCGATCCGCGCTGACGGGCACTCAGATGCGTGTTCGTTTCAGGCGCAGCGCGTTTCCGATGACCGAAACGCTGCTAAGCGCCATGGCGGCGCTTGCAATGATGGGACTGAGCAGAATGCCGAAGAACGGGTATAGAACGCCCGCCGCAATGGGGATTCCGAGCGTGTTGTAGAGGAAGGCAAAAGCCAAATTCTGCCGGATGTTGCGCATCGTGGCGCGGCTCAGCGCAATAGCATGAACAATGCCGCGCAAGTCCCCTTTTACGAGGGTGACCCCCGCGCTGTGCATCGCGACATCCGTGCCAGTTCCCATGGCAATGCCAACATCGGCGGTCGCGAGGGCGGGAGCGTCGTTTACGCCGTCACCAGCCATCGCGACGATGGCACCGTGAGACTTTTGCTCGGCAACGTGCCGCAGTTTGTCCTGCGGAGTGACCTCGGCGACGATTTCATCAATGCCCAACTGAGATCCGATGCGCTGGGCGGTGTGGGCGTTGTCGCCCGTCAGCATCAGCACCTTGATTCCAAGGGAGTGGATTTTCGCTATAGCCTCGGGCGTAGAGGACTTGATGGGATCGGACAAGGCGAGCACCCCGGCAGGGCGACCGTCGATGCCTACCCAGATGACCGTTTGCCCTTCGGATTGCAGCCGGGCGGCATCCGCAGCCAGCGGAGATTCTTTCCAGAGGATCTCCGTCCCGAGGAGGAGAGGCTTCCCAACCACGACGAAACGTCCTTCGACCTGACCCGTGACGCCACTCCCGGTGATCGCTTCGAAGGATTCGACCTTGGGGACGGCGAGATTTCTTGCACGGGCGGCTTCGACCACTGCCCCCGCCAGGGGATGTTCGCTCTGCGCCTCCATCGCGGCCGCAGCAGCAAGAACTTCCGCCTCCGAGAACGATGCAGCAGTCACGATCTCTGTAACCTTTGGGCGGCCTTCGGTGAGCGTCCCGGTTTTGTCCACGATCAGCGTGTTAACTTTGCCCAAAGTCTCCAGAGCCTCGGCATCCTTTACCAGCACGCCGAGAGACGCGCCGCGTCCGACCGCGACCATGATCGACATGGGGGTAGCGAGGCCGAGCGCGCATGGGCAGGCGATGATGAGCACGGCCACAGCGTTAACAAGAGCATAGCCAAGTGCTGGCTCTGGACCGAACGCGAACCAGACAAAGAACGTAACGATGGCGATTCCCACGACAGCAGGCACGAACCAGCCCGAAACCATATCGGCGAGCCGTTGAATCGGTGCTCGGCTGCGCTGGGCTTGAGCGACCATTTCCACGATCTGCGCGAGCAGCGTCTCTGCGCCCACGCGCTCGGCTTTCATCAGGAAGCTGCCGGTGCCATTCAGCGTTCCTGCGACCACACTCGACGCAGCAGTCTTTTCCACCGGCACGGGTTCGCCGGTAAGCATCGACTCGTCCACGGCACTACGCCCCTCCACGATCACTCCATCGACGGGAATTTTTTCGCCGGGCTTTACTCGGAGCAAGTCGCCTGTTTCCACGGAATCGAGAGCGACATCCTGTTCCTCGCCGTTCCGCACGCGGTGGGCGGTTTTTGGGGCCAGTCCGAGCAGCGCTCGAATGGCCTCGCCGGTGCCTGCTCTGGCACGGAGTTCAAGCACCTGACCCAGGAGCACGAGCGTGATGATCGCCGCTGCGGCCTCGAAATAGACCGGAAGCATGTCGCCGTGTCGTAGGGAATGCGGCAGAATGCCAGGTGCCAGCAGAGCGACAACGCTGAACACGTAAGCTGCGCCGGTTCCCAGCGCAATGAGGGTGAACATGTTCAAATGCCGAGCAAGAACCGAACGCACCCCGCGATTGAAGAAAGGCCAGCCCGCCCAAAGAACGACCGGCGTGCTGAGGACAAATTGAATCCACGCCGACACGAGGCCCGGAATCCGGTCCAGCAGCGGCAGGTGCGCACCCATTGCCAAGACCACCACAGGGATGCTGAGCACTGCACCAACCCAAAACCGCTGGGTCATGTCGCGGAGTTCGCCGTCTTCTTCCGGGTCGGTCGTTGTTTCGAGTGGCTCAAGTGCCATGCCGCAGATTGGGCATGCCCCCGGCTCGTCCTGCCGCACCTCCGGGTGCATCGGGCAGGTGTAGATCGTTTTTGTCTCCTTGCGGAAAGTCGGATTGCGTTCCAGAGCCATGCCACATTTGGGGCATGATCCAGGGCTGTCGGATTCCACCCCTGGGCACATCGGGCAGAACCATTCTTTGGTTGGGCGAATCGCTTCATTGGGCGATTCGTGGTGGGCACAGCAATCGGGATTTTTCATTTTGGATCTTCCTCCATGGCGGCTATGATCGGACATTCGGCAACCGGACCCCTTCCATCGCAGGCTTCCACCAATCGTCCGAGCACTACTTTCATCTGTTGCAGATCACGAATTTTCCGTTCGATGAGCATCAGCTTTTCATGTGCGAGTGACTTCACCGCAGCGCTCCCCCGACGGCGATTCGCTTTCAGGGCAAGCAATTCCCGAACTTCATTGAGAGTGAACCCAAGCTCCTGCGCCCGTTTGATGAAACGGACCCGGTGAATGATTTCTGATGAATACTCGCGATAGCCCGCCGCGCTCCGCGTAGGCTCCCGGAGCAGGCCTCGTTTCTCGTAAAAACGGATCGTTTCGCCATGAACACCGGCTTCCCGCGCGAGTGCTCCTCTCGTCAGTGGCTTTGAAATTACCATGAGGGAAGCGTAAACCTTGGACCATACTACAAGGTCAACCGGAATGTTTTCCACCATTGACGATCAATTCGTCAGCAATCGTCCTTGCCGACATGCGGGGCGAGACGGATCACTCTCACTTCTTCCGACTCGCCCCTGAGAAAAATTCCGAAGGCGTCGCGTCCCTTCCCCGCGCGACGGGGGTGTGGAGCAAGGAGGTTCCCACTGAGATCGTCACAACCTTGGGCCACTACTTTACCAACCGAGTTCAACCCGTAGGCGTGGATGTGCGCGGCTCTCGGAGCGGCGTAGCCGAAGTTCACGTATGCGGTGCCCCGCACCTTACCGTCGCGAAGGTCTATCCGGGGATTCCTGATTGTGAGAGTCGGCGTTCCCGCCTCAATCTCGATGCGAACGGGATGATTGATTGGGCCGTCGAACGTGCCAGCCCAAGCAGCAGAACTGAACAGCGCGGCGGCGAAGAATGCGAATACAAGGTTTTTCATACACTGTGAAACGAAAGGCATCGAATTTTCCCTCGTTTTGGAGGGAACTCGGATAAACTCTCGTTCTATCTGCCATGAATAACTCCAAACTTGACGGTCTCCTAGCTGGGCTGGCGGAGCGGAAGGTTCCCGACCTGCCCGGTTCGTTTTCTCAAGATGTCCTTCGGGAAATCCGCCTGCGTGACAGCCGGGCGGACGAACTCCAGCCCTGGCTCGCCCGACTGCTCCAATCTTGGCTTCAGCCAAAAACATTTGCCTTGGCTGTTACTGCGGCAGTGATTTTTGGAGCCGCCGTGCCAATCACGTTGAAACCCGACAGCACCTCTTTGGCCGTGACGAGCCTTGATTTGAACGTGTTTTCAAGTTCCGCCCCCAATGCCCCTTCGGGCTTGCTGGCGAAATGGCCATGAAGAAGCTCCCCTCCGCGCTCCTCCTTCTTGGTGTCGTTTTTCTGGTGGCAGCGGTTGCTGCCTGCCTTTCGATTGCAATCTATTCCAGATGGCAAAAGCCGACCTATCAGAACGCACACGATTGGATTCATACTCAACTTGCTCTCACGCCGGAGCAGGACAAGCTCCTGGAACCCATCGAAAAGCGCTATCGGTCAGCGAGGCACGATCTTGAACAGCAACTCGTCCTGGCCAACCGCGAATTGGCCGAGGCCATTTTAGCCGATGGACGTGACTCGGATCGGGTGCACACAGCGATTGAGAAAATCCATGCTCACATGGGTGCGCTTCAAAAAGTGACCATCGGTCACGTTTTTGAAATGCAGCCGGTGCTTTCCGCCGAGCAGTATCAAAAGCTCCTCAATCTCACCGCGAACGCCCTTTACAATCTGGACTCAGGCCATGGGGCCGAATGAGCCAGACAGTGAGCTGGATTGGAACCTTGCCGAGCGTGCGAAGCAGGGCGACGAGTCTGCTTACGCCCAACTCATCGAAAGATACCAGGCACCGATCCATAGTTTTGTATTTCGTTCTGTGGGCGATATGGAGACAGCCCGCGATCTTGCCCAAGAAGTATTTGTCCGAGCGTGGTTCGCGCTTGCGCGGGTTCGTGCCAAAGCGCGATTTTCCACCTGGCTCTTCCAAATCGCAGTAAACCTGTGTCGTGACCATGCGAAATCGAAAGCGACGCGCAACGCTCGGAATACCGACTCATTTTCCCGTCGCCAGGAAGACGACCGGGCCGAAGACCGCGAGTTTGCCTCATCCATGTTGTCCCCTGATGAGGACGCTGGCTCCCGTGAGGTTATTGATGCCTTGGAAGCAGAGATTCAAGCCTTGCCGGAGGAGTTGCGATCCCCATTTGTGCTTGGGGCCGTCGAGCGTCGGCCCTATAAAGATGTAGCCGCCTTGCTCGGACTTTCGCCGAAGGCCGTCGAGGTTCGCATTTATCGCGCGCGCCGTCTGCTTGCCGGGCGTTTAAGCCAACTCGGGTTGGACTAGCCAGGACGTAAGCGTTTTCGCGGAGGGAATTCTTCGGCTATGTCGTTTCAATATGGCAATGAGAGGTCTTCTTTTCGCCGTGTTACTTTTGCCCGGACTCGCCGTGGCAGAGACGATGGATTTTCAGCAGGCGCAAAAATACGCGCTTTTCAACAATCCCTCGATCCGTGCCGCCTATCATTCCATCGCTGAGGCGAGGGGGCGTCTCCTACAAGCAGGATTATGGCCCAATCCCGAGATCGACCTTGCCTACCGCTCCGACGTTTTCTTTGGAGGCGATGGCCAGGATCGAATTGCTGCCGGGCTCGCACAGCGGTTGCCGTGGAGCGGGCGTCTCGCGCGTGCGCAAACCGTCTCCCGCCTTGAGGTTGCAATTGCTCTCACCGAGGTGCGCGACGAAGAGCGCCGACTTGTCCAAGAAGTGCAGGGTTCCTTCATCGACAATTTAGCCGCCGTTGAGAAGACGAGTGCGCTGAAGCGACTGATCCGATCCGTCGATTCTCTCATCGCGCTCAACGAGGCGCGGCGGCAGGCCGGGCAAGCCTCCGCCATCGCGGTCAATATTGGCAAAGTAGAGAAAGAAGGATTGCGCCAGCGGTTAGTGGCATTGGAGGCCGACCAAGGTGCCTCGCTCGCAACATTGAAAGGCCTGCTCGGGCTGAGCCCGGATGCTGAGCTTTCAGTAAAAGGATCGCTGACCGAAGTAATTTCTGCTCTCAGGCGGAGCACGGGGTCGCGAAAGCTCTACCGTCCCGACTTGGTGCGAACCTCACTCGAAGCGGATGCTGCCGGAGCCGAAGCCGCCTTGGCTCGTGCCGAGGCTTGGGAAGACATCACGGTTGGCGTGGAATATGAGTTCGAGCGCACCCTCGAAGATGACGCGTTAATGAATGAAAATTTTCTCGGGTTCCGAGTCGCTGTCCCCCTTCCGGTGTGGAATCGCAATCAGGGAACAGTGGCGGAAAAGGCCGCCGCGCAACAGCGGGCTCACCAAAACTTGATTGCCCGACAAATCGCCATCGAAGCGGAAATCAATGCGTCTCGTGTGCGTGCGGTGAAGTCTGCTGCTGTTGCCGCACTCATCCAAAAAGATTCACTGCCTTTGCTCGACGAGACTCGCGGCATCTTGGAAAGCGCCATTCAGACGGGACAAGCGGACACGACGGAGGCCATTACGTTGACAAACCAGGAAATCGAACAGCGTCTTTTCTTCGTCGAGGCACTTGCCACTGAGGCTCAGGCGTTAAGTGCCGTGGAGGCATCCCTTGGCGCAAACGGCTACCTGAACCGTGACATTTTTATCAATACGCTCCATGAAAATAAATCCAAATCGAAGAAACGCTAAGGCCCTGGCTCTGATCACGGCAGGATTTCTTTCGCTTGCGAGCCTCAACGCCCACGTGGGCCACGATCACGCCCCGCAGCCGGGCAATGCCGACGCAGCGACGGGTGGACCGGCCGAGTTGACCGATACCGCGATTGCGAATCTCGGCGTGGAAACGGTCGAGGCCGAAATCATTGAGCTTCGCCAAAGTGTCCAGCTAATCGCTCAAGTCGAACCGTTGCCAGAGAACGTTGCGCAGATAACGCCTCGTTTCGAAGGCACCGTAGGGGAAATCCTCGTCAAACTTGGCGAGCCTGTAAAAGTGGGCCAGCCTTTGCTTCGCGTGGTGCCCAGAACAATAGGGAACCCCGATGTCGTCTTGAAATCCCCATTGAATGGGTCGGTCACCGCAGTGAAGGTGACATTGGGTCAGGCATTTACACCCGATACGGTCCTCATGGTCGTTGGCGACTATTCGAAGGTGCTTGCGCGTGGGACGGCTTATGAAAACTCCGAGGTGCTTGCCCTTAAAATTGGCGACCCGGCGACCCTGACGGTCAATGTCTATCCAGATCATCGCTTCGAGGGCGTAATTCAACGAGCTGACGTGGGCCTTGAATCCGACTCCAAAACTTTCGAGGTCTATGCGCTGATTGACAATGCCGCTGGGAAACTCCGCCCCAATCTTCTCGGGCAACTCTCTGTGGGCGTAGGCAAGGTGCAGTCCGTTCTGGCCGTGCCTGAGAATGCGTTACTCGGCGACCTTGGAAATCTCTTCGTGTTTGTTCGCGATGGGAATATTTTTGAGAAACGCTTCGTTCATACCGGGATTCGATCTGGTGGCCGGGTCGAGATCCTTGAGGGCGTTTTCCCAGGCGAACAGGTTGTCACGCGAGGTAATTACCAAATCCAATTTGCGCCCAGCAAGCCCACGAAAAAGTCCGATGACGCCGAGATGGATGCGGCACCCGCCGAAAAATCCGCCGCCCCCGGCTTCCTTAACAGCAGCCTTTACATAGGCGCAGGCATCGGTGCGGCCTTGGCCCTGGTGCTTGCCCTCCTCATTCCGCGCCGTCGCTCCGCGTAACTTCGTCGCATTATCACGCTATGTTCGACCGCCTCATTCAGTTTTCCCTCCGCAACCGTCTGTTTGTCGTCGCATTCGCTGCGCTCGTTATGGCCTACGGCGGATACATTCTTACCAAGCTGCCGGTGGACGTGTTCCCGGATTTGAACCGGCCCACCGTCACGATCTTCGCCGAAGCAGATGGGCTCGCCCCGGAAGAGATCGAAACTTTGGTTACGTTTCCCATCGAAACCGCCATGAACGGCGCGACCGGCGTGCAGAGAGTGCGCTCAAATTCAAGTGTCGGACTCTCGCTCGTTTTCGTGGAATTCGACTGGAACACCGACATTTACCTAGCCCGCCAGATTGTCACAGAAAAGCTCCAGCAAGTCGCCGCCCAACTGCCGACCAACACCAAGCCCGTGCTTGGGCCGATTTCCTCCATCATGGGCGAAATTATGCTCGTTGGCCTCACCAGCGAGAATCCGAACGTCAACTCGATGGAACTTCGATCCATCGCGGACTGGCAAATTCGCCAGCGTCTTCTCTCCATCTCGGGAATTGCTCAGATCACGGTCATCGGCGGCGACCTCAAGCAATATCAGATCTTGGTCGATCCCCATAAGCTCCAGAACTACGGGGTGAGCCTGCACGATGTCCAAGAGGCGGCCCAGAACGCAAACGTCAATGCGACCGGAGGTTTCTTGCTGCGAGATTACACCGAGGGACTGATCCGCAATCTTGCCCGCGTAAAATCGGTGGACGACCTGGCCCAATCTGTCATTCCGGGAGACCGCGCCACTGCGATTCCCCTGACCATCGGCGATGTAGCCGACGTGCGCCTCGGTGGGCCGCTCGCCAAACGCGGTGATGCCGGAGTCAACGGGAACCCCGCCGTGATTCTCTCCATTCAGAAACAGCCGGGCGCTGGCACGATCCAACTCACGGAGGCCATTCAGGCCGATCTCGAAAAAATTCAGGCCACGTTGCCGGAGGGCGTGAAAATTCACGCCGAAATTTTCCGCCAGAGCGAATTCATCCACCGCGCCATCTCGAATGTCGAAGAAGCACTCCGTGACGGCTCGATCCTGGTCGTGATCGTTCTGTTCCTCTTCCTGCTGAACTTCCGCACAACCTTCATCACACTCACGGCGATTCCGCTTTCGATGATCATCACAGCCATCGTCTTCCATCTCTTCGGAATGAGCATTAACACCATGACTCTCGGTGGTCTGGCCATCGCCATCGGCGAACTGGTGGACGACGCCATTGTGGACGTGGAAAACGTGTTTCGCCGTCTTCGGGAAAATCGCCATGCCGCCCAGCCAAAACCAGCACTCGAAGTCATCTATCACGCATCCAGCGAGGTGCGGAATTCCATCGTCTTCGCC
>JALQZP010000047.1 GCA_023258235.1 Terrimicrobiaceae bacterium | reverse complement strand
AATTTCTCATTTCCGATTATGGCAGTCTTTTCATCAATGGCACATTCGGCTGGCCCTCCCTCGCCTACATGAACCTTCCCAATGGCGGGCCTGGCTTCCCTGTGGGCACACCTGGAGCCAGACTGGCTTGGAATCCTGTGGATTGGTTCACCTTTATGACTGCCGGATTTCAAGGGAATGTCTTTGCCCAAGACGTCAACAAGCACGGATTCCGTTGGAGCTTGGATGCGGAAACCGGTTTCACTTTTATGAACGAAGCGCAGGTTCGTTGGGGGCAAGCCGACGATTCAAAGATTCTTCCCGGAACAGTCAAACTGGGCGCTTGGTTTCAAACAGGCCAAAATGCCGATGCCCTTGCGGGAACGACGTCTTCGGGAAATTCGGGGTATTACATGGTCCTGGATCAAATGCTCTTTCGCGAATCCGCGAACAGCACCGCATTCGAGCACTGCTGCAAGGACGGCAAGTGCACGACCGAGGCAACCGCACCCGAGAAAAACAACCAAGGTCTTGGCTGTTTTGCGCGTCTCGGATTCACCCCACCGGACCGAAACGTGGTGGACTTTTATTTTGACACCGGCGTGACCTACAAGGGACTCATTCCAAACCGGGATAACGATACGATCGGCGTGGCCTTCGGTCTTGCCCAAACCAGCACTGCTTGGCAACAGGATTGCGATTGCGATGCGCTTTCCGAAAACGGTGCGGAAATGGTGCTGGAGGCCACCTATCAAGCCGAATTGGCTCCCTGGATCACGATCCAACCGGACCTCCAATACATCATCAATCCGGGCGCGCAAAATAGTGTCGGCAACGCTTTGGTCATTGGTTGCCGAGCGTCGGTTTTATTTTAATACCGATGATTCGCAACGTCATTCTGGATTGGTCGGGAACCCTCGCCAACGACCTCGCCGCCGTGCTGGAGGCGACCAACCTGATTTTCACGGAATATGGAAGAGACCCGCTGACATTGCAGGATTTCCGAACACACTTTCGCCTCCCTTTTTCGGAATTCTACGCCGACCTTCTTCCCGAGGCGGAAGCGGAAGGATTGGAAGCCCTCTACGAGCGATTCTTCCATGGGCTCAACGACCGGGTGGACCTGCTCCCCGGGGCCTTCGATTTTCTTGTCTTTTGCCGTGCCACGCAGCGGCGCACCTTTCTTCTCAGCACAATAAAAACCTCGCACTTTGAGAGACAGGCGGGACGACTCGGGGTGATGGATTATTTTGAAGTGCCTTACACCGAGATCATGGACAAGCGTGAAAAAATTCGCGAAATCCTGAAAACTCATCACCTCGACCCGAAGGAAACCATGTTCGTTGGGGATATGATTCACGACATCGAAACGGCCCGTCACGGCGGGGTATTGGATGTGGCTGTGTTGAGCGGTTTCGACACGATCGAAAAACTTTTGACGGCAAAACCCACCATCATCGCACGCGATATTTCCAGTGTTCAAAAACTGCTATGAACGAAATCCACATCGATAGCCTAAGGGTCAAAACCCAAATCGGTGTACCGGATGCCGAGCGCTCAAACTGGCAGGAATTGGAGATCGATATCACTATCGCACCCGATACGGATTTCCTACAAATGCAGGACGGCATCGAACGCACAATCGACTACGCCGCAGTCTGCGAACGGGTGGCAGAAATAGCAACTGAACGCCCGCGCCACCTGATTGAAACGCTGGCAGCGGAAATAGCTAAAGCCGTGGTGAACGAGTTTGGATCGGCATCTGCTTCGGTGGAACTGAGAAAGTTCATCCTTCCTCAAACCCGTCACGTCGCGGTCCGGTATTCCTGCGTCAGGGCTTAAAAGAATCTCCACGGATTTTCGCCCAAGCCTCACTGGCTGTCATCGCGTTGAAATCCGAGAAAAGCTGCAGCAAGCCTTGATGATCCTTTGCGGTTCGACGAAGGGACGGGGCATCGGAACCCACAAGCCACTCGCAAGCTTTCACCACGCGTCCGCTGGGATACGGTCCTCGGATTTCAGTCCAGGCCCGAAGGGCAACGTCCAACGGCATTGTGGGAAGAAGGGCGTTCACAAGCAATTCGCCGGCCCGATCGGCCCCAATCAAAGCCATTGGTCGATCCAATCTGGCGGCCCTGAGATTCCAATGGTGGGTCCAATAAGGATGGCTCAGTGATTCAAAGAATCTCAAAAAACCTTCACTTCCGCCTGTGCGTATCGCGGCTTTGAGTCTGTCAAAATCACGGGCGACTGCAAACAGAGCGCCCAGACGACGATGGGGGTGATTGGCCGGACGCAACCCCGAAAACCTCCAGATCGATGGGGGCAAAACCAAACGCGAGAGGGCATCGCGCACTGTCCACCAGTGATCCCAAAGCGGCTTGAGATAGCGACGGGTCGTCTCGTCAGCGTCATCAAAGTTGCGAGGCTCCAAAAAACCGGCCACACCAAAAAGAAGGGCCTCGCCTGCCGAAGAACCTGCATCGCCGAGCCCGACTCTCTGTGCGGCGAGAAGAAAAGGGATCGCATTGTTTTTATATCCCAAACCGCTCGCGAGCGCGTAAAAAAGCGCCTTGTCTGGTCCATGCAGCGAGGACGCGGACGCATGGGCTGACTGTTTCACCCGAAGTCGAAATTCAGCAGCCTCATCGATCATCACACGCGCCTTGTCCAAATCCACTGGCTGGGGAACATGGAGAGACGTGATGGGCGACTGGCCTTCGATCTCCAAGCGGGCTTGTGCGACCTCGCGGTTATCGACTGTGCGGGCAAAAGCCGTCTCCACGGGATGGGCAATAAAAAGCTGGAGCTGCACAGAGGAAAATGCCGGATTGGTGGCGTGCCCGTGACGCTCCCAATCGCGGGCGTCCCAGTCGACCTCAAGATCGCCTGTTTTTTCCCCGCCACTTTCGAAACGAAAGCGCACGCCCTTGAAATCGGGTCCGGCCTCACGGTTCCACTCGCCGAAATGAAGAACCTCCACAAGCTCTCCTCGAGTAGTTCGCCAGCGCGAACCATAGACACCACTGAAAAGCCTGGCTTGCACTTCCATCTCGGTGAGATGCACGGGAGATGATTCCTGAAAGCGGGATGACATCCTCGCCGACGCATAATCCGTTCTGGCAGGAACCATCATTGTGCCTGGGTTTCGGACAATGCCTCCTGAACCCGACTGGAGTCCGGTTCAGGGAGCCGAGCTGTTGTTTTTTCGATCTCCATCGAAAGACGAGCGGCAATCGCCGGGTTTTCTGCGAGCTTCAAAGCGGCTTGGAATGAATCCAAAGCCATAACAGGTTCACCGGCGTCGAACTGCGCTGCGCCAAGAGCCTCTTGGAACATCGGGTCGCGGGTTGCGTTTGCGGCTTTATTGATCGCAAAAATGGCATTCAGGATATTGAATTTCGCATTGCGGGTGATACTGCGAAACGTGCGCCAGTTGTTGACCGGCTTGTTGCGTGGATCATAAAACGCGTTCCATGCGGAATAGGGACGGTAGAGCGGGTCTCCGATGACAACCCCCGCCCATGAGACCATGCGTTGAGACATCCATGCGCTTTCTGCAAGAGTGAGACCGGTCATCAGACGATCCTGGAAGATGCTGAAATTGGCGGTGAATGACAGGAATGGTTCATAGACGTTTCCCAGAGTGGCCGCCGCTCCGTGCGCTATGAGAGGTCCGCACCAATAGCGTGTTGTGCTTCGAAGACTGCTCGCACTGTATGAGTGGAGGTGGACAGCGATCGCCCCGGGCTTGAACTGAAAGCTCTCCTTGGCGAAGGGCCCATCCACATCGCCAACATACCAACCATAATAAATCGCCGCATCTGTAACGGGAAAATTGCCAGAGAAGGTTTCAGGATTGTCGTCTAAAATCGTTGGCATTCCCTGACGGCGGAGATCGAATACCAGTCGACGCAACCAGAGATCCCCCTCGATGTAGGATGTGTCTGCGGAAGCACTCGTGATACCCCGCGCATCAATGTAAGCCCACCCCCACAGCCCCTCTTTCTCCGCCAGCAACGAATCATCAATCATACGGCGAACCATCGACGGCGTTGGCGCATCGAGGCGTGACGGCAGGAGTAAAGCCGGGAAACCAGGTTCATCGAGGATCTGGGAATATCTGCCAAAATAGGGATTCGTTAGCGCTCCCGAGGGCGTGAAATCAGGAAGCCCAAAGGAAGCCAACTCGCTGTCCACGGAGGCGTCATTTCTTTTTGCCATCATAGGATGGAGAGGTGCTCGCGAGGGCAAGTAGCTGGTGTAGGAATCGTGGGCGATCTTGAGCGGAACCCCGCGTATGATGGCGAGGTATCGGATCGACGTCGACGTGACCATGTCGGGATTGACTGAATCCATTCGCCACCAACCAGCGGAAATCATTTTTTCCCGAAAGGGGGCCGCAATCGTGCGATTGAAATCGTCGCGTGATATTTCCTCCTTGAGAGGACAATCAAGCCCCAGAACATGCCCCTGAGCTATCCCTCTCCTCGCCGCGTAATAAGCCGCGAGTTCCACGGAATCAGGATCATTGACATTATAGACAACTACCGTGGCTTCAGCCGAGCGCTCTTGGGCTTGGGCAATCGGAAGCCAACCGAAAACCAAAGCAAAAGTTAGAAATCTAGAAATCCAAGCGCATCCCATCATAGGTCAACCTGATGTCAGCCGGAAGATCGGCTTCGGTCTTTTCGTGCCCCAATTCGTGGCACATGTGGATGAAGTAGGTTTTACGCGCCCTGATGCGACGCGCCACATCGATGGCTCCAGCCACAGTGAGATGCGATTGATGGGAGTGGTGGCGCAGGGCGTCGATAACGAGCACCTCGACATCCATCGCCGCAGCCTCGGCGGCCGGGGGCACCGCCTGGCAGTCGGTAAAATAGGCGAGCATACGACGGCCGTTTTTTTCAAAAACAAAGCCATTCGTGACCATGCTGGCGTGGGGCAAATCAACAGGGAAGATGTCCAATCCGCCCAACCGAAGCGGCCCGCTAATAACAATAGGATCGGGACGAACGTAGTTAGGATAACGTGCCGAACCGTCGAACGCATACTGGAATATACGGGCCAGATCGCCAAGCGTGCGCGAAGATCCATAAATCGGGATGCTTTTATCTTCCAACTCGCAGAAACGGCGCAAGTCGTCGAATCCCAATACGTGATCGACATGCGAGTGCGTGTAGAGAACGGCATCCACCCGGTCGATGCCCTCGCGAAGACACTGGGTGCGAAAGTCCGGGGTCGTATCAACAATGAGCGATGTCGCGGGAGTTTTCACGTGGATCGCCGTGCGGAGGCGCTTGTCGCGCGGGTCTTTTGAAAGGCATACGGGACATTCACATCCAATCACGGGAATGCCATGCGAAGTTCCGGTTCCCAAAAATGTGATTTCCATCTCCCTCATCGCTTTGATTTCTGGTCGAAGAGTGACATAGTCGCCCCATGTCCGCAACGCTGACATCACTTCGAATCCGCAACCTGGCCTTGGTGGAGGAGCTTTTCTGGGAACCTCCCGGGGGCTTCGTCGCCATCACGGGTGAAACCGGCGCGGGAAAATCCGTCATCCTCGGCGCAATCAAACTCCTCCTCGGAGAACGCGCTGACAAGTCGCTCATCCGCTCGGGAGCCGATGCCTGCACGGTGGAAGGTGTTTTTACGATCCCTTCCGAATCCCCGCTGCACGAGATCCTCTCCAACGGCGGCGCGGATCCCTGTGAAGAGGGCCAGCTGATTATCAAACGCTTGGTGTCCACCGCCGGCACAGGCCGACAATTTCTCAACGCCTCGGCATGCCCGTTGTCTTTACTGAAACAAATCGGCGACCTTCTGGTCGATCTCCACGGTCCACACGATCACCAAAGCCTCTTCTCCCGGGATCAACAATTGCTGGTTCTGGATGCCTTTGCTGGAGCTTCGGAACATCGCAAAAGCTACGCTCTGAAACGCAAGGAATGGCTCCAGTTGACAGCAGAAAAAAAACGCCTCACCGAGGATGCGGAATCGTTGGCACGGGAACTCGATCTTTTGTCCCATCAGGTGAACGAAATCGAATCCGCGGCACTTCAGCCCGGCGAAGAGGAGCTGCTTCTCGCCAAACAACGGACTGCGGCCAATGCCCATCGACTCTGCGCGATTTGTTCCGAGATGAGTGCCAACCTCGTCAATTCGGACGAGGCTATCTCAACAAGGTGGACAGATGTGTCGAGACTCGCGAAGGAATTGCTGCGACTCGATTCCAGCACCCAAAACATCGCTCTCACCGTCTCCGGGATTTTCGAGTCCTTGCAGGATCTTTCGCGCGATGTGGATCGCTATGCGGCTACGTTGGACGAGGATCCCCAGAGCCTGACTTCCATCGACGACCGTCTCGATACCATTCAAAATTTGAAGCGCAAATACGGGTCGACAATCGAAGCCGTGCTCGCCTTTGGAACGGAGGCCGCAGGCAAGCTGGCCCTATTAAAGCAACGCGAGGTGCGCGGAGCCGGACTCGACGAGGAGATTGCGCGCGCGAAGGTCTTGTTGGACGAAGCCTCAAAGAAACTCTCCAAGGCCCGCAAGCAAGCCGCCCCGAAGTTGGAAACCCTCGTCAAACACCACCTCAAGGATCTGGGCTTTGCCCGGGCCGGATTCTCGATCCAATTTGAAGAAGCTCTCGAACCCGCTCCACTGGGATGTGAGCAAATTGATTTCCATTTTGCGCCGAATCCCGGCGAACCCGAACGCGCCCTCCGGATGATCGCTTCCAGCGGCGAGATCTCGCGGGTGATGCTGGCTTTGAAAACTTCTCTTGCCGCGCAAGACAGCGTTCCGATTCTTGTGTTCGACGAAATCGACGCCAATGTCGGCGGGGAAATCGGGGCCATGGTGGGTGCGAAAATGAAGGAACTCGGCGCGAATCATCAGGTCTTTTGCATCACCCACTTGCCCCAAGTCGCTGCGGGAGCCGCCAGTCAATACGTCGTTAGCAAGGAAACCTCCGGCGATCGAACGCGCACGCACTTGACTGAAACGTCGGCGGAAAGCCGCATCACCGAGATCGCACGCATGCTTGGCGGCAAACTCGACTCGGCCCGCAGCCATGCGGAAGCTCTTCTTTCGGGAAAATAGTCTTTGGCAATTTTCCCACCCGTATTTAAAGTGACGGTCCAACACTAATGGAAAACGCCTCAAGCCATTCCGTTTCAAAAAGTGGCGACACCTTGCATGGGCCATTGTCCCACATGGAATCAGCCTTGCGCGAGCTTCGCATGTGGAAACTGCGCGCCGAAGGGGTCATGTCCGCATCGGACCAGATCCTTCGCGAGTGGCACACTTCCGACGACGATTCTATTTACTCGGGTGCGATGGAGTTGATTCTTGGCATTCTCCCCCATGAGTTGCCCGGCCACTTTGAGACTTGGATGTCGTTGATCCATCCAGACGACCATGCCGGTTATCGAAGCCGGATCGAGGCCGTCTTGCTTTCGGGCGGGGCTTTCGAAATAGAATACCGCGCCCGGAAAAGCAACGGCAAATACACATTACTCCTCGAGAGGGGCTATTTCATTACACCAGAACAAGGCGGCGGCGCCGTGCTCTCGTCCGTGATCACGGACGTCTCCGAATTGCGTGAGATGCAATCCCGTCTCAGGCAAACACAAAAAGCAGAAGCTTTCAGCCAACTGGTCGGCGGCGTCGCCCACGATTTCAACAACATGCTTTCCGTCATCATCGGCTACTCCCAGATCATGATGGAGGAAACCGATGCCTCTGAAGAAAACCACACCTTTCTCTCCGAAATCGAAAAAGCCGCCGCGCGCGCTTCTTCCCTCACAAATCAACTTCTCGCCTTCAACAAACCACCCGACATCAAGCGGGGACGCCTTGTTATCAACGACCTTTTGACCGAGATCTCCAAGGTGCTCAAACGCCTTCTAGGTGAGCAAATCGAACTCGAATTCATCCCGGAATCCGATTTGTGGCCTCTCGAAGCCGACCGCAGTCAGATTGAACAATCCTTCATCAACATGGCCGTTGGAGCCAGAGGCACCATGCCAGATGGCGGTAAAATCACGATCACGGCCAAAAATGTGACACAGCGCGAAGCAAAAACGTTCCATGGCCAATCCCTGCCTTCGGGCGATTTTGTCAATGTGAGATTGATCCAAGCCCACCGATCCACTCGCCCCTCCGTAGAACAAGTCCTCTCTAATAACAGCCTGAAGACAGCTAGATCCATAATAGAACAAAACGAGGGGCACTTGGTTGTGGTCCAACCTCGAGACTCCGAAATCTGTTTTGATATTTATTTTCCAAGCGCCCGGGAAACACCCGCCACTCCTGTATTGGAAACAAAACAACGCGATGCCAAGGAATCGACGATCCTTCTGGTGGAGGATGACACGGCCATGCGCCGCTTCATACGCACCGTTCTAAAGCGACTCGGCCATATCGTCATTTCAGCACCCGACGGCGAGGAAGCCCTGAAACTGCTCACGAAATCGGCTCCTCTTCAGCCCTCCCTCTTGGTCACGGATATGGTAATGCCTAGAATGGGGGGCTTGGACTTGGCCCTGAAACTGTCTGCGCAATATCCCGAAATGCAGATCCTTCTCATGTCCGGTTATCCCGATCAACAATCCCTCGCAGCCAATTCCGGACTGGATTTTGCATTTCTGAGAAAACCATTCGCGACCGGGGAACTGATCTCCAAGGTCGGCTGCCTCCTGCAGGGAGTCTGATCCCGCCTGCACCTTCCGAACCTAGCAATAAACGAGCAACTGGCGGAGGAGAGAGGAATTCAAATTGTAATTCCGGATTTTGTTAATCGTATTTTCATCGAGGTGGTATCCATCCGCGACAAGCAAAACACCAGTCGGGCTGTAGATGCCGGCGGCCAATTGCATGCCAACCTCGAGTTCATCGACCATCACCTCTTTTACGAGTCTAGGCAAAGGTGACGCTTGGGCGCAGCGCAAGAAAAGCCGGGTCGCATCCGGATCGAATGCCGTTCCGGACTGCTCGAGAATGCTGTCCACGGCCATTTCATGGGATAGTCCGCAGGTGACATAATAAGCAACAACAGCAAGACAGCGCGCGGTCCAAGGGATCATTTCGCCAGCGAGCCCGTCCGGAAATCCCGTGCCGTCGAATCGCTCGTGGTGCGCCCGGATCGTTTCCCCGACTGGCTTCAAGGAATCCACAAAGGAGGCCAACGCTTGAGCTTGAATCGTGTGATTTTCGACCACATTTTTCAACTCCGGAGGCAGGTCTGCGGCATTGGCTTGGACGGCAGACATGAAGCCGGCGGGAACGGCCGTGAGACCGATATCATAAAGCCGGGAACTGATATCCAAAATGTGCTTCTGCTCGTTGTCGAAATAATGCGTCTCCGCCATCGACTGGCATATTTTGGTGGCCGCCTTGGCTTGCTCGCCGAGAAGGGGATTGAATGTCGTGAGCACCCTGTGGCAGAGCTCAAGGGAGCGGGCGAAGTTCGTTTTGAGGGAGTCGTGATTCGCATCGATTTCCTTTTTGTCGCTTTCCAACTCCTTGAGTTGCTTATCGAGCAGCAAATTGGCGGCCGACAGTTTTTGATTGAGCTCCTGAGACTGTTTTTCGAGCGCCCTGTTGGTTTCGATGAGATCATAGCGCTGCACAGCGTTGTGCAGAGTCGCCATCATTTCTGCGGAAATCCACGGCTTCGTGACGAAACGAAATATTTCCCCGCTGTTCACCGCCGCTGTCACGACATCAAATGTCTTGATTCCCGTGATCAGCACACGCGATGCGGACGGCTGGATCTGTGCGAACCGGCTTAAAAGCTCGGCGCCCATCATATCGGGCATATTGTGATCGGCGATAATCACCGCAAACTGCCGCTCTCCCGCCAATCGCAAGGCATCTGCGGCGCTCTTGGCCGAGAAGGATTCATATCCGGCTCTGGTCACAAGATCTTCGAGGACTTTCAGGATCATCGGATCGTCGTCGATGGAAAGAATGGAGTGATTACGGGAGTTCAATTGCATAAGATTGAGTTAAGCGTCGAGATCAATGCGGGGAAAGAGAAGCAAGATCCGGGAGGTTTTCGTCGCCGCATCGCGATGCAATAACAGGCGCCCCCCCAGACTTCCAGTGAGATTTTCCGCGTTGGCAAATGTGATATCGCCGATCGTGGATCTAAGAAGATACTCATCGATCTCGCTCACCGACTGGATGGCGACAGGGACAGCAACGGAAATGGCGACAAAATGAGCGTCTTTGGCTTGATCCAAATCGGGTATCAAATCGGCAAGCTGATTCGGAGAAAGGATCTCAAAAACAACTTCCACCTTGCCTGCTGGAAAAATCTCCCTCAGACGAGAAGCAATCGTCAACATGACTGTACGAAATGGATACTCAGCCACCTCCACGTGGAGTGCTTCTGAAGGGGAAACCAAACGGATCTGGGCCGTTTTCGGAAAAACGATCCTCACAAGATCGAGTTGGGCCGCCACCAATGACTCCAAATCATGGTAGGTTTTCTCTCTTTCGGCCACGTTGAGATGGATATGGACGGTTCTATTGAGGACTTCCTTAATTCTTTCCACACCCTGATTGATTTCACTCAGAGGCTCGGCCAAAGTAGAATCCTCACCTAGTCCCGCACTAAAGGTCTCTAGATTGAAGTAAATACCTGTCAGGATATTGTTAACTTCATGGATCAAACCCGGAGTCAACTCCGCGTTCAATTCGTTGGATACGCGATTGAGAATGACTTCGGACTCTGGATTTTTGTTGTTCAAATTGGAAAAAGCCGCGAGCAAATGGTTGGGGAGAAAAAGAAGCGTCTGGGATCGTCCATCCTGATCACCTGATAGATTCCATCATTGAGCGGGTTGAACGGAGGGACTCAATGAAGAAAAGGCTTCATGAGCGACGAATCCTGCATAGAACCTCGGACTTTGCAATAAAACTTGGGTTCCGCTGCCAATCTCGCGGTCTTTGCCCTTGTAAATGGTCGGGCTCACGTAGCGCATCCGAAATCCTGAATCGGCATACCGCGAGGCAGCATCAGCCACATCAGGTTCTGCGGAATCGACAATGCCGTCAGCCATCCAGAGAACCTCCATCGTATTCAGATCGACAATCTTGGTTCTTACGCCGATAGCCAAGGGGCGGTAGGGACGAAATACCGTGAAATCCGTGAAAAGGACGGCATCGGCGCCGTATTTTTGCTTCAGAACCCGAATCAAATCCGCAGATAGGATTTCAGCGGAAGAGACCGCTTCCCGGTTGTGGATCGAAAGCATTTCCGAGCGACTGACTTGAACAATTTCGTATTTAACGACCTTCGACACCTCGCCTCGGAATATTCCGTCCATGTCCCTCTCGGATTCCCCGATCGGACGGGCGGTGTAAATCGGCAGCATGGCCAAGCGGCGCATCCCTTGTGGCCAGCGGATTCCCGAAGTCGAAGCAACTTCTTGGGAGATCGCGGCATCCGTTGTTTGGGGAATTTGCTTGATACGCCCCGTCCGGGACGCCGCCGCATTGCTTTTGTCATTAACCGTCCTCGTTGTGCGATTCGCGCATGAGGAAAATCCGAAGAGGGCGGCGATGCAAAATACTCGAAAAAGAACAGCAAGACGGAGTGTCATAGACTCCTACATAGCAATTTCTGTGCCTTTTGCAAATCCAACATTGGGATTCCAACCTCCAGCCACTTACCTTGCATTTGAAAGTCGCAATCCGACCCAGGCCCCAACCCACCAATTCAGAAAATCTGTAAAAAAATCGCTGACCACGTGAGAAAATCGCTTTAAGTTTTAGCATTCCCATCCGATAAGTAACCTATGTGTGATTTAAAACCTCCCAAGCAAGTTGAGATCATTTTTGGAATAGGGCGACGTTTTTTCACTGGCGTGTTCGGGGCGATGATTGCCTTGTCGGTCTCGATCGTTCTTTCATCCTGTGCCGCGAAGACCACAAAAAAAGTCCATGCCAGCACCCACCCACAAAGCCTGCCCAAGCCTGCCGCCATCCGCGTTGCTCAAGACACATCAAACAAACGCAAACCGCCACTCCTGCCGAAAACCATTGTCAACATCAAGCCCGAGAACGCCTCCGACATTGCCTCCAACGGTCCACTGCCTCCGGACGACACAAAAACAGTTGATAGCACCACACCCAAATTCATCAATAACGAGCAACCTCAAGATTTCTTCAGAGGAGCGGGAGACGCCCCTGTGGGCGAGACCGTTTTAGGTTCGTTCTTTGACTCGATTTTCCGTCCAGCCACCCCGCCAAATCAACCTGTGAGCAGCACAACTTACACCGTCCAATAAATATGATCCGCCTTCAGGTCCTGGCAGTCACCATTATCGCCACCGTTGCGCAAGCCGAGCTTGCAGCACCACCACAAATCCATCCCGAGTCCGTCACGGATTCCGCCAAGAGCATTCCCGTCGAACCCGCTCCGGCACTCCAGACGCCCGTCGCTCCACAAATACCCGATCCGATTGCTTTCGATACGATTCCCGCAGGTCCGGAAAGCGATGTCGAGCTTGCCCCGGCTTTGGTCAACAATGAAACCAGCGTCGCCGCCATTCAAACCGAGATCGATCAAGCCTTGGCCCTAGGCGATCAACCCCGTGCCGAGAAAGCCTTCAAGCAACTCCTCAAATTGGGAGCCCCGGCGGAGCTGAAAAGGGATGCCATTTACAAGATGGCTCTCAACCTGGAGGAAAAACAAAATGCGCCGGTCAAAGCCGCCGTGCTTTACGAGCAGCTTCTCTCACTGTATCCGAACGATCCCGAAGCACCCAATATCCTCCTTCGCCTAGGCAAAATCTACCGCGATACTGGGAGCTATGCCTCTGCCCTGAACAAATTCTACAGCGTCCTCTACTCCGCACTGCAACTCAAAAGCGGGAATGAATTCACGGACTCCTCCCTTCGGGCCAAAATGGAGATCGCACACACCCATTTCGCGTCCGGTGACTACAAGACCGCAGCCCAACTTTATTCCCGCCTCAAACTGATTAAAATGAGCCAAGCGGAGGCCAGCGAAGTCGCCTTTCGCACCGCCTACATTGATTATCTCTCGGGCGATTTTACCGCCTCCCTCGCCGCCGCGCAAAGCTTCCTAACCACCTACCCTGCCAGCCCCCTCGCTCCGGAAGCCCAGTATCTCGTCGCTCAATCCCTCAAATCCCTTGGGCGCGGCGATGAAGCCATGAAGGAAACCCTCAAACTCCTCGCCTCTGGTCGCGAGTTCGGAAAAAAGAAGCCCGCCATATGGGCCTACTGGCAACGGAAAACCGGCAACGAAATCGCCAATGATCTCTATGAGAGCGGCGACGCCATTGGCGCCCTCAGCGTTTACCAGAAACTCGCCGAACTTGATGACAACCCAAACTGGCGCGCCTCCACCGTTTACCAGATCGGACTCTGCTTCGAGCGCCTTCGCCACTTGGAGCGCGCCCGCGAAGCCTATCGATTCATTATCGATAAAATTCCCGTCAACTCAAACCCAAGCGACGATGCACTAATTGGAGTCAACCTAGCGACCCTCCGCGACATGGCCCAATGGAGGTTGGAAAATCTGAACTGGCTCGAGCAAACAGAAAAAGACATCTATCCGCTCATGGACAAAGCCATCCCAGGCCCCGACCTCAAGCCAGCGCAAGGAAACGCCAATGCCGCTCCAGCAGGAATTCAAACTGCCCGGGCAACGAACCCAACAAAACCTCAACCAGCACCAGCCGCTCCGAGCGCCCCGGCCCCGAAATCCTCCGCCGCCATCAGTTCAAACGACAACTGATTTTTGCTGATCAGGCCAGCGTCAGCGTCCGTTAATTCCTTTCATCGATTCTTTTTGACTGTAGTCTTTCGGTCCTTGGCCACTTCAACATAACCAGCAACTTAATTTTTCATGCCAAAATCCAAAAACAAACCCAACCCGCAAAAAACGGAATTCCAAGTTTCGCCAGCAAAGCCGTCCGAGCTCCACTTCACCCAAGATTGGTTCAGCCGAAGCATTCCAAGTTGGCAGTTTATCCTCTCGAGAATGGCCCAAAAAACACCCCACCTCCGGATCTTGGAGGTAGGCGTTTTTGAGGGACGCTCCACCTGTTGGCTACTTCAAAACTTCTGCAAAACGCCGGAATCCACGATCGTGGCCATCGACAGCTTCCAAGGCGGTATCGAACACAAAAACATGGAACTGGGCGGGCTGAAGAAGCAGTTTGAAAACAACATCGCCTCCATAGGTTCGCCTGCCAAAGTCGATGTTCGCGCTGGGCTTTCCATTGATCAACTCTGCCGTCTCGTTGCCGAGGATACAGAATCATTTGACTTCATCAGCGTGGATGCCAGCCACCAAGCGGCCGATGTGCTTGGAGATGCCGTATTGGCCTTCCAACTTCTCAAGCGGGGCGGAGTCATCGCCTTCGACGACTACATCTGGTCGCCCATGCGTCCAGGAACAGAAAATCCCCTTTTCCTTCCTAAGGCCGCCATCGATGCCTTCACGACGATCTACTCGCAAAAACTCCGCATCCTTCCCAACCTCCCACTTTACCAGCTTTATATTCAAAAATACTAGAGTGTTCAGGAAGTTTTGCCGGCAAGTAGTGCTGCTGAGCTTTTGTTGGAGCGAGAGAAAACCCACTCCATCCGGCAGAAACGTTTGGAACGGGCCCTTCGGCACTCAAAGAGATGGCCAGTTCGGTGTCACGACTTACAAGTCAACGATCCGCATGCTTATCTGCGAGACGTT
>JALQZP010000046.1 GCA_023258235.1 Terrimicrobiaceae bacterium | reverse complement strand
AAGGCGGGCGGAAGAGACAGAATCATCCACCCGAGGAAACCGATTGTGACCCCGTAATTCTCCAACATGAAACCCGCAAAAATCGCATTTGGCGCCGTACCGACAAGCGTGGCCATCCCCCCGATACTGGAACCGTAAGCAACCGTGAGCACGAGAGCCGGAGCAAAGCTCCTATCGCGCTGGAGGCGGAAAAGCGCGATCACCGATATCGCTATCGGCAACATCATCAAGGCGACGGCCGTATTGCTCACCCACATCGAGAGAAAAGCCGAGGCCATGAGAAAACCAGCAATGAGCGCGGAATGACGCGTGCCAGCGAGGCTGATGATTTTTAGCGCGATGCGCTTGTGGAGACAGCTTCGCTGAAGTCCATTTGCAATCAGCATGCCACCCAGAAACAAAAATATCACCGGATTGGCATACGGCGCAGAAGCCACGGTCACATTGGAGATCCCCGCAAACGGAAAAAGAACCAGCGGCAATAGGGCCGTTACGGCAAAGGGAATCGCCTCTGAAATCCAAAGAAACGCCATGAGAACACTCACCCCAAGCGTACGCCATCCCACCTCAGTCAACCCCAACGGAGGGGAAGAAAAAAGCGTGTAACAAAAAAAAAACAACCCCAACGAGGCCGATATTCGCGTGATGAGTGATTGGAATTTCATCAAATGAAATCGGTATAGCGACTGTTTGCACAGCCGTACGAAAAAAACAAAGAACGGACAAAAAACGGCACGAATCTAGTCGCGCCATCTATTTTGCGCGACTACTGCTGCGGGTATTGAGGCGAATAGGGCTGCCGGTATAATTGCGGCGCAGTTTGTTGCGGTTGCTGCTGCGGCGCCACATATTGAGGCGGGCGCATCGATTGCAAACGCATCCATTCCGCATCGACCAAATCCTCAAAAAGTTGAGAGATCGATCGACGGCGCAGCGCACTCAGCTCATCGGCATAAGCGCGAATCTCGGGATGAATGGTAAGATTGAGTTTCCCACGAAGCTGTTTGTTGGATGCGGGTCTTGGCATGGAATGGTTCTTACGGCTTTATGTTCTCATTGGCAATAAGGTAATTACCTGATTTCCAATCCCCTCAATCCCGGGTTAGGGCAAATGTGCTTGAAAGCAACAACAGCCAAGGGTGGTAAATGGATTTCGATCGAGTGGGGCTGCCCCTGCCAACTCCAATTTTCGCTGGCGTGTACGCCTCCGTAGTTTCCCACATTCGATCCTCCGTAGGTTGAAGAGTCCGAGTTGAGGATTTCCTCGTAGAATCCCGTTGCGTTCACACCAACGCGATATCCCTCACGGACGACCGGCGTTGCATTGACAACAAAAACGATCGTCGCTCCCGTGCGGGATTTGCGCATGAAGGACCAAACCGTGTTATCGGCATCGTTGAAATCGATCCACTCAAACCCATCATAGCTGTCATCACATTCGTAGAAGGAAGGTTCGTGGGTGTAGAGCCAGTTGAGGTGCTGGAGCAAGCGACGGAGCCCGTCGTTTGCCGGGGATTGCGTGAGATGCCAATCCAGGCTGAACGCATGCTTCCATTCGGAAAATTGACCGAACTCGATACCTTGGAAAATGAGTTTCTTGCCGGGATGCGCCCACATCCATGACAAAAACATCCGGCAATTCGCAAATTTTTGCCAGTAGTCGCCGGGCATTTTGTCGATCAGGGATCCCTTGCCGTGAACGACTTCATCATGGCTGAGAACGAGAATAAAATGCTCCTGGAAAGCATAGAGCATGGAAAAAGTGACATCACCTTGGTGGAATCTTCGATGGATGGGATCCTTGCTGATGTAGCGCAGGCTGTCATTCATCCAACCCATATTCCATTTGAAGCCGAAACCGAGTCCATTGTTGTAGGTCGGATGCGACACTCCGGGATAGGACGTGGACTCCTCGGCAATCATGGCCACCCCAGGGAAGCGCTCGTAGGCGACCTCATTGCAACGTTTGAGGAAGCTGATGGCCTCGAGATTCTCGCGTCCCCCAAAGCAATTCGGTATCCACTCACCCTCCTTGCGGGAGTAGTCGAGATAGAGCATGGATGCCACGGCATCGACACGCAGTCCGTCGATGTGGAACTCATCCATCCAGTAAAGCGCATTGCCGATGAGGAAATTTTTTACCTCGTTGCGCCCGTAGTTGAAGATGAGCGTGCCCCAGTCCTGATGCTCTCCAAGGCGGGGATCCTCGTGCTCGAAGAGACAGGTGCCATCATAGCGGGCAAGACCATGCGCATCTTTGGGAAAATGGCCCGGCACCCAATCAAGTATCACACCGATTCCAGCTTGGTGACAACGATCCACAAAGTTGCGGAACTCGTCGGGGTTTCCAAACCGGCTTGTGGGAGCGTAGTAATTTACAACTTGGTATCCCCAGGATCCATCAAAGGGATGCTCCATCACGGGCATGAGTTCAATGTGGGTGAATCCCATTTCCTTGACGTAGGGGATCAGGCGGTCGCCCAGTTCGAGGTAGCTCAAGCAACGGTCTCCGTCTTCCGTTATGCGCTGCCAAGATCCGATGTGGACCTCATAGATGCTCATCGGGCTGTTGTAGGGATCGATCTTCGGGCGATTGTCGATCCACGCTTGGTCAGCCCACTGGTAGCGGGAGAGATCAAAAACAATGCACCCCGTGCTTGTGCCGTGCTGCGCGAAAAAGGCATAGGGATCGGTTTTAAGAAAAACGTCCCCCATCCCGCTGCGAATCTCGAACTTGTAATGCGCTCCTTCGTGCACGCCGGGCAAAAAGATTTCCCAGACACCGGAGGGCGTGAGCTTGCGCATCGGATGGATGCGGCCATCCCATTTATTGAAATCGCCGACCACACTCACGCGCTGGGCGGATGGTGCCCAGACTGCAAAGTGGACACCCGGAACGTCATCGATGACCTTCACATGAGCGCCGAGTTTTTTATAGATGTCGTAGTGAGTGCCTTCGTTGAAGAGATAAATATCCATCTCCCCGAGCACAGGAGGGAATGCATAAGGGTCGCGTTCCCGCCAGACACTTCCATCGTGGGCGGTCAGTTCAAGTTGATACCCCCCACCCTCCTTGAAATCAGAAAGAATGGACTCGAAAAGACCATTTCCGTCCGCAGGAGCAAGCGAATGTTTTTTGGAAGGGTTTGCATCCAGAATCAGGGAAACAGCCCGAACATCGGGCCTGAAAATTCTCGCCACCCATCTTTCATCGACCCTTCGGATTCCAAGGATGCGAAACGGATCACAATGCCGCGCCTCGATTAGAGGATAGTAATCATCATCGGTGAGGAGGGAGTGTTTCATCGATTTCTATGCTTATTGAGTCGAATGCAAAATGAACAGATTTAAGTCACGTGGCATGATGGGGTATTCTCCCAAAGGCAGCGTCAAGGAGGCAACCGATAGTTTTGAGTAGGCCTGAGAGCAAAAATAAGTGAATAATCTTCGCAAGACCAACACTGTCCGCTATGGCCTGTCAAAACCAACCATCCGCTGAATCTCAAAGCCGGTTTCCTTTAATGGAGGAGATGACCGACCCACTCAGCGATCAAGGTGCGCTCGCCGAGTCCCAACGCTGCCTCTACTGTTATGATGCCCCATGCATTCACGCCTGCCCAACAGGCATCGATGTTCCCGCTTTTATCAAAAAGATAGCAAACGGCGAAGTCGCATCCGCAGCTAAAACAATCCTCACCGCCAACATCCTCGGTGCGAGTTGCGCGCGCGTCTGCCCCACCGAAGTCCTCTGCGAAGGAGCGTGCGTGCTGGGCCATGAATACGAACCCATACCCATCGGTCGCCTGCAACGCCACGCGACGGATTTTATTACAAAACGTGGCATTTCGGTATTGAAGAAACCGACCGAAACCAGCGGCTTCCGTGTGGCGATCATTGGAGGAGGACCTGCCGGTCTTGGATGCGCCGCCGACCTCGCCCAACTTGGACACCGCGTTGTTATTTTTGAGAAGGAACGGGATGCGGGGGGACTCAATACTCGCGGAGTCGCCTATTATAAAATGAAGCCTCGGGTAAGCCTCGACGAAGTCCGATTGGTGGAGTCCCTTGGAGTCGAAATCCGCAGGGAAGTGAATGTCGGGGTTGATCTTTCCGCCGGGGAATTGCTCTCCGAATACGATGCCGTGTTCGTTGCTATCGGACTTGGCTGCGGATCCCGTCTCAACCTCCCAGGTGAATCCGGTCCCGGCGTCAGATCGGCACTGGACTTTATCCGCGATATCCATGAAATGCCACTCGATGAAGTCGCCATCGGCCATTCGGTGCTCGTCATCGGCGGGGGGAACACCGCCATCGATGCGGTCAGTCAGGCCAAGCGACTCGGGGCTCCCTCTGCGACTCTCGCCTACCGCCGCAAAGAGGAGCGGATGAGCGCTTATGCATTCGAAGTCTCACTTGCTCGCGCCGCCGACTGCAGGCTGCTTTTTCAAGCAAAACCGCTGGAGGTTCTTCGCAGCGCGGAAGGCAATCTCACCGGGGTGAAATTTGTCCACGAAACGAACGGGAAGGAGTGGATCGAACCCTGTGACCAATTGCTCGTCGCGATTGGGCAAAACAAGCAAGACCATTGGCTCAAAAGTCTCTTTCCCACTCTGGAACTGAATTCACAAGGCTGTGTGATCACAGATCCCCTCACCTCACGGACGAACCTGCCCAAGGTTTTTGCCGGAGGAGATTGCGCGAATGGAGGCAAGGAAGTCGTCAACGCTGTGGGCGAAGGCAAAAAAGCCGCTTTGGCAATCCACCAGATGCTGACAGGGAAAACGCCTATCCCAACACTCCAATCGTCACGAAGAGGTATCGCACGGCCACCCGCCGGCGCGGGCCTTTGGAATCCTGTCCGTAAGCCCACCCACTAATTTCCATGGCAGACCTTTCCGTCACCTTCGCCGGCATCCGCTCACCAAATCCATTCTGGCTTGCCTCTGGTCCCCCCACAAATACAGCCTATCAAGCCCACAGGGCGTTCGAGGCAGGATGGGGCGGCATTGTATGGAAAACAATCGGTGATCCAACCCCCAATGTGGCCTCGCGATATTCCGCCCTGCGTCTTGGAACCAAGCGGATGGTCGGCTTCAACAACATTGAACTTATCAGCGACCGGTCGCCGGAAACCAATTTTCGTGAACTGACAGAAGTGAAGGAACGCTGGCCCGACCGCGCTCTCGTTGCCTCATTGATGGCTGATACGCGAGAGCATTGGCATGAACTCATTCGCCGGGGAGAGGATTCCGGAGTCGATGGCTTTGAGTTGAACTTCGGTTGCCCACACGGGATGTGTGAGCGCGGGATGGGATCTGCTGTCGGTCAAAACCCCGATGTCGCGGAAAAGATCACCAACTGGGTAATGGAAGTCGCGCGCAAGCCGGTGATCGTGAAACTCACGCCAAATATCACTGACATCGTCCAAGCCGCCCGCGCCGCCAAGAGGGGGGGGGCAAACGCGATTTCCCTCATCAACACAATCAGGAGCATCACGCAGGTGAACCTTGATAGCTTCGTTCCCGAACCTTACGTTGACGGCGCCTCGACACACGGCGGGTATTGCGGCCCTGCGGTGAAACCGATTGCGTTGAATATGGTTCAAAATTGCGCGCAGGACACGGATTTGGGATTACCCATCTCGGGCATTGGAGGAATATCGGATTGGCGCGATGCGGCGGAGTTCATCGCCCTCGGCGCGACCACCATCCAAGTTTGCACCGCCGTCATGCATCACGGATTCCGAATCGTGGAAGACATGATCGAGGGGCTCGGCACTTACCTCGACGGAAAGAGCATGAAATCCCCCCAAGTACTGGTCGGCCGGGCCGTGTCTTCGCTCCGTAAATGGGAGGATCTCAATCTCAACTTCAAACGTGTGGCCCACATCGACCACGAAATCTGCATCGGCTGCAATCTCTGCCACATAGCCTGCGAGGACGGCGCGCATCAATGCATTGATCTCCTCGACCCGGAAAGCACGGGCATCGGCTACGGCCCTGGCCGGATGAAGGGCAAGGCTGTTCCTGTCGTACGTGAAGATGACTGCGTGGGATGCAACCTTTGCAGTCTCGTCTGCCCTGTGGACAACTGCATTTCCATGGTGGAAATGTCCTCCAATCCCACTCCGATGAGCTGGAGCCAATACCAGTACCTTTTGAGCAAGGGTGCCATCGCACCTATTCCACCCCACCCCTAAAAATGGAGCACGATCCAAGAATGTGGCTGAAATATTTATATGATCTGGGAGCATAAGACCGAACCTCTCGCACCCGCGCATGTTTTTGCGGGCCGCTTCTTGGCTCAATTTCTTATCGCTTTGGCTTTGGTGGCCCTTGCCCTGATGATTGGGATGGTGGGCTACACAACCCTTGGCAAACTCCCCCTTGTCGATGCCTTCTTGGAATCAAGCATGCTTCTCAGCGGGGCCGGGCCGCTCTACACGGAAAGAAGCTCATCGAATGCCTTGAAGATTTTTTCTTCCATCTACTCCCTTTTTTCGACGCTTGTCGTTGTTGTATCCGTCGGTCTGTTGGCTTCGCCGGTCATTCATCGTTTGTTTCACGCAGTCCACTTCGAAAAAACGAAAAGGCCGTGAAAATCCTCGCTGGATGCCAGCGTAAGGCCCTAGCAAATCAAAAAAGAGACAACGCTCGGCACTGAACGCCAAGCGTTGTCTCCGTAAAAGAACAGACCGTGCGTGCTAGGCGTTGCGCCCGACGCAATCGAGGTCTTCAAAAGACACCATCAAGCGCTTCGTGAAGGCTGCCTCGGCAGCTCCCAACCACACGCGCGGATCGTAGTATTTTTTGTTGGGGGAATCCGGCCCTGTGGGATTGCCAATCTGCCCCTGCAGGTAGTCGTGATTTTTTGCTTCGTAAGCGCGGATGCCGTCCCAGTAGGCCCACTGGAGATCGGTATCCAAGTTCATCTTGATCGCGCCATAGCTGATGGCCTCGCGGATTTCCTCGCGGGAAGATCCGGATCCACCATGGAAAACAAAATTCACCGGCTTGGGTCCGGTTCCCAACTTCTTCTGAATGTATTCTTGAGAATCGCGCAAGATCGTGGGTTTCAACTTCACATTTCCGGGCTTGTAAACCCCGTGCACGTTGCCGAAGGCCGCCGCAACCGTGAAGTTCGGACTCACGTCGCTGAGTGCCTCATACATCGCGGCCACTTCCTCCGGTTGCGTGTAGAGTCGGGATTCATGCACATCGCTGTTGTCAACGCCGTCCTCCTCACCACCAGTGACGCCGAGTTCGATTTCGAGAGTCATGCCCATTTTCGCCATGCGTTGCAGATAGAGGCAGCAGGTTTCGATATTTTCCTCAAGAGGCTCCTCCGATAAATCAAGCATGTGGGAGCTGTAAAGGGGCTGCCCTGTTTTTGCGAATTGCTCTTCGCTCGCCGCCAAAAGACCATCGATCCAAGGCAGCAGCTTCTTGGAGCAGTGATCCGTATTCAAAATCACCGGCACACCATAGGCCTTTGCCGCCTGATCTGTGTAAATGGCTCCCGCGATCCCGCCCAGCACCGGTCCAAGCTGGTTCTCACCCTTGACACCCTTGCCAATAAAAAACTGCGCCCCCCCGTTGGAAAACTGGATCATCATGGGGGAATTCAACTCGCGACCGGCAGCCAGAGCGGCATTCACAGAACTCGTACCGATACAATTTACGGCTGGCAGCGCGAAATTCGCCGCTTTGGCTTGATCGAGCAACGCCTTGACTTCATCTCCAAACAGAACACCTGAGCGAAATTTCGTATTTTTCATGTAGAGAAAAACCCCTACTCCACCCACGCTGTTTATTGCAAACCCTTTCTAGCTGCATGACTGAAATCACCGGCCATTCACCGAAATCAACCCGTACTTGGACGCCTTTAATGTGCTCGCTTCAAAAATCCCGCCATTTTAGCCTGCGGATGATCACCCTTTTTCTTCCCCAAAGAGCAAAGTCGGTTTAATAATCAGCAGTTCATGGTCAAGGTGGAAAAACTGACAAAGAAATTTGGTGCCAACACAGCGGTGGACAGCATCGATTTTGAGGTCCAGAAAGGTGAGATCGTTGGATTTCTTGGGCCGAACGGGGCCGGCAAGAGCACGACAATGAAAATGCTCGCCGGATTCCTCCCGCCCACATCCGGAACTGCCGAGGTCGCAGGTTGCGACGTTTTCAGGGATTCCCTCCGCGCGCGCGAGCACATCGGCTACATGCCTGAGAATGTCCCCCTCTACACCGACATGAGGGTCTCTGAATTTCTGCGCTACAGAGCTTCGTTGAAGGGGGTTCCCGGAAGGCGGTTGAGGGAGCGCATCAGCGACGTTCTTGAGCTGTGCGGACTTGAAGATGTTGAAAAAAAGATGATATCCCGCCTGTCCAAAGGATACCGCCAGCGGGTTGGACTCGCCGATGCCATGGTGCACGAACCAGATCTCCTCATCCTCGACGAGCCCACCATCGGCCTCGACCCAAATCAGATCCGCCTTGTAAGGGACCTGATCCGCAACCTCCGTCGCCACCACACCATCCTCATCTCGACCCACATCCTGCCCGAGGTTGAGATGCTTTGCTCGCGAGTGATCATTATCAACAATGGCCGAATCGAAGCCCTCGACACGCCCCAGAATCTCCGTGCCAGACTTGGCCAAGCGGGCCATGTTTTGTTCGATGCCCGTGTACCGGACGCACGTGCTGCTGCAGCGGATCTTCGCAAACTGGAGGGCGTACAAACAGTGAGCATCCGGAACGACGGACCTTGGTCCATCTTCAAGATCCAGTGCACACCAGGACATGACCCAAGGGAAACGATTTATCAATTCGCAGTTGAAAAAAACTGGCCTGTCCGCGAATTGAGCCGCCCGCCGGTTTCTTTGGAACAAGTTTTTGCGGAGGTCACAAACGTGGAGGAACTCTAAACATGGCCCGCTTTTTCATTCTTTTTCGCCGCGAAGTCGCATCGACATTCCATCAACCCATCGCCTATGTCGTGCTGTTCTTTTTCCTGATGATTACCGGTTTCAACTTCCATGCGGGAATCTCGCTGCTGAACAACGGGCGAGGAACAACCACGGTGGTCGAGGCCTTTTTCAACACCATGTATTTCTGGTTCCCCTTCCTGCTGGTCTTTCCTTTCACGACCATGCGGGTCTTCGCCGAAGAGTCCAAAATGGGGACCATCGAAACGCTGATGACCGCCCCCGTGCGGGATTCCCAGGTCGTTCTGGCCAAATATGCCGGCGCCCTTTTTTTCTACCTCGTTCTCTGGGCTCCAAGCCTGCTCTATTTCGTCACATTCCAAGCCGTGACAGGAATGAATGCGGCCGGTGCGGTCGGAAGCTACATCGGTGCCTACTCGATCCTTATCTTGATGGGCATGCTCTACACGGCGATAGGCTGTTTGGCTTCGGCACTCACGGATAACCAGATCGTCGCTGCCATGATTTCGTTCGCCGCGATCCTAGCCTTGTTTTTCATCGGGCTTCTCTCGTTCGTCATGCCGGCCACCGGCTCACTTGTCCGCGAGGCGACATACTACTTTTCCCCCATCGAGCACATGATGGATTTTTCACGAGGAGTCGTGGATTCGCGCCCCGTTGTATTTTATACGAGCTCCACACTTTTGGTACTCTTCGCCACGCTTCATGTCTTTCAATATCGACGCTGGAAATCATGACACCCGGACGCACTGGAATCAAAATCAACATCGGCCTCCAATGCCTCGCCGTTGCTGTCATTTACATACTCGTCAACTATCTTGGGCTTGTTCATTACGAGCGCCGCGACTACTCCCGCTCCCAAAAATTCACCCTCGCCGAGCAAACAAAAGTCATCCTGAAGGAATTTAAAAAACCCCTCACGATTATCATTGTCTCCTCCCCGTCGTTCCTTTCGCCTGTTTCCCAAATTCTCGGAGACGTACGCAATCTGATGACAGAAGTTTTATTTCACAAGCGCCAGGGCCTTGTTGTGGAATACGTGGATCCGACCCGCAATCCCACGAGGGTTCAGGCTCTCCAAACAAAATACAACCTCACCAACATAGATAACATCGCCATCCTCGATTACGATGGACGGCAGCGTTTGGTGAATTTGGCCGAGATGGGTGATTTTGACATGTCGCCTATAGCTCAAGGCGAAGCGCCAATACTGCAGGGATTCCGTGGTGAGCAAATCCTCACCAGCGGTCTCATGGCCCTCCTCAAACCCGGCAGCCAAAATATCTACTTCCTTCAAGGGCACGGCGAACCCTCGCCCGATATCAATGGGGACCTGTCCACTTGGGTCGATGCCATAAATCGCCAGAATGCCGTCTGCATACCACTTTCGCTCTCCTCCACCGACAAGATACCAGAAGACGCCGCCGCTGTTGTCATCGTGGCAGCGAAATCCGATCTCGACGAGCGCGAGGCAGCGATCCTAGCAGCCTGGTTGCGCGTTCGAGGCAAGATGCTGGTCCTGCTGGATCCCGACGCACCCACCCCCCACCTTCATGGCTTGCTGGCCTCCAACGGCATTCTCCCTCAGGACGACCGTGTGCTCCGGCTCGTCAAACTCCCCTTCGCCATGGGCATTCTCCGCGATGTCACTGGTGAGGTTTTAAAAAATGCGGAAATCACTCGACGTCTCCAGGGCGTGAATATCCTTTTCCCCGGAGCCACCCAATCCCTTTCCTTCGACAAGGATCTCGCTCAAAAGGAGAAAATCAAGATCCGCCCGCTCACTCAAGCCGCCGAGGAGTTCTGGGGTGAGACAAAATATGCCCCGAACCAAGCCGAGGGCGTTCACTATGACGATGGGATCGACAACGGCCAACCGGTTATCATTGCCGCCCTGGCAGACCGCGACGGCGTCGAGGATGACCGCCTCAATGTGCAAACCTCGCGCCTCATCGTTGTCGGTTCATCCCAGTTCGCCTATAACACTTCCATCTCACGCCCCGGATTGGATCTCCTTATCGGATCCATCCACTACCTTGTTGACCAAGGGAATCTCAGCGGCATCACGGCAAAAAACACCACCCGTTTCGCACTTCAACTCACCGACATTCAACTCTCGCAACTGGCCCTTGTGGTAATGGTCGGAATCCCCGCAGTTGCTGCTTTTCTAGGCTTGATTGTCGGGTGGAGGCGGCGAGCGTGAACAGGATTTTCACTGGCTTGCTTGTTCTTGTGGCGGCGGGATTGATCGTTTTTGTGGCCACCACCGCGAAATGGCGCCTTTCCGAGGTCAGGCTAAAAGCACCCGGATCGCCCCTTTTTGAATTTGAACCCAGCCAGATTAGCAGCGTTAAGATCAAAAATGGGGATCAATCCTTTCTCCTAAAAAGAGTCGATGCGGATTGGGTGGTTTCGACCGGGACCGATGACATCGCAGCGCCGGAAGCCATTCAACAACTTTTCAAATCCGCCCTTGGCACGATCATACTCGACCGCATCGACGCCAGTGAAATCAAAGGCGACGCCAACCTTTCCGACTACGGGGTCCTGAAAAGCGGTTTGCAGATCGATTTCAAAGGAGATACCCCACCCTCGCTGCTCGTCGGAAAGAGCACCTCGGATGGCTCACGCAACTACGTCTCATTTCAAAATTCCAAGACAGTTTTCCTGATCCCAAACGACCTCGTTCGCCTCATCACCGAACCCCCGTCGAGCTTCCGCGACCGTCGCCTCACCACAGTCGATCCGGACACGCTCAAGCGATTGGAAATCCGCCGCGCAAATACCATCTTGGAATTGGATCGATCTCCAACAGGCTGGAGAATCATCAAACCGATCAATACCCCAGCCGACGAGCAAGCCGTGGGTAAATTAGTGGACCAAATCCTCCACCTCCGACTGAAAGAATTCGTCAATAATCCAACCACGGATCCCCTTCTCACGGGTACGGCCGGGGAGAAAGCCCGCATAAGCCTGTACCAAGAGGGAGACACAACCCCCTCGACGATCACCATCGGTCAACCCGCCCCCGAAGGTGGTTACTACACCCGCATCGAGCCCCGCCATATTGAATGCCTCATCGCGGACAAGAATCTGGAATTTCTTTCCACGGATATAAACCAACTGCGCGACCGATCAACGGCAAGGCTGAATCCAGATCTTATCGATTTAGTCCGCATCAACAATGGCGGTGCGCTTCGCGAGATCAAGCGCACTCCTGCTGCTCAAGGGGTCGATACCGAAACTATCACACAGCTTGCCCGGATTTTGAAATCCACCAAGGTAACGGAGTTTATTCCCGCCACTCCCATTGACCTCGAAAAGCACCACCTCGATGCTCCAGCCCGTCGCTTGACCTTTGTTTCCGTCGTTTCGGAAAACACACCGGAATCTCCCGCAGGCGAGCAAGTCGTCCTCGATCTTGCCATCGGCGAACCCCGCACCGATGGGGCGATCCCGGTCCATGTCAGCGGGTCACCCGAGATTCTCATAGTGCCTTCGTCCATCCTCCAAGCTCTTACTCCCCCCTGAAGAGGGTTGTCATTCGGAACGATCTCGGGTTTTCTGACGCACTGATTTTTTATGACATCTGCACAAATCCGCCAGTCGTTCCTCGATTTCTTCCGCGAGAAGAGCCACACCCTCGTTCCGTCTTCGAGCTTGATGCCCGACTCTCCGAACCTTCTTTTCACGAACGCGGGCATGAACCAGTTTGTTCCCTTCTTTTTGGGACAAAAATCCCCGGACGTGGCCAAATGGGCCGGAGCCACACCGGCATCCGACCAACGTGCGGCGGACACGCAGAAATGCATTCGCGCCGGCGGCAAACACAACGACCTCGATGATGTCGGTCTGGACACCTACCACCATACCTTTTTTGAAATGCTCGGGAACTGGTCGTTCGGAGATTATTTCAAAAAGGAGGCGATCGAGTGGGCTTGGGAACTGGTCGTCGGACGCTGGAAGTTTCCAGCTGAGCGCCTCTACGCAACGATCTACAACCCGGCGGAGGGGGACCCCGCCTCGCGCGACTCCGAAGCATGGGATATCTGGGCGGAGAAATTCCGCTCTGTGGGACTTGATCCCGGCAAGCACATCGTCAACGGCAACAAAAAAGACAATTTTTGGATGATGGGCGATACGGGCCCCTGTGGCCCCTGCTCGGAACTTCACGTGGATCTCACTCCGAAGGGAGATACCGGCGGATCACTTGTCAACATGGGATCAGCCGAGTGCATTGAAATTTGGAATCTCGTTTTCATCCAATTCAACGCCAACCCCGACGGATCGTTCACCCCCCTTCCCGCCCGACATGTGGACACCGGCATGGGATTTGAGCGGGTGACATCGATCATCCAAGGCACAAAGGGCCTCACGGACTTTGCCAATGCGCGCATCTCAAACTATGAGACGGATATTTTCCGCCCCATATTCGATGAACTGGAAAAGCTGACCGGCAAGACCTATGGAGCCACCCTGCCGGAACCAGGAGTTCAACTCACCACCTTGCCGGAGCAATTCGCGACGGACGTCGCCTTCCGGGTGATCGCGGACCATATTCGCACGCTTTCGTTCGCCGTCGCCGACGGAATCCAACCCGGAAACTCCGATAGAAACTATGTGCTCCGCCGCATTCTTCGCCGCGCGGTTCGGTACGGACGAACACTGGGGCTGACCGAACCGTTTTTCTTCCGTCTCGTCGATGTGCTGGCCAGAACGATGGGCGATGTATTTCCCGAGATTCGAAACCGACAAAAGCATGTGGAGGAGGTCTTGCGCCGCGAGGAGGAGGCCTTCAATCGCACCCTCGACAAAGGCATCGAACTCTTCAATACAGAAGCCTCGACGCTACCCGCAGGCGCTCAAATATCAGGCGCGTTTGCATTCCGTCTCTATGACGAACAGGGATTTCCCCTCGACTTGACGGAACTCATGGCTCGCGAACGCGGACTCACTGTTGATAACTCCGGCTTCGAGAAGTTGATGGAAAGCCAACGCACGCGCGCCCGCGCCGCCCAGAAAAAAACGGTCATCACTCTCTCGGAGATCGAAACCACGACACCCACGCCTTTTTCGGGATATGACCATCTTGTCACAACAGCCCATGTTTTGGAGGTTGTTTCGATCAAGGATAAAACGGCCGTCGTCTTGGATGCGACCACTTGCTATGCGGAAATGGGCGGTCAGGTCGGCGACACAGCCACCCTCACTGGCAGCGGCCAACTCTGGGCCGTTTCCAATACCCAGAAAATCGGAAACACATGGCTTCACATCCTCGATTCCGCAGACGCCCCTGCTGTCGGCATCGAGGTGAAGATCACCGTGGACAAACCCCGTCGCGATGCGATCCAGCGCCACCACACAGTCACCCATCTTCTTCACTGGGCCCTCCATGAAGTTGTATCCCCCGATGCCACACAAAAGGGTTCGTCTGTCGCCCCGGACAAGCTGACTTTTGATTTCAACAGCGGTCCACTCACGCCACGGCAAGTCGGAGAGATCGAACGATTGGTGAACGAGCGTATCCTGGAAAATGCCAAAGTCACATGGACGGAAATGCCCTACGCCGATGTCCGGGGTCGCTCGGACATCATGCAATTTTTCGGTGACAAATATGGCGAGACCGTCCGCGTCGTTCAAATCGGGGGCACAGGAAACCTCGATGGATACTCGATGGAGCTTTGTGCAGGCACCCATTGTACGACCACCGGGGAGATCGGACTTTTCCGCATCCTCGGCGAGTCCGCCATCGCCGCCGGCGTTCGTCGCATCGAGGCTGTCGCCGGTCTCGAGGCCGCCAACCTCGCCATTGAAGACGCCCATCGCCTGCAAAACATTGCCGCGCAAATCAACTGCCCCGCGGCCGAAATCGAGCGAAAGATTGAATCGATTCTGGCTCAGCAGAAGGAATTGGAAAAAGCGCTCAAAGCCGCCCGGTCCCGCGAAGCAGCTGCCCGCGGCCGCGAATTGATCG
>JALQZP010000045.1 GCA_023258235.1 Terrimicrobiaceae bacterium | reverse complement strand
TTCCGCACGGACCTGCGTGAATACGTGATCATTGACGCCCCGGGCCACAAAGAATTTTTAAAAAACATGATCACCGGTGCATCCAGCGCCGATGCGGCAATCCTTTTGATCGATGCCCATGAAGGTGTGCAGGAGCAATCCAAGCGGCATGCCTACTTGCTCTCGCTTCTCGGTATCAAGCAGGTTGTCGTTGCGGTGAACAAAATGGATCTGGTCGGATTCAAGCAAGAGGTCTTCGAGGCCGTACGTGCCGAATACACCGTCTTTCTCGAAAAGCTCGGGGTCGTGCCGCAGCATTTTTTGCCAATTTCCGCAAAGCACGGGCATAACATCACAAAGGCCAGTGCGGACATGCCGTGGTTCAAAGGACCGGCGATTTTGCAGGCGCTTGATCAATTTGCGACTCCAGTGACGCCCGAAGGCTTGCCATTGCGCTTGGTTCTGCAGGATGTGTATCGCTTCGACGAGCGCCGTATCCTTGCGGGGCGCATCGAAGCAGGGCGTTTGAATGTGGGTGAGGAATTGACTTTCTGGCCGGACCGTAAGCGCAGTCGCATTAAGAGTATCGAAAATTGGGGTTCCGGGGTTTCCAAATCGAACGCGTCGGTCGGTGAGTCGGTCGCGATCACACTCGAGGAACAGATTTTTGTCGAACGAGGACAAATAGCCAGCCATGCCGGTGTGGGGCCTGCGGAAGGTCGTGAGATTCATGCCAGCCTCTTCTGGCTCAGTAACGACGCGCTGCCGGTCAACGTACCCTTCATGCTGAAACTTGGCACCCAGACCGTCGAAGCCCGCGTGGTTGAGATCCAACGCGTGCTTGATTCCTCGACTCTTGAGCCAATCACAGGGACCCGCCATGAGCTATTGAAAAACGAGGTTGCCGATGTGCGTATCCGCGCCCGCAAGCCCATTGCTTTTGATCGTTGCGATCGCATTAGTAACACAGGTCGTTTTGTTATTGTATGGGGCAAGCGCATCGGCGGCGGTGGCATTGTTCGCGAGGCCGACTACGATTCCGGCAGGCCCGGAGTGGCTAGCGACAACATCACATGGACTCTGAGTCCCGTCTCCCGCGAAGACCGTAGCGAGTTGCTGGGGCATCGTGGAGCCGTTCTCTGGCTAACGGGCTTGTCCGGTTCGGGCAAATCCACCCTTGCGACCGCGCTCGAGTACCAGCTTCATCGCCGGGGACTGGCCACATTCATTTTGGACGGAGACAATCTTCGTCATGGTCTTTGCTCCAATCTCAAGTTTTCTCCCGAGGACCGTTCGGAAAACATCCGTCGTGCGGGTGAAACTGCCAAGCTTATGGCCGAAGCGGGAATGGTCGTCATTTGCTCACTTATCTCGCCATATCAGAGCGATCGCGCGCGTGTTCGTGAGATCTGCCATCGTGATGGCATCCCGTTTGCCGAGGTTTTCATCAATGCTCCCTTGCAGGTCTGCGAGGCTCGCGATCCACGTGGTCTTTACAAAAAAGCGCGCGCTGGAGAGATCACGGATTTCACTGGTGTTAGTTCTCCTTACGAGCCGCCAGCCAAGCCCGAGTTGGAAATCCTCACCAGCGAAAGCACGATGGAAGCCTCACTCAGCCAGTTGCTCGATTTTGCCAGTACTTTTGCGCGAAAGATGGAATTCAGCCCAGCCAACGAGCAAGCGGCGGGATCAGGGATTTAGAAGTCCACCACAAACTCAAGTCGTCTTCGGGCGACTTGGGGTGATGTGGGGTGGTTTGAGATAGATGGGCTCAGCTAGGCCAGCTTGAGCCTCGTGGCGAGCGAGCGTCGTTGCGCTCGGATGGAGGATTTCGGCGTTAAGGAGATTGGCTCCAGTCGAATAAACCGGGATGCCTGATATCAGCCGACCGGAGGCGGTTTCAGGGGATAGCAATTCCAGGGGATTTGTGAGGCGTCCCTTTGAGACATGACCGAAAAAGCACTGATTCGACCGCGCATCGCCCACCACAAAATATTCGGCAGCATCATACCCCAACACGGAGGAAACTCCTTGCACTGGAATGTGTCGCGCTTTTGCGATGCCCCAAGCTGCAGCAATACTCGATCGCAAGGCGTTGTAGCTTCCTGGCCCCGTGCCCACAAGCACGAGATCGAATGAATTGGACTCGGCGATGACTTCATCCAGAACGCGGAACAGCATCGTTCCACGGCCACGGGGATTCTCAAATGATCTGGTGATAATGGGATGGTTGTTTTCCGTTAAGGCCACGCTTCCGACCGAGCTTGAGCATTCGATAGTTAGAGTTCTCATGGCTTGATCGTGATTCGTCGGCCTTCACCCTGGATGGTGAAATGGAGACGAATCGTATCCGGTGGAAGCTCCTGCTCGAAACGCTCGCCCCATTCGATGGCTGCGACAATGGGTTCCGCGAGATAATCGTCCAACCCGAGATTGGTGAGTTCCGATGTAGATTGGAGGCGATACAGATCCATGTGAACAAGTGGCCATCGGCCCTTGGGATACTCGTGCACGAGAGCAAACGTCGGGCTGGAAACTTGGGTGGGCTCGCATCCTAAACCCTCGGCGAGACCTCGAACGAAGACGGTTTTTCCTGCTCCCAATGGTCCGGTCAAGCTCATGATGACTGGGTTTGGGAGTGCGGAGCCGATCTCCAATCCTGCACGATGGGTATCCTGCTCGGTTGCGCAAAAAAGTCCCTCAATGGGGATGACTTTGTTGATTTGCAGGATGGACATAGATCGACCAATCTAGTGTCTCGCAATCCGTGATGACAACACCTTCCCACTTTTCAATCGCTCGTGTTGGGCGCCTTTGGATGATCGCATTCAGTCTTTGCTTACTCGTCGGTTGCGACTCACCCACCTCCACAATCCAGGAAATCAAACACAACCTGGATACATTCAAGACCTCTCCTAATCTCAAGACGAAAGAAGCGTTGGAAAAATCTTTCGCCAAGATGGAGGTTCAAATTCAGGATTTGGAGGCTAAGGGTGACACCGTTCAGTACGACCTTTTTCGTCGTCAGGCGTTCACTCTCCGCTACGATTTCCATTCCACTCTCCTTGAGATTGCCAAGTGGAACTCGGAGGTGGCCGAGAGACGTGCCGCTACGTCAAACCCGGTTGCAATACCGAATCCAGTTGAGAGCGCTTCTACTCCGGTTGAAGTAGAGCCTCACAAAGAGTGAGCAACTTTCGCCGGATGGGTATGGCGCGTTCGGCAAACACACGTTGCCATTTTTCGTATTCCGCCCGACCGCTTGCTGTCTCGATGGGAACAGCCTCGTAACCATAGTCAGAAAGGTCATACGGGCTCGCTTTCATGTCGAGCGCCCGGATGTCTCTGGCCAACTCAAAAGCATCCGCCATGAGTTCGGAAGGACACCACGGCGCGAGTTTGAATGCCCATTTGTAGAGATCCATATTGGCGTGGAGGCAGCCCGGTTGATCAAGGTCTGGGGAAGTTGCGCGAGTTGGTTGAAGGCGATTGAGCGGCCGTGCGTGTGGAGTAAAAAACCGGAATGCATCGAAATGCGAGCAACGAACGGGCAATGCATCGACCGTGGCCGCTATATCCTGCGGGCTTAATCTCAGAGGAAGATCCGCGTATCGATTTTTCTCCGATTTATAAACCATCGCCCATTCATGGATCCCATGGCATCCGAAAAAGGGAGTGCGGTTTGCTGTGAGAGTGAGAAAGCGGTGGAGCCATTCCACAAAGGTTCGGCGGTTTTCACCAAGAGGTTCGGCTGTGACTCCAAGCGGGGTGCTTATGTATCCGCTAAAGCCGATGTAGGAGTCTGCGCCTTCGAGCACAAAGCCAACTCCCGGATGCCAACGGCGAAGGAGGGATGGTCGATTCGAATAATACTCAAAAAGAAAATCATCCACGGGATGCCGCTCGCCACGCGACATTCGAGCCAACCTCGGAGCACACCAGGGATCCACCCGGGATTCATGCGCCAACATCAAGGGCTTCCATTGCCGCTCCGATAGAATTTTCACGCAGAGTCTTAAATTGCGTGGGTCAAATTCCTCCTAGTCCACGGAAAGACGCTTCGCCAGAAGTCCCGAAAGATGAGTGCGAACGGCTGCATCCTCGATTCTCTCGAGTAGAGAATTAAAAAAGCCGTTCACTACGAGGCGCCGGGCTTTGTCGCGATCAATGCCACGGGCCTGCATGTAGAATAACTCGTCTTCGCTCACCGGGCCATTGGTCGCTCCGTGCGAGCAGCGAACTTCGTCATTGAGGATTTCCAAGCCCGGCATGGAGTTCGGGTCGGCATCATCGCTGAGAATGAGATTGCGCACTTTTTGGTAGGCATCTGTGCCTTGTGCGCCCGGTTCAACTTTAATGAGGCCCGCGAAAATGGTGCGCGAGCGGTCATCAAGGGCATTGAGATAGAGAAGATCGCTTGTCGCATGTGGGGCAATGTGGTCCTGGAGTGTGCGCTGGTCGATCTCGCGAGTGCCTTCCACGGGGTTGATCGAATACATTTCACTGCGGGAGCCCTCACCAATGAGGCGACTCAAGCTCTCGCCGCGAACGAAGCCTCCGCCAAAGTTCGCAATGAGGGCGGTGCACTTGGCATTGGCGTCCACATTTGTCGAATTGATGTGAAAGGCCGTCGTGGTTGAAGACCAATCCTGAACAGCGATATAGGTGAGGCGGGATCCCTTTTCCAAGTGGAGATCGTTGACTCCGCAGGCGAGCGCGGTGAGTTTGTCGGCGGACTTGAAGTAGTCCATCACTGTGACGCTGCTGTTCTCACCACAAATGAGGAGCGTATGCGGAAAAATGGAGGCGTTGTTTCCTTCGGCCCAATGGAAAATTTCGATGGGGAGAGTCACCGTGGTGTTCGCTGGAACATAGAGAAAGACGCCGGTGGAAACTCGTGCCTTGTGCAATGCCGTGAACTTGCTCGAACCCAGATCGGTTGGTCGGGCCATGAAGTATTTGCGAAAAAGCTCCGCATGATTGGCTGCTGCGGATTCCAGGGATTCAAATATCACGCCATCCGGGAGGGATTGCGCGGATCTGTGTAGGAGGGCATTGTTTCCAAAAACCATCTTCGCGGAAAACTCGCCAAGTCCCGAGGAGGCATTGATCAGACGTCCTTCGGAGGATACGGGCTGCGCATCCACAAAGGCTGATAGATCCAGTGGTTTGAGGTTCGCAAAGCGCCACGATTCGTGACGACGCGTCGGGGTGGGGGACTGCTCGTAGTCGGTGAGAGCGGTCTTTTGTTCGGCGGCAAACCAAGTTGGCCAGTTTGAGGAAATCGGAGTCACGTGTTTTTCAATAAGTGTCGAGTTCATGTTCGTTGCATCGTGCGGTATTTATCCGACGGAGCCTTCCATCTCGAGATCGATGAGGCGCTTGAGCTCGACAGAGTATTCCATGGGGAATTGTTGCACGAGGTCGTTGACGAACCCGTTCACAGCAAGACTCATTGCGGCGCCTTCGGAAATGCCTCTTTGCTGCATGTAAAAAATCTGTTCCGCGCTGATCTTGCTGACCGAGGCCTCGTGCTGGCAGGCATTTTCCTTTCCGCGAACGGTGATCGCGGGATACGTGTCTGTGCGACTCTCGGTATTAATCAGAAGAGCGTCACATTCGGTGTTGTTTTTGCAGCCCTTGAGATGGCGACCGACTTGCACGAGACCGCGGTAGGTCGAGCGACCGGATCCGATGCTGATGCTTTTTGACACAATGTTGCTGGTGGTGTCATCCGCTGCATGGATCATCTTGGCGCCGGTGTCTTGGTGTTGTCCATCACTGGCAAGCGCGATGGAAACAACTTCTCCACGCGCCTTGCGGCCTTTCATGATCACACCGGGATATTTCATCGTGAGGCGGGATCCGATATTGCAATCGATCCACTTGATTTCCGCCTCCTCGTGGGCGATTCCGCGCTTGGTGACAAGGTTGAATACGTTTGCCGACCAGTTTTGCACTGTCACGTATTGGATTTTCGCGCCCTTGAGAGCGACGAGTTCCACCACGGCGCTGTGAAGCGTGGATGTCTCGAACTTCGGTGCGGTGCAGCCTTCCATATACATCACCTCGCTGCCCTCGTCGGCGATGATGAGTGTGCGCTCAAATTGCCCGAAGTTTTCGGCATTGATGCGGAAGTAGGCTTGAAGCGGATGCTTCACCTTAACCCCCGGCGGAATGTAAATAAATGACCCCCCGGAAAAAACCGCGCTGTTCAAAGCCGAGAACTTGTTGTCACCGGTCGGAATGACCTTGCCGAACCACTTGCGGAAAATCTCGGGATGCTTTTGAAGTCCCTCTGTGGATCCCACAAAGATCACTCCTTGGTCGCCCACCGCGGCCTTGATGTTGGAGTAAGCCGCCTCGCTATCAAACTGCGCTTCCACGCCGGCGAGAAACTTGCGTTCCTGCTCGGGAATGCCGAGGCGCTCGAAAGTCCGTTTGACATCCTCGGGCACATCGTCCCAGGAGCGCTTGGGTTGCGTGCCTTGGGAGAGATAATACCGGATATTTTCAAAAATAATATTATCGAGATCGTGACTGGCCCAGTGAGTCGGCATGGGCATGGATTCAAATTTGCGAAGGGCATCCTTCCGGAAGTCACGAATCCAATCAGGGTCTTTTTTTACGTCGGCGATATAGTCGACCGTTCGCTCCGAGAGTCCGATGCCCGCATCGAATTCGTAGTCCACATCGTAGTGGAAGTCGCCAATCGAGCGGTCGATATTGAGGTCGGGTTTGGTTTCCATGATTTTTGGTGAGGTCGTCGAAATCAGGCTTGTTGAAGGGCTTCTTTTTCCACCCAATCGTAGCCATTGGCCTCGAGTTTGAGAGCGAGAGACTTGTCGCCACTAAGAACGATTCGTCCATCGACCATCACGTGAACCACGTCGGGGACGATGTAATCCAGGAGGCGTTGGTAGTGGGTGATGACAAGCATCCCCCGCTCCGGGCTGCGCATCGCATTCACTCCCTCGGAGACAATCTTGAGGGCATCGATGTCCAAGCCGCTATCGGTCTCATCAAGGACGCAATAAACGGGGTTGAGCATGGCCATTTGGAGAACCTCGCAGCGTTTCTTTTCGCCGCCCGAGAAGCCTTCATTGACCGCTCGGGAAGTGAAGTTGCGAGGAATTTTGAGGAGTTCCATTTTTTTGTAGAGAAGCTCGTAGTATTCGACTGCATCGAGTTCTTCGCCCTTCGGGAGTCGGGCCTGCAATGCAGCGCGGATGAAGTTGGCGATCGTGACGCCGGGGATTTCCATCGGATACTGGAATGCGACGAAGAGACCGGCCCGGGCGCGTTCATCGGGCTCCGCCATTTCAAAAAGATTCAATCCATCAAGAGTGACCTCACCTGCAGTGACTTCGTAGTCCGGGTGGCCTGCCATCACTTTGGCGAGGGTGCTTTTGCCGGAGCCGTTTTTTCCCATGATCGCGTGAATCTGTCCTTTTGGTATTTCCAGATTGAGACCTTTGAGGATCTCGCGTTCGCCGATATTTGCGTGCAGGTTTTGAATGTTCAGGCTCATGAGTGTAATTAGTGGGTGTTTTTTGAAATTGGGTTCTTGGTGCAAACGGAGCAGGTGCCCCGAAGCGTGATCTCCGAGTGAGTCACCGAGAATTTGCCGGGGAGGGAAAGACATTGAGAGAGACTGCGGCCCTTTGAGAGAGGGATGTCGGTGACCGTCCCGCAGGATTCGCAGACAAAGTGCCCGTGTTCTTGGAGGTTGGGGCAATAGCGTGTGGCCTCGCGCTCTACATTCACTTGCTTCGCCAAGCCGCAATCCACAAGGGTTTCGAGGCAATTGTAAACCGTGGCAAGGGATATTGCGGGAATACGTTTTTTCGCACGAAGGAAAACCTCTGTGGCGGTCGGGTGGTCACGCTGGTCGAGAAGAACATGGTAGACCTCACGGCGCTGCGGAGTGAGGCGATGCCCGCTGTGGCTGATCGTCTCCTCGTAACCGCTAGGTCGTAATTTTCGCGATGACATGCTTCTTGAAATTAAGGCGCACTGCTTCTTAATCAAGAATTATTCTAATTAAGAAAACCGACAAATTCACGGCTCAAGCAGGGCCAAGCATTCGCGGGTGTAATTTGCGGGATCTGTGGCTTGGAGGATTCCGGAAACGATGACCACCCGGCGAGCCCCGGCGGCAACAACGGTGGGGAGATTTTCACGTTTGATTCCGCCGATACAAAATAGAGGCAACTCAACGAGTCGATGGGCCTCGGAGATGTCCTCGATACCGATGGGTCGGTAGTCGGGTTTTGTGGCGGTCGCAAACAAGGGTCCGAATCCAATATAGTCCGGCGCATGCGATTTGGCAGCGACTGCTTGCTCGAGGCTATGTGTCGATAAACCGACGATTTTGTTTGGGCCTGCGATTCGGCGGGCCTCGGCAACGGGAACGTCATCCTGTCCAACATGAACGCCGTCGGCTTCGCACTCCGCGACAATATCAGGGTAGTCATTGATGATAAACGGCACTTTATGCGCTCTGCAGATCGGGGCAATCTGACGGGCTAGGGCCGGAACTAATTCCTTGGGAAAATTCTTTGCCCGGAGTTGAAGGATTTGAACTCCACCTTCAAGCATGGAGTGGGTCGTTCTTTCACAATCGGTAGTGCTGACGTAGCCGAGATCCAAGATTCCGTAGAGGCAAATATTCTGGAATGAGTGATTCATTTGGAAGGCGGTTTGAAAGCGTTTTTCGCTGCGCAAGCACAACTCCCGGTACAGGCGCCGGAGACCTTTGGCTTAAGTTTTCGCCAAAACATTCGGAGCAAATATGCCGCAGCGAGGATAACGATGAGCCCAACAGTAATTATTTCAAAAAGGGACATGGATTAGAAAAGGTTCCCAATCTGAAAAATCACCACCGCGCTGATCCACGCAAGTGTGGTCATTCCAAAAAATGAAAAAGTCGCCCAGCGCCAGTCCAATTCACGGGCGATGATTGCGACAGTGGCGCCACATTGCATACACAAGGCAAAAAAGACCATGATGCCGATGACAACGGGAAGGGTGTAGACGGGTTGGCCAATGCGCGGTCCGGAGGTCCATTTTTCATTTTGAAGAATGGTCCGCAAATCTTCCGACCCCTCATCCACATCCGCGCCGAGATTATAAATGATGCCCATCGTGGCAATGATGACCTCCCTTGCGGGAAAGCTGGAGAGAACTCCGACGGTGATTTTCCAATCGAAACCGGCAGGTTCAAAGACAGGCTGCACGGCCTTGCCGAATCGACCAAGATAGCTCTGCTCGATATAAGCCGATTCGATGCGGTGTTCGAGATTTTCATTGGAAATGCCCGTCCCCGTGGATGCTGAAAAATCGGACCGGATTTTTTCCGCCACGTCAGGATTTCGCGGGAAATAGAGGAGGCACCAGATGATGATGGAGAAAGCGAGAATGACGGTGCCCGCGCGCAGCACGAATTCGCGTCCACGTTCCCACATGCGGTGGAAGATATTTCGGAGGGTCGGAACGCGATAGTCCGGCATCTCTAGAATGAATGGTTGGGGTTTGATCTTGAGAAAAAAAGTATTGAGTAGCCAAGCCAGAGGGAGCGCGAGTGCCAAGCCGATGAAGTGCATTGCGAAGAGGGCCCACCCGGCGGCAAAGGCTCCGTAGCGGGGTTCGATGAATGTCCCAATGAGAAGGATGTAAACCGGCAGACGGGCCGAGCAACTCATGAAGGGCGCCATCAGAATAGTCGTGAGACGGGCCTTGGGGTCCGAGAGGGTGCGGGCTGCCATCACGCCTGGAATGGCGCAAGCGTAGCTGGAGAGAAGCGGAACGAAGCTCCGGCCATTGAGCCCACACCAGCTAAAAAGCTTGTCCACGAGGAAGGCGGCGCGGGCCATGTAGCCGGTATCCTCCAGCAGAGAAATGAAGAAAAACAGAATCAGAATCTGAGGAAGGAAAACCAACACTCCGCCGACACCGGATATAATGCCGCCGCAAATGAGGCTTTGAAGGACGGGTGTATTTTCCAGTAGGGGCGAAATGAAGCCCTGGGCCATTCCCGTGAGGGCATCGATGAGATCCATGAGTGGCCCGGCCCAAGAGTATAGGCTCTGAAACACGACATACATGACCACAAAGAAAATCAAAGTTCCCCAAACGCGATGCAGAAGGATGGCGTCGATGGACTCATGGCTTCGTGCGACGGGGCCTGACGTCGTAACGACGCCATCCAATAATGACTCGAGGTGGCGGTAGTGAAGCACCGCTTCCGCCGAACCGGGACTGAGGCCCAATCCACGAATATCATGATGCGCGGCATCGACCATTTTCTTGAGGCAGATTTTGTCTGAGATTCCGCACGTGAAAACGCTGTCGCTATCGAAAAGAACGCGCAAAGCCTCAGCCTGAGTGACTCCTTCGCCACCGAGATCCTTCACTCCCGATTGCAAAACCTGGCATCCTTTTGCGATGCATTCCGGCCATTGGATCCGTGGCAAAAACGAAGGGTTGGCAAGTGCGTTTGAAATCGCGGATTTCAAATCATCCACGCCACGTCCGCGCGTTGCGACTGTCTCCACGACAGGAATTCCAAATTGTTTCGCGAGCAAGGCTGTGTCGATATGAATTCCATTCCGTTTGGCCGCGTCGCATTGGTTGAGAGCCATGATTGCGGGAATACCCAACTCCGCACATTGGGATGCCAGCAGTAGGTTCCGCTTCAGATTGGATGCATCGACCACAAAAACCAGCAGGTCCGGACGACGAAGCCCATGGCGTCCCCCCAGAACGTCCATCACCACGCGTTCGTCACGGGAGACCGCTGTCAAATTGTAGCAGCCCGGGAGATCCAACAAATCCAAATCCTGATGACCGATGCGCAGGAGACCGGATTTTTTTTCAACCGTGACGCCAGGGTAGTTTGCGATGTGTTGGCGAAGGCCCGTGAGGCGGTTGAAGAGCGTGGATTTGCCTGTATTCGGATTTCCCACCAAAGCTACGAGGGGGGACTTATTGGCGGACTGGGAAGTTTTTTTGAATTCCGTAGCCATGATCATGCTTGCTTCACTGCGATCAATCGCGCTTCAGCGCGGCGGAGACTGATTTCCTGACCATCGATTTCGACGGAGATCGGATCTCCCAGCGGGGCCAGTCGGGTGACTGTGACTCTCCGGCCAGTAATGAATCCGAGGGTCGCCATGCGTCCGGCACGGGTGCAATCCGAGGAAATATCGATGATTTCGGCCGATTCGCCTACTTGCAAGCGGTCCAACGTCCCATTCATTGATAGTTAACTTCCCTTTTTGAACTATGGCTCATCTTGCTCATAGTTTAGGGCATTGCCAAAAAAGGTCAATAAATGAGAATGCGTCTCAATATAAAAAGACGATTCACGGTTGACGAAGGGAAGAGGGGGCTATAAAACGCCGTCTCCCTTTAGACCAAAAAAACACTACTTCATTAACAACATATCATGATTAAAATCGGCATTAACGGGTTCGGGCGCATTGGACGTATGGTCTTCCGCGCTGCGGTGAAAAATTTCAGCAATGACATCCAGGTGGTTGGGATCAACGATCTTCTCGAACCCGAATACCTTGCATACATGCTCAAGTATGATTCGGTGCATGGCCGATTCGAGGGGGAAGTCTCCGTTGACGGAAACGATTTGATCGTGAATGGCAAAAAAATCCGCCTCACTGCGGTGAAGGATCCGACGACTCTCAAGTGGAATGAAGTGGGAGCGGATGTCGTGGTGGAATCGACCGGCTTGTTCTTGGATCATGCCTCTGCCGAAGCCCACATCAAAGCCGGCGCGAAGAAAGTGATCATGTCCGCTCCTTCAAAAGACGAGACGCCCATGTTTGTTTATGGCGTGAACCACACCAGCTATGCCGGCGAGGCCATTATTTCGAATGCCAGCTGCACGACGAATTGCTTGGCTCCGCTTGCAAAAGTGATCAACGACACCTTTGGCATCAAGCGCGGACTGATGACGACTGTTCACGCTGCCACAGCCACGCAGAAGACGGTGGACGGTCCGAGCAGCAAGGATTGGCGCGGCGGTCGCGGTATCTTGGAAAACATCATCCCGTCCTCGACTGGCGCGGCCAAAGCGGTCGGCAAGGTCATTCCCGCTCTCAACAAGAAGCTGACTGGAATGGCATTTCGCGTTCCTACCTCCGATGTTTCCGTTGTCGATCTGACTGTCGAGCTCGACAAGCCTGCGACCTACGAGGAAATCTGCGCCACGATCAAAGCGGCCTCCGAAGGCGCCATGAAGGGCGTTCTTGCATACACCGACCAGAAGGTCGTCAGCACGGACTTCCGTGGTGAGACCAACACATCCGTGTTCGACGCCGAAGCAGGCATCGCGCTGGACGCCACATTCGTGAAGCTTGTTTCCTGGTATGACAACGAGTGGGGCTATTCGAACAAAGTGCTCGAGATGGTCCGCGTCATCGCCAAGTAAAAAACAATCCGATTCATTGACCACAGAGGGCACGCGAGCACGGAGGAAACTAAAATCCCTGCGAGTTCCGTGAACTCTGTGGTCATTCTATTTTAAGACCACGACATTTCCTCCCGACCCATTTTCCACCTGCTATGAAAAAATCCATTAAAGACATTTCTCTCTCCGGCAAGCGCGTTTTGATTCGCGTCGATTTCAATGTTCCTCAAGACAAGGCCACCGGGGCTATCACCAACACGCAGCGCATCGTTGCGGCCATCCCGACGATTCAATATGCGCTCGAGCAAGGTGCCAGTGTTGTGTTGATGAGCCACCTCGGTCGCCCGAATGGCCAGCGCGTTGCCAAATATTCGCTCAAGCCCGTCGCTGAAAAACTTTCCGAAGTTCTCGGTCGCCCCGTGCGCTTTTTGGAGGACTGTGTGGGAGCTGAAGTCGAAGCTGCCTGTGCCGCACTCAATGCTGGTGAAGTCGTTCTTTTGGAGAATCTGCGCTTTCACATTGAAGAAGAGGGCAAGGTCAAAAATGAAGACGGCACATCGACGAAAGCCGATCCCGAGAAGGTCGCTGCATTCCGAGCCAGCCTCACAAAGTTGGGCGATGTATTTGTCAGCGATGCCTTCGGTACCGCCCACCGCGCTCACTCCTCCGTTGTCGGAGTCGATTTGCCTGAAAAGGTGGCTGGATTTTTGATGCAGAAAGAATTGGAGGCCTTTGCAGCCGTCCTCGACAACCCGAAGCGTCCCCTTTTGGCTATTCTCGGTGGCGCTAAAATCGCCGACAAGATCCCGCTCATCCGCAACCTCATTGACACCGCTGATGAGATCATCATTGGAGGGGGCATGGCTTATACCTTCAAAAAAGTCCTCGAGAATATGCCCATCGGCAACAGCCTCTTTGATCCCGAAGGCGCGAAGATCGTCGCCGAACTCATGGAAAAAGCGAATGCCCGTGGCGTGAAAATCCACTTGCCCGTCGATTACGTCACCGCTGACAAATTCTCTCCCGACGCCACCACTGGCGCGGCCGATGATGCCAACGGTATCCCGGACGGACTTGAAGGCTTGGATTGCGGGCCCAAATCCCGCCAGATCTTCGCCGATGCCATCGCCCGAGCAAAAACCATCATCTGGAACGGACCGGCTGGCGTCTTTGAATTTGAGAAATTTGCCGAAGGCACCAAATCCATGGCTGCAGCCGTTGCAGAGGCGACCCAAGCGGGAGCGATCACCGTTGTAGGCGGTGGCGACACAGCCACGGCCGCCAAAAAATTCGGCGTCGCCGAAAAGGTCAGCCATTGTTCTACCGGAGGGGGAGCCTCCCTCGAGCTTCTCGAAGGCAAATCCCTACCCGGCGTAGCCGCTCTTAGCGAGAAATGACTATCCGAGCTTAGGAGTCCTTCCAACATCTCTTGATGCAGAAAGGCGCGTGCAGGGGCACTCGCTGGGAGGGGTAATTGTCAATAATTCATGCCTGACCCCTATGTCGTTCATACACGGGACCGACCCCTTCAGAGGAAATGATGAACTTTCTAGCTCTGACTTTCTACGACACCCGTTGTCTGATCTCCGCCAGCAAACGACGACCCCGCTCCGGATTCCCTCGCTTTTGACGCGATGCAAAGCGGGCTTCCAGTTGGCGCTCCGCAAGAACATGGGTCACAAAATTGTCAAAAAGCCTTTGCACACTGGTGCCCGACGCCTTGGCCGCGCCGAGCAGGGCTTTGTGCCGCGATTCATCGCAACGATAGGGAATAGTTTTCATTGATTTTTTTCTAAATGTTGCAGGGGAGTCACCACTTCGGGCAGGGAAAAATGAAGCTGGGTGTGATGAACTTCGTGCAGATGTCGCGTTCACTAAGGGATTTTTTGTTCATGCCAATCCAGAGTATTTGGGCCGATGTGACATTATAAAGAGGGTGTCGTTTTGAAAGAAGTGAGCAAGTTTTTGTAAGCGAAAAGGTGTGCTAAAATAAAGTTACGGGAGGTTTTGAACGATCGGGCGCAGGACGTGGTTCATTTTCACTAAGCGCTGAATGATCCAGTCGATGTATTCTGGCCAGCGAGCCTCGTCTTCCAGTGGTGCATTCGGATACCAACTTGCAATGCGGCAAGCCTTGGCATCGGGGAGTTCTTGCCAGTCGAGTTCAAAGCCAAGCGAAGTTTCGATTTCCTTCTTCTGAGTGAGGAGATTGGAAAAGTGCTTCTTTGCACTCGCTCCGGGAATCCACAACTCCACACCGAGACGCTCGTCCCGAGTGTTGGCGGTAATGTTTAACCCGAATCCGGCGCGCCCAATCGAGTTGTTGAGCCAATGCTGGGGTCTGGGTGTTTGGGGGCGAATCTGAGGCTGAGTTGCAACGAGTCGCTCAATAAGGGCTGTCCAAAACTTTTGCTGAAGTTGCTTGGTAGGGGATGAGGTGGAAACCGCCCGAGCCTGCTCTCTGCCCGACTTGACCCAGTCGTTGGGCTTGACCGCTACCTCAAACTTCGGAGCCAGAGGGGAGTCGCCGATGCGCCATAGCTCAACCTCGACGGCAAAGAAGGCAAGGGCCTCCGTGGTATTTTCATTCAGAAACTGGAGAGCGGCTGAGTGTTCAGGGCGGAAAGACTCCGCAACCCAAAT
>JALQZP010000044.1 GCA_023258235.1 Terrimicrobiaceae bacterium | reverse complement strand
AATGAGCGCGTTATATCTCGCTGGTCGGTTCGATGTGGACAGTGACATCGCTCAGGTGGTAGCCCCCGGCCATAAGGGCGTCTTTCACCAGGTGGGAGATGTAGTGCCCGCTGGCGACGCTCATGTCGCCCAGCACACGGACGTGAAGGTCCGCGATCAGGCTGAGACCGCTCTTGCGAACACGGCATTTTTCCACACTCACGACACCCTCGACCGCCTGCGCGCACTCGAGAATTTTATCAATCACCGCTTGGGGAGCTTGCTCGTCCATCAATTCGCCGAGAGATCCTTTAAGCATGAGGATACCATTCCAAGCGATGATGCCGCACGAGAAGAGAGCGGCCCAGTCGTCGGCGCTCACAAAGGCCGAACCACCCAACAAACTCACCAGAATACCCACCACTGCGGAGAGGGACGTGAGGGCATCCGAGCGGTGATGCCAGGCATCGGCCTCGAGGGCCCGGCTTTTCACCTCCCGACTCCTCGCATGCGAGATGCGAAAGAGGACTTCCTTCACCGCCACGACAAAAATGAGAACACCGAGAGTGTATGCGGCGGGAGCTGGGCGATCGGCCGCGCCATGGAAAATCTCCTTCAGACTGTTCATGGCCACAGCGACACCGGCACCCAGCAACAAGAGAGCTCCCGCAACACCAGCTAGGGATTCCACTTTTCCATGTCCATAAGGATGGGTTTCGTCCGGGGGACGCTCCGCATATTTGAGCGCCAGCCAGATCATGACGGAGCTGAAAACATCCAAAGTGGACTCCACACCGTCGGCAACAAGAGCGTCCGCATGGCCAAGCCACCCGGCAGTGATCTTGATAACCGCCAAGAGGGCATTGAGAAAAATACCCGCTAAAAGCACTCTACGCCCGCGGAGTGCACGTTCAGCGAGCGTGTTCATTTATCCGCCTTGGCCAGCGATTCCGATTCGTTTTTCGGTTCTTCCTTGCGGGCACCCGCCATGAATTTCTCCACGATATAGAAGCAGGCCGGGATCAAGAACAGAGAAAGGAAAGTGGACGCCAACATGCCTCCGATCACCGTCGTACCGAGAACTTGCCGGCTCACCGCACCGGAACCCGTAGCGATCGCCAAGGGCACAGTGCCAAAAATAAACGCAAACGCTGTCATGAGGATCGGCCTCAGGCGCAGCTTGGCTCCGGCCAGCGTGGCATCAATAAGCGACTTTCCCTTTTCGTATTCGTCCTTCGCAAACTCAACGATGAGGATGGCATTCTTGGCCGAGAGGCCAATGAGCATCACGAGGCCGATCTGGGCATAGAGGTTGTTTTGCATGCCCCGGAGGGAGAGCCCAAAAAAGGCTCCGAAAACAGCGACCGGCGTTGTGAAAAGAACGCTGAATGGAAGTGTCCAACTCTCGTATTGCGCAGCCAGAATCAGAAAAACAAACAGCAACGAGAGCGCGAAAATGGCGGAGGGGGGAATCCCTTTCGCGGCTTGATCCTCCTGATAGGACATTCCGAAATAATCAAAGCCCATTCCCTGTGGCATGCTCTCAGCGAATACTTCCTCAAGCGCCTTCATAGCTTGGGCCGTCGAGTAACCGGGGGTGACAGCGGCATTGATCTGGGAACACCGGAACATATTGTAGCGCATCGTGAATTCAGGCCCAAACGACTCCTTCACTTTAATAAACGAACTCACCGGCACGGGGTCCATGTTGATATTTGTGATGTAGAACAAGCCGAGATTTTCAACATCGGTGCGATATTCGCCATCGGCTTGGATGTAGACCTGCCACTGGAGTCCGAAGCGGTTGAAGTAATTCACAAAATAACCACCAAGGAAGGTTTGGACCGTCTGGTAGGCCTCATTGAGACTGACTCCTTGGATCATTGCTTGAGCTTCATCCACCTCGAGCTTGATCTGAGGAACATCCCATAGCGAAGTAGTAAAAAGATTCGTCAACTCGGGACGTTTGCGGGCCGCTTCCATGAACTTCTGGGTGTTGGCAGCAATAAAACTCACCGGACCGCCAGAGCGATCCTCCAGCATGAAAGTGACACCACCGGCCGTTCCGATGCCTGGAATCGCGGGAGGTGGAAAGGCGAAGGAAGCCGTGGGGCGGGCGAGTTGTGAAAGCTCGCGGTTGATTTTGGATTGGATGGCATCGACCTGAAGATCGGGGGATTTTCGATCTGCCCAGTCCTCAAGTGTGATGAAGAAAAAGCCTGTGTAGGTACTCTGCACATTGCTAAGCAGGTTGAACCCGATGATCGATGTCGCGTATTTGACCCCGGGAGTTTTGAGAAGGATTGATTCGACTTGCTCCGAGGCTTCGGAAGTTTGCTGGAGCGAAGCGGCTCGAGGAAGCTGAACAACGCCGAACAGGTAACCTTGATCCTCTTCCGGGATAAACGCCGTCGGCATCGTGCCTCCAATGCCGCCTGCTGCGAGCGAGAGAAGAACCAGAAGCAGAATGGTGATGGCGATCTTGCGGATCAACCCGCGACAGACCGTGACATACCCATTCGTTGCGGAGTCAAAAAACCGGTTGAACCCCCGGAAAAAGACTCCAAGCGGACCCCGCGTTTGGGTGCGTGGACGCAGCAGAAGCGCACCCAAAGCCGGGCTGAGCGAGAGGGCGTTGAAGGCGGAAATCAAGACCGAGACGGCCATGGTGACCGCGAACTGCTGATACATTGAGCCCGTGATGCCCGGGATGAAAATAGTCGGAATAAATACCGCAGAGAGAATAAGCGCGATGGCTACAACAGGCCCGGAAACCTGCGACATGGCCTTGAATGCGGCATCCCGGGGTGAGAGTCCCTCCTCGATGTGGGATTCGATCGCCTCCACCACCACGATGGCGTCATCGACCACGAGACCGATTGCCAACACCATGCCGAACAGCGAAAGCGTATTGATGCTGAAGCCCAACATCGGGAAAAGAGCGAAAGTACCGATAAGCGAAACCGGCACGGCGATCAGAGGAATGAGCGTGGCCCGCCAACCTTGGAGAAAGATGAACACGACCAGAATCACCAGCACCATGGCTTCAAAGAGGGTCTTCACGATTTCCTTCATGCCATCCGTGATCGCCAGGGTCGTATCCAGCGCGACCTCGTATTGCAACCCGGCTGGAAAAATCTTGGACTGACTCTCAAAGAAGGCCCGAACCTGTTTCATCGTATCCACCGCATTCGACCCGGGAAGCTGGTAGACGGCGACAATGGCCGCATTTTTGCCGTTGAAACGCCCGCGAATATTGTACACCTGACCACCCAGTTCCACTTTCGCGACATCCTTGACCCTCACTATGGATCCATCGGGATTGGCGCGGATGACGATATTTTCAAACTCCTCGATTGTCGTGAGTCGATTGGTCGTGGTCACGGTGAATGTGAAAACCTGACCCGCCGGGGCCGGCTCCGCGCCGATTTGACCGGCGGGATTGACCTTGTTTTGAGAGCTTACGGCATTGATGACTTGAGGGACGGTGATTTTGAGGGTGGCAAGACGATCCGGTTTCACCCAAATGCGCATCGCGTATTCCCCCGCGCCGAAAATGCTCACACTTCCAATGCCCGGAATACGCGTGAGCGGATCGTTGATATTGATGTAGGCGTAATTCGCCAGAAAGGTCGGATCGAATTGCCCGTCGTCGGAATAAAGCACAAAGACACCGAGCGGTGATGAGAGGGCCTGCTGGACCGTGACGCCGTAGTTGCGAACGTCACTGGGAAGTTGTGAGGCGGCCTGCGTCTGCCGCATTTGCGCGAGAATCTGATCCGTCGTCGGAACGGTATCCGTGCCGAAAATGACATTCAGGTTCATGATGCCCGAATTCGCATTGATGGAATACATGTACTCCATGCCCTCGACTCCGCTCATCTGCTGCTCGATCGGGGTGGCGACCGATTGCTCGACGGTGACGGCATCGGCCCCGACATAGGTCGTCTGAACCTGAATCTGCGGGGGAACGATGTTGGGAAATTGCGCAACCGGCAACCCGGCCATCGAGACCAAGCCGATAATCACTGTGATGATCGCGATGACCATCGCGACAATCGGCCGACGGATAAAGAAGTTGGACATGGGAAATTACTTCGTTTCTGGCGCTGCAGGCGTGGCTGTGGAAGCGGGTGTGGCCCCGGCAGAGGGAGCGGCCGACTGAGACTGGGTAGTGGAGGCTGCGGGGGCTGGAGCCACATAGGGTTGCGGGTTCACCTTCACTCCCGGACGGGCTTTTTCAATTCCATCGACCACGACTTGATCGCCCGCCTTGAGCGGACCAAAAACCACCTGCATCTGACCTTGAGTCGGGCCGAGTTTCACAGGGACGCTCTTGACTGTGTTATCAGGCTGAAGCACTCCCACATAGAAGTTGCCCTGAAGCTCCACTTTGGACTTCTGTGGAACGAGGAGGGCATTCTTGATTTCCTGCACCGGGGCTGTAACGACGGCGAACAGCCCCGGACGGAGAGTTCCGTTGGGATTCGGAAACAAACTTGTGATTTGAATTGTGCCGGTCGAGGCATTCACCTCGCGGTTGTAGAAATCGAATCTGCCAAGCTCGGGGTAATCCTTCCCGTCAGCCAATTTGAGCTTGAGTGTGGCGCTATTGTCGGTTGGCGACGTATTCTGCAACTTTTGCAAAAGGGGTGCCGCATACAAATACTCGGCTTCGGTAATGAAAAAATTCAATTTCATGGGGTCGATCTGCGATGCCTGCGTGAGCAGGCTCGTGCGACCGCCGGGCCCCACAAGATCGCCGATCTGCGCCTGGGCGATACCGACGACCCCGTCGAACGGCGCTTGGATCGTGCAGTAACCGAGATTGACTTGGGCGGACTGCACCGCCGCCTGACAAGCGGCCACATTGGCAAGCGAGGCTTGGGTATCCTGATAGGATGTCTGATATTCCTGCTCGCTGATGACCTTCGTCTGGAAGAGTTGGGTCTGGCGTTGGAGAGTGATTTGTTGCAACTGGGCCTTGGCAACAGCGCTGGCGTAATTGGCTTGGGCTTGGGCCAGAGCGGCTTCAAATGGACGCGGATCGATGGTAAAAAGCACATCCCCTTGCTTCACCCTCGAGCCTTCCTTGTAGTTTTGAGTGAGCAAATATCCAGTGACTTGGGCTTGGATATTCGCATTCTTGTATCCATCAAGGAGACCGACCCATTCATTGGTCTGCGTCACGTCTTGCTCGATCACAGCGGTCACAGTCACCGAAACAGGTGGAACCTGCGGCGGGGTAGGTTTTTTGCAGGACGGAAAGAGGATCGCCACACCAAGCAGCAGTCTGGCAGTTGAACGTAGATTCATGACCGATATGCCTAACGAGACATCGGGCAAAGAACCAGCCTTAACTGAACGAAATCCTATTTCTCCGATCCCGGACCGATCGTTCTTTCACCGATCAAAAACTCCTGCACATTACCAATAATACGCAACGTGGTGTCTTGGGTTTTTTGAGCAGTTCCAGTGGCGATGTCGGAGACTTTGCCAACAAGCCCGCCGATCTTCTTTGTGTCACTCTCACTTTTGACACCTTCGGCCAACTGCATAGGTACGGTTACAAGACCGGTTTCGGCGGAAATTGCCAACGTTCCGACAACCCCACCCATATTGTCGTAGAGTTTGACAGACCATACGGGCGCTGTGGAGTTCGGAGGAACCTGCAAGGTGTAATCCAGCCAATGGAACCCGACACGGTTGACAATCGCTTCCGCTTGGGCGGCCTGAAAAATGGAATCCCCATCCACTCCCAATTGAGCTCTTTCGATGGTGGGCAAATTGGCAACCTCCGTGAATCCACGCAAAGGCGTCCGCTCGGACGTGATGATGCCATTGGCAATACCGACTTCACGCACACCGCCACGCGCCGTCGCATCGGCTAGCAAGATAGCCCACTCGCCGGGGAAGGGATCGCCTCTTTCGCCTTTGATCTCTACAATACGGGCGTCCTTCGCGTAAGGCTGGGACTGGATGGTTTGGATTGCCAGAAGGACGGAACCCGCCGCGCCCGCAAAGGCGCACAGCGGTAGTACAGATAGGAACAACAAGGTCAGACAGGCACAGCGTAGGGGGATTTTTTTGCTCATATTTCTATTCATCTAGGCCAGAAAGGCCAAATTCTCAAGCGTGGACATACTTGTCCACGCTTCAAAAATTCGTGCAGTCCTTGCGCGGTTACCCTGCGGTTGTCTCCGTGGGAGTTTCCTCTTGTTTGGAATGGGTGATGACAAAGCCGAGCTTCTCACCATCCTTCTGAACGGCAACAGTATCACCAGGCTTGATATGTCCACGCAGAACTTCTTCAGCCATGGGATCCTCGATATAGCGTTCGACCGCGCGGCGCATCGGGCGGGCCCCATACGTGGGGTCATAGCCCTTGGTGATGAGAAACTCCATCGCGGTGGGATCCAAAGTGAGATGAATGTCCTTGAGCTTGACGCGCTCGATGACCTTCGTCATTTCGAGATCCACGATTTTGACGAGATCGTCCTTTTTGAGGGTATGGAAAACGATCAGATCGTCGAGGCGGTTCAGGAACTCGGGTTTGAAGACGCGCTTGGATTCCTCGAGGATTTTCTCGCGCATGACATCGTAGCTCTCGGAATGGGCGGGGGCACCGAAACCGAGCGAAGTTTGCTTCTTGATCAATTCCGCCCCGACATTCGAGGTCATGATGATAATCGTATTCCGGAAATCGATTTTTCGGCCGAGAGAATCGGTGATTTTCCCCTCCTCCAAGATTTGGAGAAGGAGGTGCATGACGTCGGGGTGGGCCTTTTCGATCTCGTCAAAAAGAACCACCGAGTAAGGCTTGCGGCGAACCGCTTCGCTCAACTGACCGCCCTCTTCGTAGCCGATATAGCCAGGAGGCGATCCAATGAGGCGGGATGCCGTGAACTTCTCCATATATTCGCTCATGTCAATCTGGATGAGCGAATCAGCCGTGCCGAACATGAATTCCGCGAGCGTGCGAGCCAGAAAGGTTTTTCCGACACCTGTCGGACCAAGGAAAATGAACGACCCGATCGGGCGTCTGGGGTCCTTGAGATCGGCCCGGGAGCGGCGCAGGGCCTTGCTGATCGCGACAACAGCTTCATTTTGTCCGATCACCTTGGTCTCGAGTTCGCTCTCCATGGCGAGGAGCTTCGCCGTTTCTTGTTGCTCGATGCGGGAAAGTGGAACGCCGGTCCACTTGGATAACACCTGCATGATCTCATCGGCACTCACGACGACTTCCTTCTCTTCTTTGTTCGTGCGCCAAGTCGCAAGAACACTATCCAGCTTGTCCTTGGCTTGCTTCTCCGAATCGCGGAGGGCGGCGGCTTTCTCGAAATCCTGGGATTTGATGGCCCCTTCCTTTTCCAAACGGATGGTCTCGATTTCGGCCTCGATCTCCTTCACGTTCGGCGGACGGGTCATGGCCCCGATGCGGGCGCGTGAACCGGCCTCATCCATCAAATCAATCGCCTTGTCGGGCAGGAACCGCCCGGTGAGGTAGCGGTCGGAGAGTTTCGCCGCAGCTTCAATCGACTCATCCAGAAATTTTGCCTTGTGATGGGCCTCGTATTTCGGACGGACACCCATGAGGATCTGGATCGTTTGATCGACGGTCGGAGCCTCGACTTTCACCTGTTGGAAGCGGCGCTCCAAGGCGGCATCCTTCTCAATGTATTTGCGGTATTCGTTGAGGGTGGTGGCGCCGATGCACTGCAACTCCCCGCGACTGAGGGCGGGCTTGATGATGTTCGACGCATCCATGGCTCCCTCCGCCGAACCCGCGCCAACGATGGTGTGAAGCTCGTCGATGAAAAGGATCACATTTTTATTGCGACGGATCTCGTCCATGACGGCCTTGATGCGTTCTTCAAACTGACCGCGATACTTCGTTCCCGCGACCATGAGGGCCAGATCGAGCGTGATGACACGTTTGTCCTGAAGAATCTCGGGGACGTTGCCGGAGACGATTTCTTGGGCGAGGCCTTCGGCGATCGCTGTTTTGCCCACACCGGCCTCACCGATGAGGACAGGGTTGTTTTTAGTCCGGCGGCAGAGGATTTGTATGATGCGCTCGATCTCGTCGGCGCGGCCGATGACGGGATCAAGTTCGCCTTTGCGCGCCTGTTCGGTAAGGTCGCGACCGAAGGATTTGAGAGCGGGAGTTTTGCCCTCGCGGCGGCTTGATGGAGCACCCTCGGAAGGCATCGTGTCGCCTTCTTCTTCCGGAGCGAAATTGGGATCAAGCTCGCGGAGAATCTCGTTGCGGGTCCGCTCGATATCGACTTCCAGAGTTTTAAGAACCTTGGCCGCGACCCCCTCCCCTTCACGCAACAGACCAAGGAGAATGTGCTCCGTGCCCACATAGGAATGCTGAAGGCTTTTCGCTTCCTTCCCCGCCAAGGCGAGGACTTTTTTCACGCGAGGGGTGTAGGGAATATTCCCGACCATCTTCGTCTCCGGGCCGGAGCCGACCTGCTTCTCAACCTCCATGCGAACGGTCTCGAGGTCGAGGCCCATTTTTTGGAGAACATTAACAGCCACACCTTGGCCGAGTTTGATGAGGCCGAGAAGAAGATGCTCGGTTCCCACGTAGTTGTGGTTGAACCTATCAGCTTCTTTGCGGGCCAGAGCGAGCACTTGCTGTGCCCGTGGAGTGAAGTTGTTCATCATTTTTTTTCGTTGGTGGCAGGGTTTGGAATTTTGAGTCTGTCGATATCCGGCTGCGGTACTTGGAGCAACTTGGCGCGGATTATCGTTGCGCGCAAGGCGTCCCTTTCTTCCGAGGACATTTTTTGCGTTTGCGCTCCCTTTTGCAAATGGGCTGGTTGAGTTTCGATGAAAAGCTCGTCAATCGGAAAGCGGTGGGCGTCGGGAAAAACGCAAAGATCAATTCCCAGCTTGATAATCGAGAGAAGATTCAGGGCCTCCTTGGAACTCATCGAATAAGCCTGGGAAAGCAATCCGTAGGCGCGTCCGACTTGATCGTGGAGAGTGATCGGCTTGCGCTGGGCCAAAAGGGCACGGGCATTTTGCTCGTGCTCGATGATCTGCTCGATCACGCGATTCAACCGACCGATGATCTCCTCCTCCGCCTCGCCCAGGGTCGTTTGGTTCGAAACTTGGAAAAGGTTGCCCATGGCCTCGGTCCCCTCCCCGTGAAGCCCGCGCACGGCAAGGCCGATCTTATTGACGGAATTGATGATTTTATTGATCTGATCGCTCATCACCAACCCGGGAAGGTGAAGCATCGCGGACGCCCGCATTCCCGTACCCACATTCGAAGGGCAGGCTGTGAGATATCCCAGGCGGGAATCGAAGGCGAAGTCCAGCACCTCCTCCAACTCGCTGTCCACGCGGTTGATCATTTCGTAAACTTTGTCCAACTGGAGTCCGCAACAGATCGCTTGCATGCGAAGGTGGTCCTCCTCGTTGATCATCACGCTGAGAGACTGAGGCGCGTTCATCACCACAGCACTGCCAACTCCCTTGGCGGCGTGCTCGCGACTGATCAGATGCCGCTCGACGAGCACTTGCTTTTCCAGAGAGGAAAGGGTCTCCAGGTTCTCGGAATAGGATTCCGCCATTTCCGGCAAATGCTCGACGGCGTCCTTGACCAGCTTCACCACTTCGAGGCGTTCCGCCTTTTTGGCCCATCCCGGGAAGGGTTTTTTGCTCAGGTTCCGGGCCAGTCGAACGCGACTACTGACAACGATCTGGCGGTTGGGTCCGTCACCCGAGAGCCACTCGCCGCTGTTGGCAATGATGCGCGAGAACTTCATTTTGGCAACTCGGCCTCCACTTGTTTGATTTGATCGCGCAGATTCGCGGCTAGCTCGAATTCCTCCGACTCGATCGCCTTGCTCAGGTTGGCTTGGAGGGATTTGATTTTTTCCCCGTGGACCCTTGCCGCTCGGTAGGCGACTGGGGCCTTGCCCGTGTGGGTGGTCCCTTTGTGCATGTTTTTGAGCATCGGCTCGATGCCTTCGGCAAAAACCACGTAGCAGTTGCTGCAGCCGAGACGTCCGGTTTTTTTGAAATCCGCTTGCGTGAATCCGCAAACACCGCACTTGAGCGCGGCGGGTGATTTTTCAATTTCCTGCGATGCGCCGATGCCGAGAAGAAGGTCCGCCAAAGCAAACCCAGTCGGGTCGTTGACCCCTTTTTCCTTCGAGCAAGCCTCGCACAAATTCACCTTTTGCATTTTCCCATCGACAATTTGCGTGAGAAAAACCGTGGCTTCCTTGGACTGGCAGACATCACATTGCATATTCTTATTTATAAATCGGCTCGCCGCTCGTTGCTGTCAACTCGCGGAACCGTTCAATGAGCTTGCGAGTGAGCAGTCCTGGCGTGCCGGAACCAATCGAACGTGTATCCAACTTCACTGCCGGAATGATTTCGGCAGCCGTCCCCGTGAGGAAGCATTCGTCAGCCGTGAAAATATCATAGCGGGTCATATTGGGCTCAAGGATGGTGATTCCAAGTTCGGCGGCCATTTCAAAAACCACATTGCGGGTCACTCCCGAAAGGGCACCGGAAGAAATCGGCGGAGTGTAAATGATGCCTTTTTTGACCGTGAAAATATTGTCTCCCGTGCACTCGGATACGAATCCTTGCTCGTTGAGCATGAGTCCCTCGCCGGCACCCGCCTGCTGGGCTTCGATTTTGGCCATGACATTGTTGAGGTAGTTGAGCGACTTCACCATCGGGCTCAACGCGCCATGGGGTATGCGACGGGTCGCACAGGTCACAACCTCCAATCCTTTTTCGTATTTCTCCTCCGAGTAGAGTGTGATCTTCGAGGCAATGATGAAAACGGTGGCTCGCGGGCAAAGAGCGGGATTCAACCCCAGATCGCCGCTTCCACGCGTGACAACCAAACGCACATAGCCATCGTGAAGCTCGTTGAGACGGATCGTTTGCAGGAGCGCCTCCGTAAGAGCCTTTTTATCGACGCCGACATTCAGGCAAATGGCGTGGGCCGAGTCATAAAGCCGATCCATGTGCTCATGGAGACGGAAGACCCGCCCGTTGTAAAAACGAATGCCCTCAAAAACGCCGTCGCCATAAAGCAGGCCATGGTCAAAAACAGATATTTTTGCGTTCTCCTTTTCGTAAAACTCGCCGTCGATATAGATCTTCATTGGATGCTGTAGAGCGCAGGATGTTAAAATGCGCCAAGGATATTATTTTACGGATACCGGCGCTAGATCACAAGACACTAAAAAGAGGATTTTTCAGCCAACTCAAGAACCTCGCCGGCAAGGTAAAGCGAACCCGTTACCAAGACCGGCCGCGAACCGGACAGCGCCAAGGCCAAACCGGCGGACACATTCTCCGCGATCGTGGAAGGGGCGAAGTCAAAACCACGGAAACTTTCCATGGTCGCCGATCGCTCGTTTCGGACAGGCACAAAAACAAAATCCGAAGCGATGCCGGCGAGCACCTTCAACATGCCGGCGTATTCCTTGTCCTGAAGCGCTCCGAACACCACCGTGGCCCGTTCGGCTTGAAAAACCTCGCGCCATGTCTCCACAAGCGCGCTCGCCGAATGGAGGTTGTGCGCCCCGTCCAGCACCAATCGGTCGCTCAGAAACTGAAAACGCGCAGGCCAAGCGACTCCTGCAAGCGCGGCGGCGACACATTCGTCGGGACACGATATCCCTGCGGCCCGCACAGCCGCGACAGCAAGCGAAGCATTCCACTTTTGATGACTACCGGCCAAAGCGATTTCCCCAGACCATGGAAGACCCGCGAATTCGAGAGAGGATCCGAAGTCCAACGCCTTTGCCTCCAGCACGGCTGCCGCCTCCGGGGTCTGCGGCGCGGACACCACAGGCACACCGCTTTTGATGATCCCCGCTTTTTCCCAGGCGATCTCGGGGAGCGTTTGCCCAAGCCAAGTCATGTGATCCATCGCAATCGGGGTAATCACTGAAACGAGCGGAGTGACAGCATTTGTGGAGTCCAATCGCCCGCCCATCCCCGTTTCAAGCACGACAAAATCACACGCCTGCGCGGCAAAGTAGTCGAGCGCCAAGACCGTCGCTATTTCAAAAAAGGTGGGGCCGTTTTCCCATCCTTCGACCTCGTTCCGGATTCGGGACAAGCCGGATGCGGCATCCAACTTGGAAATCATTTCTCCATCGACCCGGATCCTCTCGCGAAAATCCACCAGATGCGGCGAGGTGAAAAGACCCGTGCGATAACCTGAGCGCCGCAAAATGGCATCCAGCATCGCGCAGACCGATCCCTTGCCGTTCGTTCCTGCAACATGCAGGAAACGGAGATTTTTGTCGGGACGCCCGAACGCCTCCAAAAGCCGATGCGTTTTTTCCAAGCCGAGCTTGATGCTCGTTTCCCGCTTGGAATAAAGCCACGCGAGGCCTTCCTCCCAGATCACTTTTGTCCGAGATATCCCAAGATGCTTCCGAGCGTGTCGCGCATTTTGTCGCGGCGGACGATCAGGTCAACGAGCCCGTGGTTTTCCAAAAATTCCGCCGTCTGAAAATCGGATGGCAGCGTCTGGTGGGTCGTTTCACGGATCACACGCGGTCCCGCAAAACCAATCATGGCCTTGGGTTCGGCAATGATAATGTCACCCAGCGAGGCATAACTGGCCATCACTCCGGCCGTGGTGGGATTCGTAAGAATGGTGATGTAAGGCAGGTTGGCTTGGGCATGCAGGGCCAGTGCGCCGCTGGTCTTGGCCATTTGCATGAGGCTCAGCATGCCTTCATACATGCGCGCCCCGCCGGAAGCGCAGACAAGAATGACGGGCATCTTGTTTTTGGTGGAATGCTCGATGATACGGGTCACTTTTTCTCCAACGACAGATCCCATCGTAGCGGCTAGAAAATTGAAATCCATCACCCCGAGTCCCACCCGATGGTCATGGATACGCCCCTCCCCGATCGTGATGGCATCGACCAGACCGGTCTTTTGTTTGTAAGTTTGAAGCCGGTCCGCATAGGTCGTGACACCCTTGAATCCGAGCGGATCGACGGAAGACATGGCGGCATCCATTTCCACAAAGGTCTCGGCATCGACAAGGCTGTCGATGCGCTCGCGCGAACCGAGATTCATGTGGTGGTCGCATTTCGGACAAACCTGCAAATTCTCGGAGAGAGCGAGATTGTGGATCACCTCGCCGCACGCGGAGCACTTCGTCCATAGACCGGTCGGCATTTCGCGGGTTTTTCCACCAAGGGAGCGGAGAATAGGTTTTTTAAAAATCGCCATGGTTTTTTATCAATGTGGTTTCGTTAGCCACGGGCCACAGTGAGCGCCCGCACGCTGGAGGCCCCCCGCTCGAGTAGAACGGCTGCACAGGCATCGAGTGTCGATCCCGTCGTGAGCACGTCATCCACCAGCAGAAGGTTTTTATTTGTTACATCGGCATTCTTGACCACGGAAAACGCATTCCGCAAGTTTTGCCTTCGATTCTTACGATCCAGAGCGGTTTGGGTGGTCGTGTATCGAAGTCGCTCGAGTGCGCACAGAACCGGTATGCCGGATCTTCGGGAAAGGTTTTCAGCGATGACGGCAGCCTGATTGTATTCCCTCTCCCGCAACCGCTTGGGATGCAGTGGAACAGGCACGAGCGCATCGAACTCCTCATCCTCCAATCGGGAATCCTCGAGCCCCTCGGCGGCGATTTGAGCCAATACCCGGGCCAGCCAGATTTCCTTGCCGTATTTGATGCGATGAATGAGATCGCGAATGAGCGATCGACTTCGAACAACCGCGACCGCACATTCGAAATAGAACGCCTCTCCGCGACAATTCGGACAAGTGAATTCCCCCGTGGCACAATCATAGGGTTGGGAGCAGGACTCGCAGCGAGGAACCTTGATCCGCTCGATGCGCGCCTCGCAGTCACCGCAAAAATCCCTCCCCGCCTCCAGTCGCGTCTGGCAGTGCGCGCAGTGGGGCGGGAAAAAAAGCGTGGCCAGGGGCTCAAACGCGTCGGTGATCTTTTTTTTCAACATGCCGAAGTCGCGATAAAACGAGGGCCCATGTGATCAACAACACCCCCAATGGAACCAACCCTGTTGGCACCGCTCCGCTCACCACGTTGGGGCCGGCCCATGGAAGCAGAGCCTCCACAGACTTGGGCTTGAAAGTCGCCAGTAGTTCCAAGCCCTTCTGGGCAAAAATCCATCCGGAGTGAAGGCCGATCGACAAAAACAGCGACCGGGTTCGTGCGGCCGCCACCCCCAAAATCAGACCAGCCACAAGAAGCGAAAGAAAACCCCATCCCAGCAAGGGCCAGGGCGGCGCACTCGAAAACGCCAGCGGGATTTGCTCAAACCCGCTCGACCATGTCACGGGATCCCCACTCACGGACTTCGAGGTTTTGACAAAATGAACCACGCTGAAAATGACAGCGGAAACAACCAGCGCCGACCAGCGACTCATCGCCATCAGGCACAGACCAAGTATCACCCCGCGGAAAAAAAACTCCTCCAGCAAGGATACGACAACTGCCGACGCGCTAATCGGAATAAAGCGGGCGAAATCCACCGGATCGCGAAGACTCCACACGCCCTGCCGCACATAGATCACTCCCATCAATACAACCGGTAAAACCGCCAGCACAAAACCCGCCAACAGATCTCCCCGCCAGCGTTCATTAGGCACGATTCCCAGCTCACGGAGGTGTCGGATGCCGATCCAACGAAATGCAGGCCACAGAAGAATCAGCGCACTCACCTGCACGCTTCGGCTGAAATAGCGGTGAAAGGGAAAGCCTTTCACCATCGTCAAAACACCTGACTCGGACAGCCATGTTCCAACCCAATAAAGCGGGGGCGACACAATACACGCCGTCAGGAGAACGGCCCCCACATAACAGAACAGGCGAAGAAGATTTTGAAAATGGTTGGAATTCGAATTCACTCACTTGTCTCTATGCTATAAACCCATTCTCTATGCGAGATGTTTGGAACACGTCGGAACTCGGCCGATTGGATAAAAGTCATGTCTGGCACCCGTTCACCCCGAATCAGGAATGGTGCTCACCGGACTATGAACCCCTCGTCCTCGTGCGCGGCGAGGGTGCGATGCTGGAAGTCGCCAAAATCCGCCGAGATCACACGTCCTTCGGTATCGTGC
>JALQZP010000447.1 GCA_023258235.1 Terrimicrobiaceae bacterium | reverse complement strand
TGTAGGCGATGCCGCCGCCGGAGCCGCCGAGCGTGAAGGACGGGCGGATGATCAACGGGAACATGCCGAGCTCGTCGGCGGCCGCGCGGGCCTCCTCGAGCGACTTCACGGTCCTGGATCGGGCCACGTCCAGGCCGATGCGCAGCATCGCCTTCTTGAACAGCTCCCGATCCTCACCCTTGGCGATCGCCTCGGGTTTCGCCCCGATCATCTCGACCCCGTACTTCGCAAGGATGCCCTTGTGATTGAGTTCCATCGACAGGTTCAGGGCCGTCTGGCCGCCAAGGGTGGGCAGCAGCGCGGAGGGGCGCTCCGTGGCGATGATTTTCTCCAGGAACTCGATCGTCAGCGGCTCGATGTAAGTGACGTCGGCGAACTCCGGATCCGTCATGATCGTGGCCGGATTCGAGTTCACGAGGATGACGCGGTAGCCTTCCTCCTTGAGCGCCTTGCAGGCCTGGGTGCCGGAGTAGTCAAACTCGCATGCCTGGCCGATGACAATGGG
>JALQZP010000446.1 GCA_023258235.1 Terrimicrobiaceae bacterium | reverse complement strand
GAATTATGTGGTGTATCACGACAACGAAAAAGTCGTCCTCCGCAACTTCGAAGGCCGGATTTTTGAATACCCCGAACTGCCGGTCCGCTTTGTGCCGAACCATCACGAGGGCGAGTTGGTGACCGCTTGATCGGCGGAGTTTCTAAAATTCAGCCTCAGACCGTTTCAACAATCTCCCCTCGCTGTTTTCGGCCCATTGCATCGTAGGCTGCGTATTTATACATCTCGGAGAGGGTGGGGTAGTTGTAGCAGGTATCGATGAAGATCGAGGCGGTTTGGCCGAGGAGTAGCGCGGTGAGGCCGATGTGGACGAGATCGGTGGCTTCCTCTCCGATCACATGGATTCCGAGGAGTTTCATGTCGTCGGCGTGGAAGAGAAGTTTCAGAAAGCCGTCTTCGTCACCGATGATGAAGCCGCGGCTGTTTTGGGAGTAACTCGTGCGACCGACAACATACGGGATTTTCTTTTCGCGGAGGGATTCCTCACTCTCCCCGGCGCTGGAGC
>JALQZP010000445.1 GCA_023258235.1 Terrimicrobiaceae bacterium | reverse complement strand
AGTGGGTCTACACGCTGGGCACCGCTACGGAAGGAGCCGCAATCGACAACCTCGTGCTCGCGGGAAAGACCGCCGAGGGAATCCCGGCAGGCCTCGCAGCGCCCGAAGTTGAGATTATTGGTCAATTGTGATCCGCAGGTGACTTGAGCCTTAAACCAAAACAAACCATGAAAAAAATCGCACTCCTCCTCGCCCTTGCGGCGAACGCCGTGGCCGCCGAGCCGCTGCCGCCTTTTGTTTATCCGGGAACCGTGCCGGCTTCGAGTTGGTCGGCGAAATGGATCGGCGCCAAGCCGGGCGCCGACACGAAAAATCAAAACCTCTGGACCGCCTACCGGAAGGAATTCGACCTGGCCGCCAAGCCCGAGAAGGCCGTCGCGCGGATCGCGGTCGATTCGAAATACTGGCTTTGGGTGAATGGAGAGTTGGCCGTGCGCGAGGGCGGGTTGAAACGCGGACCGACTCCAACGGACACCTTTTTCGACGAGGTCGATCTGGCGCCGTA
>JALQZP010000444.1 GCA_023258235.1 Terrimicrobiaceae bacterium | reverse complement strand
CAATCCTCTGCGTTTCATAAACCAACGGTTGGCAACTGTTGCAGCAAATACCAAAGCCATTGATCCAGTTCCCACACCTACAACCACTCCCCATAGCAACACTAAATGCCAAGGTTGAGTCATATGTACGGTGGCAAAAGCGCCAAGACTTACTGCTGTCAATGCAGACATAACTACTTTTCGAACAGTAAATCGTTCCATTAAGGCAGCAGCAAATGGAGCGGTAAGTCCGTATAGCAAAATATTTACTGAAATCGCTAATGAAATCTGATCTCTAGACCACCCGAATGCTTCTTCAAGTGGAACTATTAAAACTGAGGGCGCAGAGCGATAACCAGCTGATGCAACTAGCGTGAGCCAAGTTATTCCAACTGCAATCCATGCTGGATGTAACTTGTTGCGCTTCATTTAATTATCTTTAATTATCGTTAATTAAGGTAGTCGAAGCCAAACTGCAGTATCTGCAGGAATGTGTTCGCCCTTTAGCGGTGCTGATGAAATTAAC
>JALQZP010000443.1 GCA_023258235.1 Terrimicrobiaceae bacterium | reverse complement strand
GCCAGTAGCGCGCGGGTGCGGACGATGTTTTTGCGAAGCGGAGCAAATACGGCGGCTTGCCAGGAGCGGTCTGGATTTTCGCCATCGTGGGCGTTACCGCGATCACGCCGACGGCAGCGTCGCCCGGGGCATAAACTCGCGCCAGCAGATCGATGAACCGCTCGCGCGAGATGGTCTCCTGGAATTTGTCGAGCTTCGACCAATCCGGGCGGTTGCCGAGCGGCGTGGTTTTGGCGAAGGCCGGCTGAAGCAGCCCTGCCACACAAAAAAGAATCAACGGAAGAAAGCGCACCCGGTTTTTTTAAATGCGTTCGCACCCGGTTGCTATAAAAAGGAGCGATGATCCGACTTCTTTTTCTGGGTGACATTGTGGGCGAACCGGGGCGCACGGCTGCGAAAAAAGTCGTGGCCGCCATGCTCGCGGAAAACGCCGTCGATTTTGTGGTGGTGAATGGCGAGAACGCCGCCCACGGCCGCGGGATCACACCCAAAATCGCAATCGACC
>JALQZP010000442.1 GCA_023258235.1 Terrimicrobiaceae bacterium | reverse complement strand
CGAACGTGCCTGCGACCCCGCCCTTGGTAGCACCGACGGATTGGTGATCTTCCAAAGCCTTATCAAAAATTGACCACAGAGGACACAGAGAGCACAGAGGAGGGGCTACATCGCGAGTTGACGGAGGCGATCATTGGCGCGGCTATCACCGTGCATCGGGAACTGGGCCCGGGCCTTCTTGAATCCGTTTACGAGAAGTGCCTGACCTTCGAACTTGCCGATCGAGGGCTTTCCGTGACCACACAGAAAGAAATCCCAGTCCGCTACAAAAACCTCACCTTCGATTGCAGCTTTCGCGCCGACTTGATCGTCGAAAACAAAGTCCTCGTTGAGCTCAAATCCATCGACCAACTCAGCCTGATCCACACGTCCCAAGTTGTCACCTATCTTAAACTCACCGGCCTCCGAACAGCCCTCCTCATCAACTTCAACGTCCCATTGCTCAAAACCGGTCTCAAACGAATTTCTCTCTAAACTCTTCCACTCGGTGTCCTCTGTGTACTCTGT
>JALQZP010000441.1 GCA_023258235.1 Terrimicrobiaceae bacterium | reverse complement strand
GTCTTCAGCATCAAGCGCTTCATGGGCCGCCGAGCAGGCGAGGTCCAGGGCGAGCAGAAGACCGTCCCCTACTCCGTGCTCGGCGGCGCCGATGACCTGGTCAAGGTCGACATCCGCGGCAAGCAGTACACCCCGCCCGAGATCAGCGCGATGGTGCTGCAGGAACTGAAGAAGATCGCCGAGGACTACCTGGGCGAGAAGGTCGAGCGCGCGGTCATCACCGTGCCCGCCTACTTCAACGACTCGCAGCGCCAAGCCACCAAGGACGCGGGTGAGATCGCCGGCCTCAAGGTCGAGCGCATCATCAACGAGCCGACCGCGGCGGCGCTCGCCTACGGCCTCGAGAAGAAGAAGAACGCGCGCATCGCGGTCTTCGACCTCGGCGGCGGCACCTTCGACATCTCGATCCTCGATGTGAGCGACGGCGTGTTCGAGGTGCTCTCCACCAACGGCGACGGACACCTCGGCGGCGACGACTTCGACCAGAAGATCATCGACTTCCTGGCCGAG
>JALQZP010000440.1:282-510 GCA_023258235.1 Terrimicrobiaceae bacterium | reverse complement strand
GACCCCCGCTCCCCTTGGCAAAAGAAACCGCCCACGGGCCGTCGAGGCCTCGGGGTTCTGATCGGCGATGGCTCCATCCTTGTCACGGCCGACCTCGTTGCGAACTCGAACTTCATCGAACTCGAAAAAGCCGAGAACGCGGAAAAATCGACCGCGAAGGTCGAGCACATCGATTACGAGAGCAACCTCGCCCTGCTGCGCGCGAACGATCCCCAATTCCTCGCCGGA
>JALQZP010000440.1:0-238 GCA_023258235.1 Terrimicrobiaceae bacterium | reverse complement strand
TGGCGCCTCAGCGACTGTTCTGCAATTCGAGGCAAACGGAGAAATCGCCCGCACCACTGGCCGTATTTCCTCGATCTCGGTCGCTCCCTATCCCATCGAAAATGTCGGCCTGCTCATCTTCAAACTCAGCATGCCGCTCCAGCAGCGCGATGGCAGCTACACTCTCCCAGCCGTGCATGACGGCCGCCTGATCGGCCTCCTCATGCGCTACGACAGCAGAAACCAAACGGCTGATGTC
>JALQZP010000043.1 GCA_023258235.1 Terrimicrobiaceae bacterium | reverse complement strand
GGCGCGTCGCAAAGAGTTGGGGCTCGTTCCGAGTTATCGGTTGGTGGACACCTGTGCGGCCGAGTTTGAGGCGTATACGCCCTACTACTATTCCACCTACGACCGTGGGGATGACGAGGTTCGCACGTCGGGCCGCAAGAAGGTCATGATCCTCGGTGGTGGACCCAACCGGATTGGTCAGGGAATCGAGTTCGACTATTGCTGTGTCCACGCGGCCTTCGCGCTCAAGGAGGACGGGTTCGAGACGTTGATGGTGAATTCGAATCCCGAGACGGTTTCGACGGATTACGACACCAGTGACAAGCTCTACTTCGAACCGCTCACGCTCGAGGACGTTTTGAATATTTATGAGCGCGAAAAGGCGGACGCCGTGATTGTGCAGTTCGGTGGGCAGACTCCATTGAACCTTGCTGCGGGACTCGAGGCGAATGGTTGCCGGATAATCGGCACCCAACCTCGAAGCATCGAGATGGCCGAGGATCGCAAACATTTTTCAGCCATGCTGGATAAGCTTGGACTTCGCCAGACCAAGGGTGGCACCGCTACCAACGAGCAAGAAGCCGTCGATGTGGCGGCGCGGATCGGATATCCGGTTCTGGTGCGTCCGTCGTTTGTTCTTGGTGGTCGTGCGATGGAGATCGTTCACGACGAGGCGGACCTTCGCCGCTACATTCGCACCGCTGTCGAAGCCAGTCCGCAGCGTCCGGTGCTGGTTGACCGGTTCCTCGAAGACGCCACCGAGGTGGATGTCGATTGTATTTCCGATGGAGAGACCTGTGTGATCGGCGGGGTGATGGAGCACATCGAGCAGGCGGGCATTCATTCCGGCGATAGCGCCTGTATGATTCCCAGCTTCTCGCTTTCTGCCGAAGTGCTGGAAACGATCAAAAAAGCCACGAAAGCCATGGCCATCGAGCTTAAGGTTCGTGGGCTTATGAACGTCCAGTTTGCCGTCAAAGACCATCTTGTTTACATCCTTGAGGTCAATCCCCGTGCTTCACGCACGGTTCCATTTGTCAGCAAAGCCACCGGCGTTCCCTTGGCCAAGCTCGCCGCGAAGGTGATGGCGGGGAAAACTCTGAAGGAACTCGGGTTCACTGAGGAGATCATTCCTGAATACTACTCCGTCAAGGAAGCCGTCTTCCCGTTCATCAAGTTTCCCGGCCTCGACATCATTCTCGGGCCCGAAATGCGTTCGACCGGCGAGGTGATGGGAATTGATAGCGACCCCGGCATTGCCTACGCGAAGAGTCAGATGTCTGCGCAACCTCCCTTGCCGCTCAAGGGAAATGTCTTCATCAGCGTCAAGGATTCCGACAAGGCGGCGGCTCTCGAAGTGGCTCGCGACCTGGTGGCTTTGGGCTACGAAGTCCATGCCTCCTCCGGAACGGCAAAATACTTTGCTGAAGGTGGACTCAATGTTCCCATTCTTCTCAAAATCCGCGAAGGCAGGCCGAATGTTGTGGATGCCATAAAAAACGGCAGTGTGCATTTTATTGTCAATACGCCTAGTGGAAGGGCTCCAAGAGAGGATGAGGTTGCGATTCGCAGTGCTGCTGTGGCCGCCCGCGTTCCGACCATGACCACACTTCGTGGGGCGCGCGCCAGTGTGGGAGCCATGAGGGCCGTGCTGAAATCCGGATACCAGGTGAAAAGCATTCAGGAATATCACGCCTGAGTGCGTATATTGTTCCAATGAGCCGGGGTGTGATGAGTCGGTGCGTGACGAGCTGTTGGGGATCGCTTGTGCCGCTTGTTCTCACGTTTTTGACTGGGTGCGCATCTTCGCCAAAGGTCGGCGTATCGAAATTCGGGGTTTATTCGACCGCTTATCTTGGTGCGAACGACGAGATTGTTTATGATGCAGCCAAGGCCGCGAAGGAGGCACCCAAGCCCCGCCCGAAGGTGGACTGGACATGGAGTGGAGATGGTGTCCTTGGCAAGCCCTCGATTGTTATCGATCTAGGTCAGCAGCGGGCCACATTTCTTAAGAATGGACACGAAGTTGGTCGCTCCCCGGTGTCAACGGGCAGGGAGGGATTTCAAACGCCGGCGGGCTCGTTTCAAATCATTGATAAAAACAGCAACCACGTCTCGAGTCTCTATGGCGATTACGTGAACGCCGCCGGGGAGGTGGTCGTTGCCAATGTCGATGTAACCAAGGACAAGTGCCCTGCGGGGGCGAAATTCCGTGGTGCGCCGATGCCATTTTTTATGCGTGTTCATGGCGGTGTGGGAATGCATGCCGGTTATTTGCCCGGCTATCCTGCTTCACATGGTTGCATTCGGATGCCTCGGGCGGCAGCCCAGCGCTTCTTTGAGAATGCCCCGCCGGGCACACCCGTGCGTATCGTGAATTGAGGGTTTGTCAGGGATGGGTCTTTGTGTTGATAGTCCCTCTCGCGTGAATATGCGGATCATGAATCTCAAACTCCTTTTCTTGGTGGCTCTCAGCTTGGGATGTTCTTGGGTCGGGTCTGTGGATGCCTCCGTGCCGGGTGGCGGCACGTTCGATCCTTTCCTTTTGGCCCTGAAGCCTTCCGTGCAGATGAGTCCTTTGCCGGCTTGGATGGAATCCCCTGCGCGGATTGATCCCGAAGCGTCATGTATCGAGGTGGGAATCCCTCCGCTTTGGCGTCAATCGGTGGTGGACATGTATGCAGTGACGTTGGTTTTTGATGATGCGGGAGATGGCGGACCCGTGCTGGAATGGCGCTCCCATGATCGGACACACACTTCCAAGATTTCATATGGGCTTGGCGAAGTGGATAATCCTGTTGGCTTGAATTCCCGAACGGTGCTCCTTCCGCAGGCCCTCACCAAAGATGGGGGAACGCTGGTGATTCTTTACAAGGGTAAATTCGATTCGCTGATGAGTGTGGCTATCCGACCCTGCCGCGAAAATGCGACGGCGGTCATAGGGTCGCGCAACGCTCCAGCTTTGATAGATGAAGGTTTCCAAGTCTATGAGGACCGTGAGGTCAATGGCATTCACTTGACGCCCTTATCCGGGGATTTGCAGCGCGGATCGATCGTCGAAGCCGAGCTTTCGGCCCCAGTGGAATTGTTGGAAGACTCCATCGAGTTTGTGGCTCCATTGGATGGCTCCGTGGAAGGTGGTATGATCAAGTTGGAGGCCTTGGGGCTCGATCCGGAAGCCCAGCTTCTCGTGGAGGTGAATAAAAAAACGATCGGGAACATCAGTTTTCCGGGATTTGAATTGAACGACCCTTCGCTTGTTACTGATTGGAACGGTAGGTTGATATTGGCTGGATGGCGAAAAGGTTCTCTTTTCGTGCCCGCCAAATATCTCGCTCCCGGCGAAAACTCGATTGTGATTTCTCTCAAGCGTTCGGAAATGGAGACCGGGAGAAAAGTCTTTTTGCGAAACTCCCAGATCCACTTGCGATTTGCCCCCAGACCGTTTACAGAACCCAATACGCCTGACGTTCAGCCCAACTTCGACGCCGAGGTCGGAAAGGAAGTGGTAGGAAAACCGGACTTCCATCTCCCCGAGTCAGCCTTGGTTCCATCCGACCCTGTCAGGCAGTGAAGCACTGTTAAAAAATACGCGGCTCACCCTCGTTGAGAATGCAGATTTGCTCGAGTATTCGACGTTGAGTTCCATTTTTAATGAGGCGTTCCGGGGGCTCGTGGAGGGGTTCGTAACTTAGGCGGAAGGTTCCAAAGTGCATGGGAACAAGAGTCTTTGCGCCCAATTTCATGAAGGCTTCAATCGCCTCTTCGGGATTCATGTGGACATCCCGTTTCGTCGGAGCCTCGTAGGCCCCGATCGGCAGAAGGGCGATTTCCACCGGCAGACGTTCCCCGATTTCCTTGAAGCCCTCAAAATAAGCACTGTCTCCGCAGTGGAAGACCGAGCGGCCGGCATACTCGATATGAAAACCGCCGAATCCACGATGCGAGTCGTGGAGCACTCTCGCGCCCCAATGTCGCGCAGGAGTGAGCGTGACCTTCAGCGATCCCAGTTCAAAGCTTTCCCAATGCCGTAGCTCCTGCACATGTCGAAAGCCAAGCCCATGCACGAGCCCCCCGACATGCTCCGGCACGACGATTGCCTGGTCGCTTGCCACGGCGCGCAGGGTCTTGCGGTCCAAGTGATCAAAGTGGGCATGCGTGACCAGCACGAGGTCGATCGCCGGGAGGTCCCGGATTTCCATGCCCGGATGTTTGATGCGCTTGATCACCTTGAGCCATTTCGCCCAATTCGGATCGACAAGAACGCTGTGCTCCGGGGTCTGAATGAGGAACGAGGCGTGGCCGATCCAAGTGATGCAAATGTCGCCCTCCTTCAATTCCGGAAAAACCGGTTTTAATTTCTGGCCTTGGCGCTTCGTGAAAAGCGACGGGATCACGACTTCCGAGAGGAAATTTCGTTTGTGCCATCCCGTGCCCAACTTCATGTCCACATGATGCTCCGGCTTGCTCGAGGCGGATTTTTGGCGGAGTAATCTTCGGACCATGGTGTTAGTTACTTTCTATGAACGTGGATGAAAAGCAACGCTTGCGCTGGGAAATGCGGGATATTCTTTGCGATTTGTCGCCTGCGTTGAGGGCATCGCAATCGGCCAAAATCCGATCCCGCCTTGATGCATGGACGCATTGGTTGGATGCCGGCTTGGCCTGTGTTTTCAGTCCAATGGCGACGGAACCCGACATTCTCAACCCGTGGCCTCATGGAAAAAAACTCATCTTTCCCCGCGTTGATGGAGAGTGCTTGCGGTTGCATCATGTCGAAACGAGGACTCAATTGCAGCTTGGGGCGTTCTCGCTTCGCGAGCCTGTGGCAGGTCTTCCTGAGATGGAAAAAAAAGCCGATGTGATCTTGGTTCCGGCTTTGGCTTTTGATCGATCCGGCAGGCGGCTCGGACGGGGTGGGGGGTATTACGACCGCTTGCTGGGTCAGTTTGAAGGCGTGCGGGTCGGGGTTTGTTTTGAGGAACAGATACTACCCGAGGTGCCTTCGGAATCACACGACGTGGGGGTGCATTTTGTGATCACGCCAGCCGGAATTTTTCCCTGCGGTGCAGGAAATACTCCGTCAGATTCGGTCGGGTGAGAATCTCGGCCGGTTCCTGGCCTATCCCGGTGATCTGAATCAAATGCCTAAGCAGGACGACTGTGGCGATCGCATCGCTGCAGGCGTCATGCCATCGAAACCCTGCGATCGGCAACTGGGGCGCGAGACCCAATTTCTCGATGGCATCGCCGAGGGCGTGGGATGGAAGCGAGGGATAGACGGCGCGGGTGAGAGTCAGAGTATCGACCCAGGGACCGAAGCCATGAAAGGGAAAAACCCGCAGAAATCGTTTCTCTGTTGCGGCCCCGTGGGCCACGACCCAGCGGGCGCCGAGAGAGGCTTTGACTTGGGGCCAGAGCTCCACAAGGAGCGGCGCCCCTTTGAGAAGCTCGTCTCCTATTCCGTGGACCGCTTTTGCAGACCAAGTGACTTGTCGCGAGGGTCGCAGATAGGAATTCAGGTGCGTTTCGATCACTTCCCCGGTCCAATGGACGACTGCGATCTGAACAGGCTCATCGGTGAGGCCCGGAGCCGATCCGGCGCTTTCGAAGTCTATCGCTGCAAACGGAACTTCGGCGACTTTCAATCGCGGAGGAGTTTTTCTGTCATATCCCAATCCATGCAGGCATCGGTGATAGAAACCCCGTATTGAAGGTTGGTGGGTTGGGGTGGCAGTGATTGGCTGCCGAAATGCAGGTGGCTTTCCAGCATGGCCCCTATGATCTCGCTGCCGCCGGCGGCACGTTGCTCGAGGATGCTGCGCCAGACATCGGGTTGCCGCTTCGGATCCTTGCCGGAATTCGAGTGACTGCAATCGATCATCAGAGTTGAGGAGAGACCATTTTTGCGGAGGGTTTCGCGGGCCAATTTCACATCGTCCGGGTGGTAGTTGGTGCCATTGCGGCCACCCCGAAGGACGACGTGGCTGTCCGGATTGCCTGATGTTTTGATAATGCTGGTCGCCCCTTCTTGATCGATGCCAAGGAAACTATGCGGTGCTTGAGACGATTTCATCGCATCGATCGCCGTTTGCACGCTGCCGTCAGTGCCGTTTTTGAAGCCAACCGGCATGGAGAGACCACTGGCGAGTTCGCGGTGGGTCTGGGATTCCGTCGTGCGCGCTCCGATGGCGGCCCAGCTCACGAGATCGGCCGTGTATTGCGGGATGATGGGATCCAAAAACTCCGTTGCCGTCGGAAGGCCGAGGTCGAGGATGTCGAGAAGCAGCTTGCGCGAAAGAGAGAGGCCAAGAGCCACGTCGCATGAGTCATCGAGGCGCGGATCGTTGATGAAGCCCTTCCAGCCAATGGTCGTGCGGGGTTTCTCAAAATAGACACGCATCACAAGCAGGAAGCGGTCTTCCAATTCGCGGCTGAGCGTGGCGAGGCGTTTCGCGTATTCCATCGCGGATACCGGATCGTGGATCGAGCAAGGACCGACGATGACAAGGAGCCGGTCGTCCTCACCGCGAATGATGGCGCGGGCCTGCTCCCGGGTCTTCGTTATGAGGCGAAGTTGCTCGGGATTGGCTGGGAGTTGCTCTTTGATTTGTGAAGGTGTAATCAGCCTTGTGACACCGGCTACGCGGATGTTTTCGACGGGCATGGATTTGGCGGCTGGATTGGATTCCGTGGCTATCATTTTCAAAAGGGAGAGAAACATCACGCAAATCCTCTCTCCATGCAAACCAATGTTGGGGAGAATTACGCACTGCAGAATCCGTGACAAAGGCTTGCCCTGGCCGGTCACCTGCGCGATAGGTAATCCCATGTTGATGCCAACGAACAAACGCCGGGAGAGATTCGTCCAGTCCGGATACACGCTTTTTGAAATCATGCTCGTGCTCGGCATTATTGCCGTGCTTGTGGGGTCGGCGATTTACATGCTTGTGGGCAATATTGATGTCGCCAAGGAACAAAGGGTTAATAGCGATATCGAGGCCATTTCGATGCAACTGCGGACTTATGAAATGCTGAACTACCGCATGCCCACCACAGAGCAGGGTCTCAAGGCCTTGGTTACCCAGCCTAGTACGGAGCCACGGCCGCGCCGCTGGAAGCAACTCATGAAGTCGGTTCCGATCGACCCTTGGGGAGCGGAGTATGTTTATCGCAATCCGGGTAAAAAGAATCCAAGTGGCTTCGACATTTACTCGCTCGGGCCGGACGGCAAGGAGAGCGATGACGATGTCGGCAAATAAGCCGTTTCGCTCGCGAAGAGGCTATACGCTTTTTGAGATCCTTCTCGCGTTGGGGATCGTTGCCATTTTGCTAGGCGTCACCGTGCCGATGATTGTTTCCTCCTACGGGGAAAGTGCGACTGAGGAAATCGCGCGGCAGCTGCAAAATGCGGCAACTTCCGCTCAGACTGCGGCTATCAATTCCGGGGAAGCACGTCGATTGCGCATCACGGAGCGGGGGTTGTTGGCGAGCGGGGCGTCGATTTCGTCCGCCGAGCTTCCGAAGGGGTGGAAACTCCAAATTCAAAGACTCACCGAAAGCAAGTTCCGCAAGCCCGAGAAGACGGAATACTGGGAGTTTAACAGCGTTGGCATCTGCGAACCGGTGAGCTTCCGGATTGGCAAGGGGGGGGAATCCCTTATTGTGAAATTCGACCCGATTACGGCTCTCATTGTGACGGATAATGACTAATCGCGCTTTCACTCTTTTCGAGGTGCTCATTGCACTCGGAGTCTTCGCGATTGCCGTGACGGGGTTGGCGATTGCGCTGCAGTCCGCTGTCGATGCGTCCCTGATGGCGCGTCAGCGGGCATTGTCCCGGGTCGTGATCGAGTCCCGCCTGGCCATGGCGATGAGCGATCCGCCACTTGATGGCCGCCGGGAGATCGAAGCCCGCACGAACAATGGGGTTCATGTCTTGGAGACGTTCGAGCAAGCGGAAATAAAAACCACAAATGGTGCCCTGCTTCCCGGCATGTGGACTCTTAAAGTGACTGCGGACTGGAAGGGCGGAGCAGGCAAGGAAACGGCAGAGATTTTACTCTATAGGCCATGATTCGCATCTCCAAGCGCATCGGCGGATTCACTCTTTTTGAAGTCATTCTCGCACTCATGATCCTAGGGCTTATCAGCGGCGCGGTTTACTCCATCAGTTCGGCAGCCATGGAGGCCACGAAGGCGACAGTTTCGGCTCAAGCGGGCTGCCGCCGGTTGGAGGCCTTTTTAAAATTGACCCGCGATGCCTTTCTCGCGATTCCAGCGGATGGGCAGGTGTTTTTACGGATCGGCAAATCCAATCGGGGCTCACCGGTGCCTGAGATTGTCTTTCGCGAAGCGACGGGGGTTTTTGGCATTCCGAGTTTGGGTGGAGGGGAATTGGTTCTGGGGGCGCGTCCGAAGTCGGATGGATCACGTGCCTTTGCGTTGATTCGTGTTCCCGCCGGGCTCGATGGAAGAGAAGGCGAGCGCTTTCTTGCATCGGGGCCTTGGATCACGATCCTGCCCGGTGTCGAGCGGGTCGTGTGGTCTTTCTACGAAGGTGGTGAGTGGAAGGAGGAATGGCCTGAAGGAAGTGCCCGTCCGATAGCGGTGCGCTTGCAGTTTGATTATCAAGATTTGCCCGGCTCCCCGATCGATGTGCAGTTCTGGGTTCCCCCGCTTGCCGCGCCTCAGGTTGCGCCGCCTCCGACACCTCCCGCTTCTGATCAGCCCACGCCGCAGCCCACACCACCTCCGAAAAAATGAAAAAAAACCACCGTCGGCGGGCTGCCGCGCTTCCTCTTGTTCTCTGGTGTATCGCGTTTATCGCCGGCTTGGTCGTGCTTCTTGCGGGATCGGTGAGCAGTTGGATGGAAAGTGAAACCCGGGCCGAAAAAAAATTTATCGCCCGGCAAATGGCCTTGAGCGGGATTGCGATCGGGCAAAATCCCTTGGTCAAGCCGGGCGATCCCTTGTTGGGAAAGGGGAGCCGAGGGACGAGCGGTTATGAAGTCAAAATCAGCAACGAATCCGCCAAGATCAATCCCAACTTCTGGATCCAGAATAACAACAGATCGATTTTTATTCGGCTTTTTACCTCTTGGGGAGCGGATATAGGGACGACGGATGCCGCTATCGACAGCCTCATTGATTGGATCGACGGGGATGATTTTTTGTCTCTCAAGGGGGCCGAGCGAGGGGAATACGAGAGGGCGGGCAAACGTGGATACCCTGCAAACCGCCCGCTCAAGCACATACGGGAGATGGAGGCCGTAATGAACCTTTCCTCCTTACTTTCTGCAAAGGATGGCTGGCAAAACGCCTTTACGATTTGGTATAGTGGCAAAATCAGTATTCAACATGCTACGGAATCCTCACTCACGGCGCTCGCCGAATTCACTCCGATGCAGTGCCAGTCTTTTCTTGAGATGCGAGCCGGGCTGGATGGCATCGATGGCACGGACGATGACCAAAAACTCAGCTCGCTCGAGGATGTCGCCGCCTTTCTTGGTCTCGGATCGCGTCAGCGCGCCGCCTTGCTGGAGTTTTTTGACACATCTGGAGACTTGCGTTGTATCGAGTCCACGGGCTGGTGTGGCGGAGTGGCCCACAAAATCACTGTCGTATCGGGGACGGACCCCCATTCCCAAATGATGAGTTGGGAGGAAAAATGAAGCATTCTCCTGTGGATTTCGTTTTGCGTCCAGGGGCGAACGGGTGGGAGTTTTGGAAAATTTCCCCCAAGTCCGATCCTGCGCTGGAGCCGGATTTTTCGATGAAGTCCCTTGGGGGCGCACGCCATTTGATCATGGCTGTCCCAACGCGCAGTCTTTTGGCCGTGCCCGTGTGGATTTCCCCGCAAGGCGATCCCAACGAGCTTGCCGAACTGGAGATGCAGAGTCGTCATCTGCTCAAAAAAAACGCAGAGGTTCATGGTATTCCGATTCTGGAAAAGGATGGTCGCGCGTTGGTTCTCGCCCTGTCCTCCATCGATGACGACCGGGCCCTGGATTATTATTCCAAAGCCAAGACGTTTGAGTTTCCCGCCCGTTTGTGGGATCCCGATGCCGAGGATGTGATCGTCTGGCGGGAATGGGACGAAATCTGTTTTGCATTTTATCGTGATAAAAAGTGCGTCTATTTCGCCTGCACGGGCGAGCTTTCTATCGGTTCGCCACTTTGCGGAATCATCACTCGGACGGCCATGCGCCTTCGTGCCGAGGGGGTAGCACTGCGAATGCCGGCCAGGTTGAGATTGATTGGAGATTTTTCCTTTGAGGATCGGACGTTACTGCGCGATACGCTCCAGGTTGAACTCGAGCATTCGCCCCATGCGCCGTCCCCATTTTTGCCGAGCAACTACACCAATCCGGCACCGCCCAGTGCGAAAATGGAAATGGAGAAACGAGCACGATGGCAGAAGTTTCTCTTTTTCGCGGTCGGTGCCATCGCCTTTTACACATTGGTTCTTTTATTCGTATCGGGCGACCTGCTCGTCCGCCGCATGCAGCTTTCGCGGTTCGCGTCGGAGCTTCGCTCGATTGAGGGGCGCGCCTCCGAAGCGCACAAACTGGTGACAGAGTGGAAGGAGTTTCGTGAGGCCGTGGACCCCGCATCGTTTGCAATCGACCAGCTTGCGGCTGTTGCGGCCCAGATTCCGAGCGAGCAAGTGCGCCTGACCCAATACAGCTTCGACAGCGGGCGGTTCACTATCGCTGGCGAAGCGGCCGATGTGGCCCAAGCTTACGATTATTTTGAGAGAATAAAAAAAGTCCCGCTTTTGCAGGATTATGATTGGACCTCGCGCCAACCCCAGTTGGTCGGTCGCAACAAGGTTCGATTTGAAATGGAAGGATTACGCCCCGATGCGAAAACCAGCGAAGAGTGAACTCAGGCTTCTCGTGATTTTTGGCGCGGCTGTTTTTTTGGCGCTGAACCTCTTTGGCGTGCGTGCCTGGATGGCCCGCAAACAAGCCATTGCGTCGAATATCGCGCAAACCCGCACCGCGCTCGAGGAGGCAAAATCTTGGATCATAGCCGCCGAATCGATACAGTCCGCCCAAGTTTGGATGCGGGAACATCCAGCACCGGTGAACACGAGCGATGGTGCGAGCACTTCGCTGCTCAATGCTGTGCGGGCTGAGGCTGAAAAAGCCGGTATCAAGGTCGTTGAGGAGACGTTGATGCCGCCTGTGACAGGAAGCGCCGGAAACGCGGCTCTCTTGCAGACGAAGCTCAGTGGCCCGTTTGCCGGGGTGGCCCGGTTTTTATTTGAATTGCAGTCTCCTGTCGCATGGCGGGCGGTGAGCAAGATGACCATTCGCAGTGACAGCGAACCCCCCAATGTCGTGATGGACATGGAAATTCGCCAGTATTACGTTCCGCCTTCCACTGGCGGTGAATCCACCGGTTCGTGATGAAACTAAGAATCGCTTTCATTTTAATCGCGGCTACATGCGCTATGGGCCTTGCCAGTGATCAGAGCGATGCCCTCTGGTTGCAGCCTCGATCCATGGATCAGTTCCAAAACCTCCTCGATCGCTCTCCCTTTTCGCTTCCCACCGCAGAGGAGAGTGCTCCCATGGCGGAGAGGTTTTCGATCACAGGGGCCGCAACCATCAACGAGGAGCCTGTTGTTTTTATCGTGGATAAAAATACACAGAATCGTCTCATGCTTGGTAAAAGCCCGGATGCCTCGGGTAATGTGCTTTTGGAATATCTGCCCGATTTGAATCCACAAAAAATGAAGGCCAGCATTCGGATTGATGGTCAGGTTACAACAGTAGCTTATGCGGAAGTCGCTGCCGATCAGCAGCAGCCAGCGCCACCTGTTCCGATGGTACCCAATGCTATTCAGCCCCCGGCAAGCACCCAACCGCCACAGGGCGCAGTCAATCCAGCCCAACCGCAGAATCCAGCCCAACCACCCCGGCGAGTTATACGTCGCCGGGTCATATCCGGTCAGAATCCTCCAGCCCAACCCAATTCAGGCAAATGAAACAAATCTTCTTACTCCTTTTTCTTACCCTGCCGTTGCTGTGTCCGGCTCAACAGCCCGATCCTCAGATTCTGGCTCCGGGTTCGCCTGTCACCCCGACACTTCCTCAACCTGCACCAGCAGCGCCTCCATCAGCGGACGAGCCGGTGAGCATCACCTTTCCGAAAAATTCGGTTCTGGATGTCATCTCCTTCTACGAGACGCTCACCGGAAAGAGAATCATTCGCGACTCGAATCTCGCCGGTCAGGAACTCTCGATCATAGTGGCTAAACCTGTTTCGAGGAAAGATGCGATCGCTATCATCGAAAGCTCCCTGTTGTTGAATAACTACAGCATCGTTCCTGTTGATGCCCAGACGATCAAAATACTCGGTCCAAGCCGAGCCCCTCGCACGGAAGGTCTTCCGCTCTTGAGCGAACTGAATGCGTTGCCAGCGGATGGCGACAAAGTTGTGAGTTTTTACAAACCCCTCGGATTCGTCTCCCCCGAGGAGGCCATCGCCGTCATTCAAGGGGTGGTTCAAATCAATGCATTCGGCTCCCTGGTGCCCGTGCCAAATACAAATGCGCTCATCATCACGGATAAAACTCCGGTGATCCGCAAGGCGATCGGCATTCTTGAGCTGATCGATGTTGAACCCGCTCGTGTGGTCACGGAGTTCATCACTCTCAAACGTGCCAATTCGGAACGTGTAGTGGAAATCCTCGACGAAATGTTCGGGAAGGAAGAAACAACGAAGTCCGGAGCGAGCGGCGGCAACACGCCCCCAGCGCCAAAAGAGGGTCAACCAGCAACTCCTGCTGCGGGGGGATCGAGTGCCCGCTACGAGAACCGTCTCTTGGCCGGTAAAGCCAAGTTCGTTGCGGATAAGCGCACCAATCGCGTTCTCGTGGTCACGCGTACGGAAAACTACCGCTATGTGAAAGATGTGATCGCCCAACTCGATTCCTCCGCCGATTTCGAGGAACCCTATGTTCGTGTCCTGGATTATGTTCCGGTGAATGACATCTTCCCTGTCCTGAGCGATATGCTTGCAGAGAAGGACAGCGATCAGGAGGGAGGAACGGGAGGGAGTTCAAGCTCGTCCCAGCAGGGGAAAAACTCGAACCCGCTTTCCAACTCTCAAGGAAACTCAAGAAACTCGAATGACTCCTTATCCAGCAGCAACGGGATGACCCGCCCTGATCGCTTGACCAATGAAACCGAGCAAGGCACCCCGCAGTCCGTCACATTGGGTGAGATTCGCCTGATTGCGGATAATAATTCCAATAGCGTGATCGTCTTCGGCCCACCGGAGAGCAAGTTGCGCGCGAAGCAAATTCTTCAACTCCTCGACCAACGGCCCAAGCAAGTCTATCTTGCTGTGGTCATAGGCCAACTCCGTCTCGATAAGGGTATGGAATACGGAGTCAGTTACCTTATTCGTAACAAGGGATTCTCCCCCATCAGCAACTTCTTGGGCAACTCCGACGGGAGTGGGATTGCCGCAACCGCATTGAACCCCTCGCAACTCCCCGGCATATTTCCGAACCCCGCCAGCATTGTGAATCCCGGATCTCTCACGCCGGCGCTCTCCGCTCTATCGGGACTCACGATTTACGGAACGATTGCCGACTCGGTCGATGTCTTTGCCCGTTTCCTCGAAAACACGAACCGGTTCCGGACATTGTCGCGGCCGGTCATTTACACGACAAACAACCGCAAGGCGACGATTCTCTCCGGGCAAAAAGTCCCAGTGCCCACACAGTCGCTCACGAGTGCGACCGGGGGGGGATTTTCGGGGAATGGCAGCTCGATCACTTCCAACATCCAATACCAGGACGTCGTTCTCAAACTGGAGGTCATTCCGCTTATCAACTCGGATCGCGAGGTCAACCTTGTGATTGCCCAGACCAACGACAACATCGTTGGAAAGGAGTCGATTTCGGGAAATGAGGTTCCGATCATAGCGACACAGGAGATCACCACCAGTGTGCGTGTGCCAAATGGAGCCACGATCGTTCTCGGTGGACTGATTTCCGAGGACAAGGAACGCAATGTGAGCGGTCTGCCCTACATCTCGCAGATTCCTGTTCTTGGGACGCTGCTCGGCGGGCGAACGGAAAACAAGGTCAAAAAAAGTGAACTCATCGTGATGATCCAGCCGGTCGTCGTGGATTCCAATCACGAGATGATGAAGGGGAGTGCTTATGAGGCCGACCGGACACCGCTCGGGCGGGACGGGCAGGAAATGACGGCTCCTATTGCTGAACAGGTCCGCCCTCCGGCTGTCTGGAAACCCACACCGGTACCGCCTGTGAAGGAAAAGAAGAAATTCCGCTTCCCTTGGTCCAATAAGCAAAATGATTGATGATCTTCTGCAACTGGCCCTCCTTCACGGATGCGTCGATAAAGAGGCCTGTGATGCGCTGCTTCGCAATGCCGCACTGGAGCAGCGGTCTCTAGTCGCCGCCATTCTTGATGCCAAGATCGTCCGCGAACCGGAGTTTTTGCATGCGCTTGCGGATCGTCTTCAGATCCCTTGGTGCGAGGAGGAGGCTGTTGCCACAATCGAGCACGTCCGAGACAAATTTCCTGCGAGGCTCGCGCTTGGCCAGATCGTGATTCCCGAGGCGATGGTTGATGGGGGCGAATTGCGTGTGCTCGCCTTTGATCCGTTCGATTTTTCGGGATTTCAAGCCGTCGCCCAATTTTGGAAGGGCCCGGTAAGAATGGTGATGACCACTCGCCGCCGCCTCGTCGATATTCTTAAGACTACCTACGGCGTGGGTGCGGATACTTTCGAGGAACTGCTCGAGGGGCGCGAGGACGACCTCCCCGGTGGGGTGCAGGAGGAGGTCAATGTGGTCGATGAGGAGGACTCCGAAGCCTCCGTAATGAAGTTTGTGAATCAGATTCTTCGCGAGGGATTGCAACAGGGGGCGACAGATATCCATTTCGAGCCCTTCGGCAAGGATCTGCGCATTCGTTACCGCATTGACGGTGTGCTTCACGAGACCCCGGTGCCCCAGCGTATCAAGGTGCTTCAGGATTCCGTCATTTCACGGCTTAAAATCATGTCTGCGCTCGATATTGCGGAGCGGCGACGTCCACAAGACGGGCGCATCGCCCTCGAGATTGCGGGTCAACCGATCGATGTCCGCGTCGCCACGATTCCCAGCGTCTATGGTGAAAATGTGAGCCTGCGTCTCCTTGGCCAGCAAACATTCGACTTCGCTTCGCTCGG
>JALQZP010000439.1 GCA_023258235.1 Terrimicrobiaceae bacterium | reverse complement strand
ACTTGTTTTTCAATGATGGTGAATATGTTAACCATATTCATTCTCTTTAAACTGGACAAGACCCCTTGGAAATACGACCACGGAGCGTAGGGTGGGGCGCAATCTTCGCATCGCGGTCAATTCTGCTAACGCAAACTCGCCATTTTCCTCTCTAAACTAGGCAAGACCCCTATGAATAATGCTTGCCCCCATAGCGCGCGGCGATGCCGCCGCCGATATTGCAAAAGCACGCCGTGCCGCCGAAAAATTTATTAACGACTACGTCGCCGTGATTGCGTGGGTGAATAAGAGACAAGACGTTTTTCCGATATTCAAAGAGCGACTATCGAAACTTTATTTGGATGCATTGAAAGCAGGTCCCGAATGCGGCTACGGCGCAGACGCCATTCTTTCAACTGTGGAAAAATGCAGGCACCAAATACCGAACTGTTGATACCTTTTACCGCCGAGAACACATACGGGTCACTTTGAAGGCTATCGCCCCAGCTAGAAACGATCACAAAGTTGATGTC
>JALQZP010000438.1 GCA_023258235.1 Terrimicrobiaceae bacterium | reverse complement strand
GCTGCTGCTCCCACGAGGCTCATCGCGCTCCTCCATTTTGATAATGGCGGCGAGGAGGTGTGCTCACTTGGCGCTGGTTCTTCTTTCCACCGTGTTCTTCCAGCATCTGGTCGATGAGGCCGCTGGCTTGAAGCTTGTTCAGGTCTTTCACTGCGGCTCCGAACATTTCTTGGCTCAGCTCATCTACCTTGCGCTTGTCGAGTTCGTGCTGCTCCACAAGTTTCAGGATCAACTCCCGCTGCTTGTCGCTGCACTTCCAGCCTTCTCCATAGGTGTGGCCATTGAGCCCCTGTGAGCCGTTATGGGCAGGAGTAACTTGGCGGCTCACCTTCACTGGTGCCTGCTCGCTGATTCCATAACCTTGGTCAGGAACAAAACCAGTGGCTTGGATTTCCTCATCCACGCTGTGCTGGAGTGTCTGATAGAGGCGAGAGCTTTCTCCCGCCACATCGTCGATGTTGGTGATTTCAGTCTCTACGCAGACAGAGAACTGGTGGGCGTTTTTAAAAAGTCATAT
>JALQZP010000437.1 GCA_023258235.1 Terrimicrobiaceae bacterium | reverse complement strand
CGAGCGTACGCTAGATTCCAGTTTTTCTACCTCCGCCACCAACGCTAAACGTTGCTGATATTCTGCCCACCAAAAATAACCACACACCACCACTGCGACCAATAACAGCAGAACCATAATGGTAGACGCCATACCATTTTGCTTATTCATACATGCAGCCCTATCAAGGTTTATCAGACATATAAAAAGTCTAGCAAAGACTGGCAAAAATGCTGGGAATCCAGACTTGCCTTTACCCAAACCCTTGTGTAGAGTGCCCACCTCGATTTTGGCCGCTCGGTCAAATAGTCGTCATTTTGCAAAAATTTTGGTGAGGTGCCCGAGTGGTCGAAGGGGCTTGCCTGGAAAGTAAGTGTACGGCAACGTACCGAGGGTTCGAATCCCTCCCTCACCGCCATAAACTAAAGAGCCTGCCTTGCGCAGGCTTTTTAGCTTATCCGTCTCTCACAAACCAATATCCAACCCAAATAAGTCACCTATCTCTTCACCAATCGCACTGCGTTTGTAGGATTGATCA
>JALQZP010000436.1 GCA_023258235.1 Terrimicrobiaceae bacterium | reverse complement strand
AGATGGCCCAGGGCGCCAAGCCCGGCGAAGGTGGCCAGCTGCCCGGACACAAGGTGTATCCGTGGGTCGCCAAGACCCGTCACAGCACCCCCGGTGTGGGCCTCATCAGCCCGCCGCCGCACCACGACATCTATTCGATCGAGGACCTCAAGCAGCTCATCCACGACCTGAAGAACTCCAATCCGTCGGCGCGGGTGCACGTGAAGTTGGTGGCCGAGGTCGGCGTCGGCACGGTCGCGGCACGACGGTGGCACGGGCGCCTCACCGTTGACGTCGTTGAAGCACGCCGGAGCGCCGTGGGAACTCGGACTCGCCGAGGCCCAGCAGACGTTGTTGCTCAACGGCTTGCGCGATCGCATCGTGGTTCAGGCCGACGGCCAGATGAAGACCGGTCGTGACGTGGTGATCGCCGCGTTGCTGGGAGCCGAGGAATTCGGATTCGCCACCGCGCCGCTCGTCGTGAGTGGTTGCGTGATGATGCGGGTCTGTCACCTCGACACCTGTCCGGTCGGTGTGGCG
>JALQZP010000435.1 GCA_023258235.1 Terrimicrobiaceae bacterium | reverse complement strand
GGCTTCGAGCTTCTTGCCCAGGTCCAGCCAGTGCTGGAAATAGTCGCTCATGTTGTAGCCGGTGAAGGGCAGCATGGCGAAGGGGTCGCGGCGCACCACACCTTGCGCACCGGTGGCAGCAGCGGTGGTTTCAGAGCCCATGGTCGCGGCCATGTACACACCCTCGACCCAGTTGCGGGCTTCGGTGACCAGCGGCACGGTGGTGGAGCGGCGGCCACCAAAGATGAAAGCGTCGATCGCCACGCCCTTGGGGTCATCCCAGGCGCTGTCAAGGGCGGGGTTGTTGACGGCCGCCACGGTGAAGCGGGCGTTGGGGTGTGCTGCCTTGGCGCCCGTGGCCTTGGCGATTTCAGGGGTCCAGTCCTTGCCTTGCCAGTCGATGCAGTGGGCCGGCGGGTTGCCCATGCCCTCCCACCACACGTCGCCGTCATCGGTGAGCGCGACGTTGGTGAAGATGACATCCTTGTTCAGGCTGGCCATGCAGTTGGGATTGGTCAGGGTGTTGGTTCCCGGGGCCAC
>JALQZP010000434.1 GCA_023258235.1 Terrimicrobiaceae bacterium | reverse complement strand
GTGGCTTCGCCTATTGGGGTGTGGGAAAAAATTGCCTATTTGATTGAAACGCCCTTCGAAATCTGTAATCTCTTCATCAACTCAACCGATTTCCCAAGAACAACTCGATGGCGCTAGACCGCATACTGGTGGTGGACGACACCCCGATCATTCGCAAATCCCTCGAAGAACGACTCCGCGGCAAGCGATTATCTGTTTCGACGGCTGGATCAATTGCTGAAGCCGAGAAAAGATTGGCCGCCAATAGTTTCGATCTGATTTTTCTGGATATGGAACTGCCGGACGGGGACGGGCGTGTTTTTATCGAACGCATGTCTCACAGCGAGGCCAAACCGATTGTGGTGATGATCACAGCGAATGGCAGCGTCGAGACGGTGGTCGAGTGCATGCGCTCGGGGGCTTTCGACTACGTGACGAAGCCGTTTTCGATGACCCAGATCGATCTGGTGATGAAAAAAGCGGCGGAGTTCCAACGCGCGGTGAAGGTGACAGATTTCCTGAACCGCGACAGCATCTCGCGC
>JALQZP010000433.1 GCA_023258235.1 Terrimicrobiaceae bacterium | reverse complement strand
CCTGAACTTTAATTCACCTTGTTCGGGCAAGGCCTATTTCATTTCAAATGGTGAACCTTGGAAGCTTTGGGATTTGGTCAATGAGATCATTTTGGCCGGCAAAGGAAATGTTGTCAACAAAACCGTTTCGGTTTCCCTCGCTTATTTCATGGGTTGGTTGTTTGAAATAATTTACACAATCTCACGAAAACATGCGGAGCCGCCCATGACCAGGTTCCTTGCGAAGGAATTATCAACCTCGCATTGGTTTGATATCTCAACTGCGAGGAATGACTTGGGCTATGTGCCAATGATTACGATCCGGGAAGGATTGGATCGATTAAAGAAGGCGCTTTCGAATCATTGAAAATTATTTTTGGTTATGATCATTCAATTCAAATTGAATTGAGTGAATTATTTGACCAACAAGGCGTTTTGATAATCCGCAAGGGCTGCTTCCAAGCCGGTACGCAGGTTTTCCGCGGCTTTGTCATTGGCTTTACGATAATCCTCGAGTCTTTCTCGTATGCCGTCTCTTCGTTC
>JALQZP010000432.1 GCA_023258235.1 Terrimicrobiaceae bacterium | reverse complement strand
GTTGCAATTTTGATATTCTGAATTTTTTTTTAAGATTTGTGATATTGATGTTTTTTTACTGATGATCAGTTTTTTCCAATTCACTTTATTTCTTAATGATATCAAGTGTGAGGATATTCACAGGGTGAACCTCCCTTAATATGCATGTGGAGCTAAGGCAGCTTCCACCATACCAGTTGCTGAGATCTTTGCAAGGATTCTAGGAAGATATCTGGCTAAGGAGCCAAGTACAGCTCATAGCGCTCTAAAGGGAACCCTATAAGGGCGTTATGAGGACAAGCCCCGGACGGTCCCGTCCGTGAGCGCTAGGCTGCCAGAGATGAACGCGCCGGCCTAAGGGTGAGTACGAGAAATCTCTCATACCTCCTTGATGAACTAAGGGGTGAGTACGAGAAAACTCTCATACACCTCCCTAGCGGAAGACCCGTGTTACATATGTACGTAGGTTCGCCCCTCAGCAGAGGGGGTCTCGGGGGGAGACGTGACGCTACGTACTCAGCAAGCGCACAACGGCAGAAACTC
>JALQZP010000431.1 GCA_023258235.1 Terrimicrobiaceae bacterium | reverse complement strand
CCTGGCGGCCGAAGGGATTCTCCAACCGCAGGCGTAGGCCTGTGCCGATGTATTGGCGGGGAGCTACCGTGCCGTATTCCATCACGCCTTTCCACTCGACATCCTCCTTGCCGCGAACCATGACGCAGAAGGGTTGGATTTCGTAGCCGCCCTCGGTCTTTCTGGCTTCAAACAGGGTTTTGGAGAGGGGAGGGCCGGGGTCCAACGGGAAGGGAGTCTTGTCTAGGTAGTAGGACTCGGAAATCTGCTTGCGGAGTTCCGGCGTCAACTTTGGCGCGAGTTCCCGCCATGTCGCAAACTGCTCAGCGATCAAGTCGGCCAGGCCGTGACCAACAATCGTTTTGGGGAAAATTCCAAACATCGGCTCGGGTTTTTTGATCGCGAAGCCCGTGCTGTTGCCGGCGGCGCCACTGGCGAGGGTGACATGGTTTTCGATCGGGCTGGTGGAGAGGCGCCCCTCGCGGTGAAGTGTCAAGGCCGCGTAGCCTCCGCCGCGTTTGTGGAGGATGCAGTCGCCGTTGG
>JALQZP010000430.1 GCA_023258235.1 Terrimicrobiaceae bacterium | reverse complement strand
GATGAGGCCGCGCCGCACCTCGGTGACAGCGAGCGTGGCTTCGCTCGACATCACGCGCAGATCGGTGGCCAGCACGAACTCAGCCCCGCCAGCCAGCGCCGGGCCGTTGATCGCAGCAATCACGGGCTTGAAGAAAGTGCTGTTGCGGAGGATCGCGGCGTGCAGCTGCTTGCGATCCGCTGCAAAGCGCGTCTCCCATTCACCAACCGGTTCCTTCGCGCGCATCATGAGCGGGATGAGCGAGCCCAGATCGCCGCCGGCCGAGAACGCCTGCGTGCCGGCGCCCGTCACGACCACCACGCGCACGCTGTCGTCGGTCGCCACTTCGCGCCAGAAGTCGGCCAGCCGCACCACCATTTCAGGCGATAATGCGTTGCGCTTCTCGGGCCGGTTTAGGGTCACGATGGCAATGCCGTCGCGGTATTCGGTCAGCAGATGAGACATGTAAAGTGGTCTCCGGAAAACGGTTGGCGCAACTGGCGGCGAGACGCGTTGCAACGTGCGCGCGCCGGATCGGAAGGGC
>JALQZP010000042.1 GCA_023258235.1 Terrimicrobiaceae bacterium | reverse complement strand
CTCTATGGAATTCAGTCCCTCTTCAGTGGCGTGACCATGCTCATGCTGGGTCTCGCTCCCAGACCCTCGGTTTAGGAATCCTCCCTCCGGATTGATCGCGTTAACGCGAAAATTCGGTCCCCGTGCACTTTTCATTGAAATTTCCAGTGGGGTTTTGAGCTTATTGAAGCTCGAAGTTGATATTCACCGTATAGCCATCGCCAGTGCCAAGACCGCCGGGCAGCGGATCGATGCGGGACACGCGCTTGAGCGCCTCCATCACCGATGAGTCCATCACCGGGTTCCCGCTGCTACGAACAATGTCGGCGCTGGAAATTGTCCCATCTTTCAGAATCCGTATTTTCACCGTGCAAACAAAGGTTTTATTCTGCTCGAAAATCGATGTCGGTTGCTCCCACTGGCTAAAAAAGCGGTCATGGATGAGTTCATTATACCATCCGAACTCCGAACCGGTGCCGCCGGCGCCCCCCTTGGATCCGGTGCCTGATCCAGAAGCCGCAGATCCACTGCCGGTGGACGATCCCGAGGATGTGGAGCCGTTATTGTTTCCCGAACCCTTGGCTTCGTTGAAGGCTTTTTTCTTGGCGTCCTCGGCAGCGGAATCCGCTTTCTTCGCGGTCGCGGGCGAGGCGCCTGGCTTCGGGGAGGATTTTGGCGAAGGGTTTGGGGAGGCCTTTGGCGAAGGTTTCGGAGAAGATTTTGGCGAAGGCTTGGGTGACGGTTTGGGGGTGGTTTTGGGTGTCGGCTTAGGCGTGGGTTTCGGGGTGACCGACGGGGACGGCTTGGGTTTGGGGGTAGGTGAAGGTTTCGGTTTGGGAGTGGGAGTTGGGGTGGCCTCCACGATATCGGCTTTTTCGGGCGTAGGTTCGGGTGTCGGCTCTGGCGTTGCCTCCGGAGTGGGTTCAGGTGTCGGCTCAACCGTCGGTTCAGGCGTGGCCTTGGGCTCCGGTTCCGGCTCCGGCTCCTCTTCTTTCGTAACCTCGGAGGCCCCACTGGCAGCCGCAGCTGCGGCCGCGAACGAACCGGGGTTCACCCAGGTGATATCGCCCTGCGGTTTAACAATTTCACGTTTGGTGAAATAGAAAATCCCCGCGATGAGCAAAATATGCAGCGCCGCAATGAGTATCAGATTCCGCCGAAATTGCGGATTTTCCATATCAACGTGCGCCTTCGCCTTTTTTAGGGTCGTCCTTGAGCGTCATCACCCCGACTTTATTTATTCCCACTCGCTGGAGGATATCCATCACGGCGATGAATTTTTGAATGGGCAACTCAAAGTGCGGACGCACCACAACGGCCATGTCCGCTTTTTCCCGGTGCGATGCGGCCAATCGGGACTCGAGGTCCTCGGCTGTGACGACATCGTTGTTGATTTTGAGAACATTGTTTTTGTCAATCGAGATATTGAACGTCTCGGCGGGATTCGAGGCGCCGGCGGCCGTGGAGCTTTTGGGAACAACCAGATCCATGCTGTTTTCGATCAGCGGCGTGGTGATCATAAAAATAATCAACAACACGAATACCAGATCCAGCATGGGCGTGATATTCAGCTCGGTGAGCGTGTGCAGGCTGTGTCTTGAGGAGTGACGGCGCATGGGAGCGTAATTAGATCAAGGGCCGCCGGGACTCCCGGGTGCCGAACTCCACGTACCGATGCTCGATCTCGGAGGAGAATTCGGCAGCGAAATTGTCGGCCTGCACGAGTAACGAGCGCAATGTGGTGACGAGAAAGTTGTACCCGAACATCGCCGGGATCGCCACGAGAAGGCTGAAGATCGTGGTAATCAGCGATCCGGAAATACCCGGCGCCATCGCGGCGAGATTCGCGTTTCCAGCGACGGCAATGCCGGCGAAGGCATCCATCACACCCCAGACCGTTCCCAGCAGACCGAGGAATGGCGCGCCACTCACAGCCGTGGAGAGAACGATCATCTGCGACTCCAACTTGAGTGCGGACTCCCCTACCGCGCGCTCCATCGCCGCCTGCACCGCACGCAACTGGGACGGCGTGATCTTTTCGGCGGTTTTCAGCCGCGACGAAAACGTCTCGTCCACCTCGACCGATCCCAGCATTTGAAAACACAACTCGGCCGCCCCCGCATCATAGATATCATAGATGTTCGAGCCGTCAAAATAGGCGTTTTTTTCGTAGATGCGGAGAGGCTGTCGATCCTGGTGAAAAATATCGTAAAAGCGCTCGTTTTGACGTTTGCAAAATCTCAGGTAACGAAACTTCGTTACCATCACCGACCAACTGAAGATAGAGGCCAGAAAGAGCGCGATGAGGATGAGTTTTCCCTCAAACGTGCTTTCCATGAAAGCGTAAACAATTCCTGCGGCGATCATTTGGTTCGACTGTGCCCGGCGGATGCCGAACTTTGTTGATTCTTCAACTCCATCATGCCCTTTTAAATGACACCTCCCGGTTTGGAAAAGCAAAACGAATCTTTTGCCATAAGCGCGATTCGGGTTTTTAATTCAACCCATGCAGATTTGTCGACTCCTTGCGGCCGTGATTTTGATCGGAACATGCCATCCGGCCTTCGCCCAAAACCCGCCCCCGCGCGAAAACCCTTACGATCTGATCGGAAAAATCTTCCAACCTCTCTGGGGTGTGCTTCTCGCCGAATCGAATGGCTCGAACCGCGCCGTCACTGCGTCCCTTGAGGTGTCGGATGTTGGCGGACGACTACCGGAAAACATGAAGGGGGCAACCTTGCTGGCCCATGTACAGTTTCCCGACAAGGTCAAACTGCAAGCTCCGGTCCTCGGCGAGACTTTCACGGTCTGCCGCAACGGCAACGAGGTCTGGGTGACTCCCGGCAGCAAGGTCAAATTTCTGATCTCGAACTTCCATGTGGTTCCCAAAAAAAACGCACGCCTCAATACTCCGATCTCTCTGCCGATCACCCCACAGCAGGCGATTTTCCTGCCCGCCCTGTTTTCTGTTTCCCGTCCCGATGTGGCCGAGGTTCAGCCGTTGAATGGCGAGGATTGCCGCGTGCTCACAGTGGGCTTGATGCCGGAACTGGCCCGCTCCACCAAAGCCGAGGACTTCCAAGCCCGAATTTGGGTGGCGGCCGGATATGCTCCACGCCGCGTGGAGGTAAGACGCAAAGACTTCTCGACGACCGTCGATATCCGCAACCTCACTTTCGAAACATCACTTCCCGCATCCACGTGGCAACCCGCAGAGACGGACACCGATGTCTATCGAACAACGCCAGAGATGCTCGAGGGACTTATTTATATTGTGATGAATTCCCTCAAAACGGACGCCGCCGACACCCCTTGGGCTGTCGCAAAATAGGCGGCGTGGATAGCTTAGTTCCGAAATTTGTAGAGAGCAACGAGCGCGGCACCGATCCCTTGCGACAGCTCTCCCATGCTGGCCGGGAGGATTTGCATCGTCCTTTTCTGCTCCGGAAAAAGCCAAGGCTCGGCAGCCTTGCGGATCCCACCAAGGTAACGCGCGCGGAACTCCTCTGTCGTGGCATGGGGATCAATCAGCCCTCCGCCAATCACGACAAATTCCGCATCCAATGCCATCGAGAGGTTGGCGACATGAATGCCTAGCGCCTTGGCCTGAAAGTCGAAAATTTCCAGCGCCAGCGTATCTCCTTTTTGCGCGAGCGTGCGAAGAGAAAAGGCCTTTTCCTTCATCGATTGTGGTGATCCGTGGAACTCGTGTGCGGGATATTTTGGCAGGAGATGCTCCAGATATTGAATCAAACCCGAAAGGCTCGTGTATGCTTCAAAGCATCCCCACGTCCTTCCACAACCGCAGACAAACTCAGGCAACCCGAGCAACTGCAACGGTGCGGGCATGTGACCGGCCTCCATGCCCGCCAGCGTATCTCCATCGAGAGGGAGACCATCCGGATTAATGTAAGCCGCACCCAGTCCGGATCCGGGGGCCAACATGATCACTCCGGCTTTTTTGGTTCCGCGCACTTTGGCTGCCTCGGCGACACCTCCATAGTTGCCGTCATTGCCGGTCACCAGCGGCACGGACCGGCCGGCCTTTTGCTTCAGTGCGGCCGCATAGTCGGAGAAAAAATCCCAACCCGCGAAACTTGCAGGGAGATTCGCCGTGCGATCGAGAACGCCATAGGCTCGATAGGGGCCCGGTATCGCAAGACCGACAGCTCGCACCTGCGCCCATAAAAGGTGGTTGTCGGCTAGAAATTTTTCCACTCCCGCGATCCACCCCTCCACGACGGTTTTTGTGCCAAGCTGTGAATTCGTACTGCTCTGGGCGAGATGCAGTGAGACCGGCGTGCCGTCCTCGTAAACGCCGCAAGTTTTCGATGTGGTGGCACCGCTATCCGTGCCGATGAAGATATCTCTCATGTTTCAGGAGTGTGGATGAGATTCCAATAGCCATCCGGCGTCCCCAGTGGAACCTCAAAGTTCACCCCATCACTTCGGCTTGGAAGACTTTCGCGACTGACTGAGAGGCACCTGCCGATCGCCCATCGCCGTGTTTTTGGGGAGGGGCCGGGAGGTGATAAAAATGCGCGTGTTGAGTTCGGTGTCATCGAAAAGCTCAACGATGTCGCGTGAACGCATGCGAATGCACCCGTAACTCACCGGCCTGCCGATGTTGCGCTCTTCGGGGGTACCGTGAATATAGATGTATCGCTTGAAGGCATTTTTATTCGAGTCCTCCAATCCCTCCAACCACATGATCCGGGTCACGATGGGATCGCGACCGGGGGCATCCACCTTCAACACCTCGCCGGTTGGATTACGCCCCTTGAAAACCGTTCCCTCTTTCACATTTTCACCAATCTTTTTCTTAACACGCAACAGGCCCGTTGGCGTGGCGTAAGAGCCAGGGCGGTCCCCCAATCCGAATTTCGAAGTCGAAACGCGGAAGGTGCGAATCGGCACACCATCACGATAAATGGCCATTTTTTGATCCGCCGCACTGATGAGAATCTTCTGCTGTGGCACGACCTCGCAACCGGAAAACAGCAAAGCCACCACCACGAGCAACAAAAAACCAACGCCCTTCATGCAATCAACCGCGCGAACCGTTTTGGCGAGCGGACGAATGATCGAACCGGATTCGGGATGCGGACTTGTAATCGGCCGATTGGATTGGAAAAATGTGGATGTCATCGAGACAAGACGTGCTAGAATACACAATCGCGGGGCTTTTCAAGTTTTAGATGCCCCCTGGCAAAACAACGCACCGCATTTGGCAATCATGAACACCACCCTCCAATTAGAAACCATACTCCGGCTTGAGAAAAACGCACACCTGCTGGAGAACTTTGTGAATGCCGGATTTTCCGATGCCGATCTAGGAAAGTTGACCGATGCGAATCTGATTCAAATGGGCGTTCAGAAAATGGGAGACCGCCGCCGCTTGTTGGCCGCCCTGGCCGAAGGGGCACAAGATGGCAAATCCATTTTGCCGCCACCGATGCCCTCCGCCACCGCCGAGCATCCCCACATCAGCAGGACGGGGCTTCCATTTGTCCCCATCCCCGGATTCAAAACACTCGCCTGCGTCTGGCCGCTGCGGGTTTGCGATTACAGAATCTATTGCGACGAGCGAGGCCTTCCCTTTCCGGATCAGCAAAACCCGACCGGCGAGACTCATCCGGTGGTGAATGTTTCCTGGCGTGATGCGATCGAATTTTGCCTTTGGCTTACACTTGAGGAACGCGCCGCCGGATTGATGGCGGAAGACCAATTTTTCCGTTTGCTGACCGATCTGGAATGGAGCGCCGCCATGGGACTGCCGAATGAACCCGAAGCCAGCCCCGCCGAGCGCAGCAAAAAGATTCCAGGTTACCCGTGGGGTAACGCTTATCCTCCCCCGCAGGGATTCGGCAACTACGACCAATCCTTGAACGTCGATCCCCACTCCTTCACCTCCCCGGTGGATGCGTTCGCGCCCAACCATCTCGGCATTTACGATCTGAGCGGAAACGTGTGGGAATGGTGCATGGACAACTACAGCGCATCGCGAAAATATCACACCATGCGCGGCGGTTCGTGGGATATCGTGGGCCACGCCCTCATGTCCTCGGCCCGGAATGCCAATGACCCTGACAGCAAAGGAGCCAGCATCGGCCTCCGCATCGCTTGGAGCAGTCAGGATTTCACTCCCGAGGAAAAGGCATAGCACACGCCGCCCGACTCTCGTATCTTGGCTCTTCAAAAATGACACCTCTTGTTCTTGTCGTTGGTTTTTTAGGTTCCGGAAAAACCACTTTTCTTAAAAACCTCATGCCCGCCCTCGCGCTGGCCGAGCTTCGCCCCACTCTTCTGATCAACGACTATCAGAATGCCCGCGTGGATGCGGCGCAGTTCCAGGATCTCGCCGAGGAAGTGAAAGCCTTGAGCGGCGACTGCGTTTGCTGCGGCTCTCGGGATGAACTTTTCAGCTTCCTGCAAGAGTTCAATCACGCTCCGGGTCGGGTGATGATCGTCGAGACCAATGGAACAACCGATTCAGCCCACCTCATCGAGTCCTTGGCATTGGATCCCGGATTAAAAAACTTCAGCCTCCCGATCCAACTCTCCATTATTGATGGCAAGAGATGGCAAAAACGTTTTTGGCACAATGCCCTCGAACGCGAACAGGCCAAGACCGCTTCGCATGTTTATATTTCGCACAAGGATTCGATCGGCCCGGATCGGATCAAGGCCGTTGAAAACTCGCTCACCGAACACGGAGTTCGCGGAGCCCACACGGATCCCGTTGCGTTTGCGATGGAGTTATCGACCGTCGCCTCTTGCATCGATGCGGAGCGCGACGGCTTCACCCCCCCCCTCGAGCACGGCCATGAGCACCATGAGGAGACCAACCACCACTTTTCCTCGTGCGAGATTCCACTCCCCCCACTGGTCGATCGCCAGCGCTTCCGCGAATGGATCAACCGCCTGCCGGAAGAAGTCATCCGCGCCAAGGGGCTTGTTGTTTTCAAAGACGATCCGCAGGAATTTGTTGTCTTCCAAAAAGTCGATTCCGGCGACGATGTTCAGTTTTTCCCTGTTGGAAAATCTCCCCGAATTCAAACCCCGCTGATCCTTCTCATCGGACCTCAGTTGCCTCAAGAGGCGCTCAACCAGAGCATCGGCGAACTGAGCGCCGTAGCGTCAGTTTAGCCCCGGATCATCCGGTTCCTCGGCGAGCAGGTGCAAAAGTGGACTGGCTGCATGCATGACCTTCCGCCATGCCGATTCGGGATTCTTCATTTCAATCCATTCCCGCGTCGGAGGAATGACGATCCAAGTGTTTTCTGCAACCTCGCTCTCGAGTTGGCCGGGCGTCCATCCCGAGTAGCCCGCAAAAACGCGCAGTCCATGAGTCCATCCGGGCATCGAATCCTCGTCAACAGGAGCGACAAAGGCACGAAAGGCAACCATGGCGGGATTTTCACGCCACTGGAGACTGGTGAGCAACATCTGCCCGACATCGACAGGCCCACCATAATAAACCGGAACATCCGCCAATTCATTGACTGCGGTATCAATCGGCCGATTCAAAACAAACCCCATGGCTCCATCCTCCGGCGAGTGCTGCGAAACAAAAACAATTGTCCGGCGGAAATTCGGATCCCGCAGGGACGGGTGCGCCACAAGCAATGAGCCGGTCAGGTTGGCATCGGCATTCATGCTCCTATGCGGATGGCTGTTTTTGAGACAGCTTTTCAAACAAGTAATGGCTCACAAGCCATTCGTTGCCACCCCGGAATCCCCAAAGCTCCGCACAGGACATAAAAAACACCCTCCAGTATGCACGCCATTTCGCGGTTTGCGCGGATCCATAGGTTTTGGAAAGAATCGGCGTTATCGACGCCTCGTTGGCATCCATTTTTTGCAACCACGCCTCGGAAGTGCGCTGGTAGTGGGTTCCACAAACACGCCAGTGCCGACGGATCGCGAGATCATCCTGAAAGTAGAGCAACAGATCATCCGAAGGCATTGTCCCCCCCTCAAAGAAGTAGCGCGTGATCCAATCCGACGGATCGCTCCCCTCGAAGTGGTAGGCGAATTCGCGATGGGTGAAGATGTGCACGAACAGCTTGCCTCCCGGCCTGAGCCATCGTGCAACCTTCGCCATGAGGAGTTGGTAATTTTTCATGTGCTCGAACATCTCGACCGAAACCACCCGGTCGAATCCGGCATCACCCGCTTCAAAAACATTCATGTCCACTGTGAGAATGCGAACATTGACCAGCCCCCGGCGGGCCGCCTCGGCCTCGATATGCGCCTTCTGCGTTGCCGAATTGGAAACCCCGGTGATCCTCGACGCCGGATATTTTTCCGCCATCCAAAGCGTCAGGCTACCCCATCCGCAGCCCAACTCGAGGACATCGAGGCCATCCCGCAGTTCCGCACGCTCGCAAGTGAGTGCAAGCATCGCCTCCTCGGATTCCTCGAACGTCGTATCCTCGCGCGTCCAGTAGCCGGAGCTGTATTTCATGCGCGGACCGAGGACGAGCTTGAAGAAGTCCGTGGGCACCTCGTAGTGCTGCTCATTCGCCGAGGCGGTCTTGATGGCAATGGGACTTCGCTTCAAATCGGCTATGAAGGCCGCCAGCGCGGCCCCTTGTTCCTCGGCGCCGGACTTGGTCTCATCACGCAGTTTTTTGGCAAGAAGATTGCGGATGCCGAAACGGATCGCGATGTCGGGCAGAAGGTTTCGGGCAAGAAGGTCGTCGATGGAGATCATGATTTTTTCGGGAACCAGGGTAGGAAGGCGCTGGTCCGCCTTTGGTAATTTCGATAGGCCTCTCCCTTGGAAGCGAGCGAGTGGGCCTCGGATGGCGCAATGCCGGTCACGCAGGTGAGAAAATATAGCATGAGGAGCGGACTCACAACGCCCAACCACCACCACGGGGAACCGATGGAGAAAACAAAATAGGCGATCCACACACACCACTCGAAAAAGTAGTTTGGATGCCGCGAGTATTTCCAGAGTCCAAGATCGCATACGCGACCCTTTGCTGCGGGATGGGATTTAAAGAGGGCGAGCTGCATGTCGGCAATCGACTCCCCGCCGATCGCCACCAACCAAAGCGCCACGCCGGCCATCTCAAAAACTCCGATACCTGCAGCCGTATTCGAGCAAGCCAGCGCCACCGGCAAACTCAACAAACCGACAAGCAAACCCTGCAATTGGAAAAACCCAAAAAACATCAACCAAGTCCGCTTCGGAAATTGCTGCCGGAGGGCAGCGTAGCGGGGATCTTCGGCGGGATGATGTGACATGACTCGCTTGTAGAGATGGGAACCCAGTCGCAAGCTCCACGCACAAACCATCGCCGCGACGAGGCTGTTGCGAACCACATGACCGCTCCCGAAAACGCCATAAAAAAGAGCCACCGGAGTGAAGGCAAACGACCACCAAATATCCACTATGCCGGCATTGTTCATCCGCCACGCAAAAAACCACACACAAGCCATTATCGCCATGGCGAGAGCGGTTCCGGAAATGAGCAATGATAGAAAATTCACAAGTCAGTTCTTATGAGAGTAGACGATAAATCGCGGAGGGGGTGGCGAGGTTGTCCGGACGCGAATACACCATTTGAGCGACTGTGATATGGCGGGTTCCGAAGGCCGCCTCGCAGTAGCAAAGATAGTAGCGCCACTTGCGAATGAAGGCCTCATCGAAGCCCAGCTTTTTCACCTCGTCCAACTTCGTCTCGAAAGTCTCTCTCCACCGGCGAAGAGTGAGCGCATAATGCGGGGCCATATCTTCGTATTCGAAGAGGTTCAAATCCCCGCAGGCCGCCATGGCCTGAGCGATACGCGCATTGCACATGAGGAGCGAGCCGGGAAAAATGTGCTTCTGGATAAAATCCACGCCATCGCGGAGGATCGGATATTGACGATCCGGACAGAGAATAGCCTGCAAACCCAGTAGGCCCCGGGGCTGCAAAAGGGAATCCAGTTTTGCGAAATAACCATCCACGTAGCGGTCCCCCACGGCCTCGAGCATTTCAATGGAAGCAATTTTATCGAATTGCCCGCGCAGATCGCGGTAGTCGCAGAGAAGAAGCTGAATCCGGTCTTGCAGTCCCGCCTTCTGAATCCGCCGCGAAGCCTCGGTATATTGCTCCTTGGAGATGGTCACAGTCGTGACCTTGCAGCCAAAAGTTTTTGCGGCGTGCATGCTGAATCCGCCCCAACCACTGCCGACCTCAAGTACGCTGTCGGTCGGAACCAAATGCAGACGGCGGCAGAGTTTGTCATATTTGCGGATTTGGGCAGTTTCCAAGCTTTCGTCCGCTTTTTCAAAATACGCACTGGAATACGTCATCGTCGGATCGAGCCACAGTTTGAAGAAATCGTTACTCAGGTCGTAGTGCTCGCGGATGTTTTTCTCGCTCATCGCACGGCTGTTGTGCCTCATGCGATGAAGGAATCGATTGAAGGTGCTGAGCAGATCGAACAGTCCCGTTCCCCGAGATGCCTGGGTTTGAAGAGCCTCGGCATCGCTCGCATTCAAAATAAACCAAGCTATGACCTTGGTGAGGTCATCCGTTTCCCACTCGCCTGCAATGAAGCCCTCGGCAAATCCAATGGGGCCGTACAAAACACAACGTTTGAAAAATTCCTCGTGTCCAATCTGAATCGAGGCCACAGGCCCATCCCCGCCGGATCCGTAGGCACAGCGAGTCCCGTCAGGCAGTCGAACATCCAGACGCCCCTGCTTGAGTTTGGCGAAACTATTGAGAACCAGACGGCGAAAAAGCATGTGGTAAAAAAGAACCGCTCCAGCATACCTGCGAGCTTCACCTTGTCGAGACACGGACTCCCCGCTGGATCAGATACGCGAGTTGTGTCAGTCTTCGGCCATGAAAAAATCCGACCGAAAAGATAAGTCCAAAAAATCACTCCAATTGCTGGGAACCGCCTCGGCTCTTCCACAGACTCCCTCACGCGATATTTTGGAGACCTTTCCGAATACCCATCCCTCGCGTGGATATGTGATCCGGGTGGATACCCGAGATTTCTCATCGCTTTGCCCGGTGACCGGACAACCTGACTACGCCGAACTGCTGATCGAATACGTGCCCGCCATCAAATGCGTGGAAACGAAATCCCTGAAGTATTACCTCGCCTCTTTTCGCAACACGCCATCGTTCAATGAACAGATTGTGAACCGGATTCTGGATGATCTCGTAGCCGTGTGCGAACCCCGAAGCATGACTGTGAAAGGGGCCTTTGCCGCCCGCGGTGGATTGTCTCTTACTGTCACCGCCTCCCATTTGGCAAACTCAAAAAAATCCAAGAAATAAAAAGGCTCTTTAAATGGCCTTTTTTAATTAGCCTTCTTGTAAAAGCTAATAGCCGTCACAATGTCCATCGCTCGCTGAAGGACGGTATCCCGCGGGGGGGCTTCCTGCGCCTCTTCTTCGGTCTCCGAAATCTCGGGGTTTTTGTTCGCAACGAGTGCGGCCTCGTTCATGCGGGGGCGTTCCTGATCGAAAATATATTCGCTCACGCCATGTTCGCGACTGAGTTCAAACAGACGCGCCTGAACGTCTGATGGCAACGAAATAGAGATGTCGGGTTTGACTCCACCTGGAAAAAGCGAACCCGCCTCGGGAACGGAAACTCGTGACACGGCGACACGCAGGATCTGGTCCGAACCGAGCGGAAAGTCGGAGAACTCGACCGCGGCGCCAGCCGTTTCGGCGCCGATGACCATAGCTCCCGCGTTTTGTCGAAGAGTGGCGGCCAGCACCTCGGCGGCTCCGCACGTATCCGAATCCGTAAGTACAATCAGGATACCTTTGAAAACCGGATCCATGTCCGACGTCAGGATGCGTTCCTGCTTGGCATTTGGTTTTTGGATGGTGAAAAGAATTTTCCCCTTCGGTGTGAATCGACGCGCGAAGTCGGCTGCGACATCGAACTCGCTTCCCGCAGAAACCGCCCGCAAATCCAGAATGGTGGCGGGCACTTGCTTATCCGTGAAATTTTTCAGCGCCACATCGGTTTGCGCGAGCGAATCGGCATCAAGGGCGCCGGGACGAATGTATCCGGCCCTGTTGTCGATGATTTCGGCGAGAAAAGGGACCATGTCCTTCGGCTTCGACTCGGAAGTGGCAGGCACAATACTGACCCCCGGAGCCAAGCGTATGGCGAGTCCTTCGAGGAGCGCCCGCTGGCGCGCATCCTCATCCAAGGCATCGGTGGAAAGAAAGTTGGTACGCAAGACATCGATGGCTTTTTGGACCTGCGTTGCATCGAGCGAGTTAATGGCTTCATGAAGCCGGAGCGGGATTGCCGGTGCTTCCTCGCCGGCGAGAACCGCAAGGGCGAAAGAAAAGAAAAGCGCGAGGAAGCAAGTTTTCATAGTGTGGCCGGCCTTTCGCCGATGTCGTTTCTTCGCTGCATCCGATCGAAGGAAATTCTGTCCGCCGCGCTGTAAGCAAGGTTTCGCGCAGCTTCGAGACTTCCCGCCTGGGCGGAAACTCCAAGTACGCGACCACCATTCGTGAGAACCCTCGCTCCATCGGATTTTGTTCCCGCATGGAAAACCTGGATCCCGGCCATCGCCCCCGCTGCGTCCAATCCGTCGATGACTTTTCCTTTTTCATAGGACCCGGGATACCCGCCGGATGCCAGAATAAGGCAGATCGCGGCATCGTTATCCCATTCAGGCGTGAGGGAATCGAGTTTCCCGTCCACCGTGGCCTCCAACACAGGCAGCAAATCCGAACGCAAACGACGAACGAGGACTTGCGTTTCGGGATCACCCCAGCGGCAATTGAACTCGAGCACTTTCGGGCCTTCCTTGGTCAGCATGAGTCCGGGGAACAACATTCCACGGTAAGCGATTCCATCTTTCTTGAGGCCTTCAATGAAACGGTCGAGCACCTCCGCTTTGATTTTATCCTGCAGAGTCGCATCGATGGATCCGCAGGGGCTGATCGTTCCCATCCCGCCGGTATTCGGACCGGTATCGCCGTCAAAGGCCTTTTTGTGGTCGCGCGCATCCGGACAGAGCAAATACGTGCGTCCGTCGACGAAGGCGTGGATCGAGCATTCGACTCCAACAAGGAACTCCTCGACCACCACACGGGCGCCGGCTTCACCAAAGGCGCGTTCCTCCATGCAAAGTCGCAATGCTTGATCCGCTTCGTCAAAGTTGGCGGCAATAACAACGCCCTTGCCGAGCGCCAAGCCGTCAGCCTTGACCACAAGCGGATACCGGGTCGTCCTGCAAAACGCGCGGGCCTCCTGATAATCCGTGAACTCACTGTAGGCGGCGGTCGGAATCCCGTGCCGAATCATGAAATCCTTTGCAAACGCCTTGGAGGATTCAAGTCGGGCGGCACTCGCCCGTGGTCCAAATATCCTGAGCCCGGCATCCTCAAAAGCATCGACCACCCCGGCCGCCAGGGCATCGTCGGGACCAACGATAGTGAGGTCGATTTTTTGCTCCTGCGCGAAGGCCAGCAAGGCAGGGACATCGTCGGCGGCGATGGGCACATTTTCGCCTATCTGCGCGGTTCCCGCATTGCCGGGTGCGGTGAAGATTTTTTCGACTTCGGGCGACTGCGCCAATTTCCAAGCCAGGGCATGTTCCCTGCCGCCGGATCCGGTGATCAGAATCTTTTTTTTCACTTTGGGAAAACGAGCGTCAAGGTTTGCATCGGGAGCATTTCGCGGGAAAGGGAGAAGCCGTTCCCTTCCAGTTTCTTCACTTCGCCGGTCGTCCATGTGCCTTTGCCCATCGGAACAAGGAGGCGAGGCCGTATTTGATTGATGGCCTGATCCCGTTCGGCGGGGGTCAAGAGGGTCTGAACCGGCGCAAACAAAACATCCACGCTGCCGATTTGAGACAGCTGATCCGGGGCAAAAAGGCGATCCATGTTGCCAACATAACAGAAACGAATGCCATCCATCACCCAAGTGTAGGTGACATTCATTCCATCGGCAGAGGGGACATCCGGATTCCGGTAACTCGGCACGCCGCGAATCGGCACGCCGGTGATATTCGCGCAACCGATACCCACACTTCCTCGGAGCAAGGCGGGTTGATTTTCGAGCGCGTTGATATTGTTGGCATCAGGACGTTCGGCCGTCACCAGAAGGATATCGGCCTTGAGCGGCGAGGGAAGCGTGCGCCCGCCGGTCTTTGGCGCATACGGATTTGTGAGAATCGAGGTGCCTAGCGACGAGGTGATACGGAAGCACTGGTTGCCAAGGGACTCGATGCGCGTGAGGCGGGGGGGCACGGGAGCGGAGACAACCTCACCGCCACCACATCCCGCCAATACAGCCACCATCGCGGCCAACGCCGCCAAAACAAAAAAGCGGCCCATGCTGATCAGGCTGTGAGCGAAAGTTGCACACCCAGATCTCCGATGCGGCTGATCGTGAGTCCCTGCAGGGCGGGCACCTCTGCCGCCATCTGCTTGAAAACCTCTTCGACCGTGTAAATACCGTTCGAACCCGAGATCGCTTGAATCAAATCGCGTAGGATCTCCCAATCCTCACGGGCTTGACCGGGAGGCTGTATAGCTTGGTTGAAGCGCTGCAGGCGGCCTTTGAGATTGATCATCGTTCCGCGTTTCTCGGCCCAGGCACTCGAAGGAAGGAGTGCCGTCGCGTGCTCGGTGGTACGATTGGCCGAGATCCCCATCACAACCAAAGCGCCAAGCTTGCGAAGGCTGTCCGACGATATCCCGCAATCCACCGCATCTTCACCCAGCACGATGAGTCCGGTGATTTTTCCCGATTCCACATCGCGGGCGATTTCGTTCAACTTGCCGGTCGCGAGCCCCAGCATTTTGGCGCCGGTGGTGTTCGGGTTGCCGTCATTGGAAACAAGAAAACCATCGCCGGTTTGCGGGCGGGGAAGCACATCGACATTGTCAATCTTGAGCGCCGCTGCCAATCGGCGGACCATGAAGAGTTCCTCATTCGAGAGGCGGGCCGAAGCGATAATCGCCATCTCCGAGGGATTGCGCCCGCGCAGTTGCTCTGCAGCGGCTGCGATGACCCGGGGCCAAGTCGCCGGAGGCTCCTCCCCTTTCACAACGGGAGCCTTGAGGCGGGCATCACTGTGCAAATGATGGAAATTCATCCGGTGGCTGTCGGGCATCCAGCAGGAATTCACAAAGTCGTTTTCCCGTGGAGTGATCCTGTGAACGATGTTTTCGCGGCTCCAGATGACGATATTCGAGCCAGTGCCGCAGGTGACGTCGATGCTCTTGGTTTCCTTCAAAAACCAGACACGCATTTTGAAACGGAAATCTTTGCTGGTGAGCGCGCCCACGGGGCAGATGTCCACCGTGTTGAGCGAGTAATTATTATCCAAACGCTTGCCGGGATACACGGAGAGCTTGGTATGGCTGCCGCGATTGAGAAAGCCCAACACATCGTCGTGCGCGACCTCTTGCATGAAGCGGATGCAACGCGAACACATGATGCAACGCTCGTCATCGAGCACGATGCGCTCACCGATGTCCACATGCTTGGGCTTTTTGACTTTCTCTTCAATGAAGCGGGACTCGCCCTTGCCGAATTCCACCGAGAATTCCTGCAAT
>JALQZP010000429.1 GCA_023258235.1 Terrimicrobiaceae bacterium | reverse complement strand
ATTGGATTACTGTGCGCAAAAGCAAAGTAAATACTCTGAAAATGCATTATTTCATTTAGAAAAAGTGCAAAGCCATGATGACAAGCATTTGCTTATGGAATTAGCAAACTTTATTACATCCAGGAGTCATTAAAACAAATAAATATTTCATTTTGAAATTAAGCGCTTATACCTTAGCTTTGTAATTAGGAATTAACTTAAAATTATTTTACCATGAAAAAAGTTTACTTAAGCTTTTTCGGAATTGTAGCTTTTGGTCTTGTTGGTCTTGCTCAAAAAACCACCGCTCAACCGCTTAACCCGAAAAAATTTGCACCGCTTGATATGAAAGCGAAACCCGGTGTGGTTAACACCAACAAAGGAATCATCCTTTGGCAAAACGATTTCTCCAATCCTGGAGAATGGACAACAGCAAACGATCCTGCAGGAACACCTCCCCACACAGCTGGTGACTGGACCGTTACTACAGACATCAATGCTATCCCTGTTGCAGCATTAAAGCCTGCAGCGCACACGACAGCAG
>JALQZP010000428.1 GCA_023258235.1 Terrimicrobiaceae bacterium | reverse complement strand
ACCGCCGCAGGAATTTCCATTTTCCACGGCGTAGAGGGCCGCGCCGGGTAGAAGGAAACAAAGAATCGCGTTCCCTCGGACAAAAGTCGTGTTGCCATTGCAATTTCATCTGTTGCCCGTGTTGCCCGCGAAATCAACCTTTTAATGTCACAAGCGGTCAAAACGAGTCGAAACAAATCAGAAACGAAAAAGCCCGCAGAGGCTTTATTTATGCACCTCTGCGGGCTTTCGGTAAAGAAATTACCGGCGGTCGGGATCGAACCGACACTTCGTGAGAAACGCGATTTTGAGTCGCATTACTGCTTTTGATTATCAATTACTTGCTACGCTGTTGCCCACTGTTGCCCTGTTTCTTGATTTTCACCGGCCGAAAAATAGCTACGCCGCGAACGCCGTTGGAGCACATGACGCGAATGATTTTTTTCTCAAAACATTTTTGCGTGGTGAGCGTTTTCATCTGCGAATTCACCGTTGCGAGCGATTGGCCGGATTCTTCGGCGATGCTGGCGAGGGTTTTCCAGCCT
>JALQZP010000427.1 GCA_023258235.1 Terrimicrobiaceae bacterium | reverse complement strand
TCCAGCCGCTGTCGCCCGAGGCGCGCGAGGCGCTGATGCGCGTGATCTCCGACCTGCACACGGCCTTCACTCCTTTTGTTTACGCCGCCGCATTCCAGTCCGGCACTTTTCCCGGCGAAATCGTCCAGGACGCCTGTATCGACAACCGCTACGTCATGGTCGGGGGTGAAACCGGCATCCTCGGTGAATGGGGAGTCGAAACCGCCGACAATGAATACGAAGGCCCCATCCCCGCCCGGGAGGCCCTCGTCAAGGGCAAGAACGCCGCCACCGTGCGTCTTGGAATGAAGACTGGAATCCAGCCTGTCAAAACCATCGCCGCCGCCGCCGGCATTTCCTCCCCGATACGCGACTATGCCAATGCCTTTCTCGGAAGCAGTGAAGTGACCCTCGACGAACTTGTCCTGGGTTATACTGTTTTTGCGAATCTCGGTCAGCGCCCGGCCGATATTTACATCATCCAGTCGGTTCAGGACGGGAATTCAAAAACCATTTTCAATGCGCCCCGCAAGCGATACCAAGTGAT
>JALQZP010000426.1 GCA_023258235.1 Terrimicrobiaceae bacterium | reverse complement strand
ATGAAGAAGAAATTTTGAAAGGAAACTTTAAGGATTCTCTGATGAGTAAGTCAAAGTATAAAGCACAAATGGAAGGAATAATAAAAATTAGTGTAGATAAAGTTTACAAATCAAAAGATGTAATTGAAAAAGAATTGACAGGTTATAAGGTTCTTAATTTCTTACTTAAAACATTTACTAATTCTGTTATAAACTGGAAAGAAAATAGAGTAAGTGCATTTGATGAACTTGCGTTAGAGTGTATCCCTAAAGAATACCTAAATAAAGAAACTGACCTATACTCAAGTTTGCTTGATGTGAGTTGTTTTATTGCAAGTTTAACAGATGGATTAGCTTTAGAATGGTATAAAAAACTCAATTAATGACTCAAGAGGAAAAAGATATTTTTTATATGCAAAAAGCTTTGGCCGAAGCCAAATATGCTTTTGAAAAAGATGAAATTCCGGTTGGAGCTATCATTGTTTCAAACGATAAAATTATAGCAAGATCACATAACCTAACTCAAATGTTAAATGATGTAACTGCTC
>JALQZP010000425.1 GCA_023258235.1 Terrimicrobiaceae bacterium | reverse complement strand
ATTCGATCATTTCGTTCAGCTTGACGGCGCTGAGGCCTTCGATGCGGGCGATGCCGTCGCCGACTTCACGGACGGTTCCGACATTGGTCTGGCGTGTGGCTTCGCTTTTGACGGCGCTGATTTTTTCTTCGAGTTCGAGGACGATGTTGCTCATGGTTTTTAAAAGAGATTCAGGATTGTTTCAGGGTTTCGAGACGGGATTGGATGCTGCCGTCCCAGACATCACTGCCGAGGCGCACGCGGAGGCCGCCGATGAGTTCGGGGTTGTGATGAAACTCGGCGGTGATCTCGCCGAAGCGGGCGATAAGGCTGGAGGTGATCTCGGCGCGGATGGCCTCGGCGAGCGGGGTGGCGCTCTCGATCACGGCGTGGTGCCGGGCGGCTTCCAAGCGCGCGAGGCGGGTGAGGAATTTCAGCATTTGCACATAGGAACGAGGCTTGCGCTCGGCGATTTCGCTGAAAATGCGGCGGAGGCGGTCGGCATCGAGACGGCCATCGACCATCGCGAGTTCGAAGAGTTCCTTGGT
>JALQZP010000424.1 GCA_023258235.1 Terrimicrobiaceae bacterium | reverse complement strand
GGTCCCAGAAAGGTTTATGTTCTGGGCTGAGCATGCGAGTGAAGTTATTTTTACCAAGAATCTTGGATATCCAACTTTCACGAATGTCAGGTAATCCCTTCTCCTTAAACATCCCGTGAGCAACATCAATACGGAATCCATCTACTCCACGATCGAGCCAGAACTTCAAGACATCTTCAAAGTGGCTGCGAACTTCTGAATTCTCCCAATTGAGATCTGGTTGTTCGACAGCAAAAAGGTGGAGATACCACTGCCCTAACTTTCCATCAGCTTCAACAATGCGATGCCAGGCTGGTCCACCAAAGACGGCTTGCCAATTGTTTGGTGGCAGATCTCCATTGGGACCTTTCCCATCTCGGAAAATATAACGGGCACGTTCTGGAGAACCTGGTTTTCCTTTTAACGCGGCCTGGAACCACTTATGTTGATCTGATGTGTGATTAGGAACAATGTCAACAATTACTTTAATTCCATGTTCGTGTGCATCTTTAATCAAGCGCTCTGCATCTTTAAGAGTTCCATAATCT
>JALQZP010000423.1 GCA_023258235.1 Terrimicrobiaceae bacterium | reverse complement strand
TTGGAACCGTTGCATGGAAGGCAATCGCCACATCGACCAATATGATTCAGACGAAAATTGTGATTTTGAGGCCACATTTGACTTGGCGCAAAAATATTGTCTCACAGAGCACAGTGAATTAACCCAAGATACATGCATGTCCCATATACGTGTCCCAGTCTTTGGAATTTTGAAGCCCATTCCAGGTTTCAAGGCAGAGACATGGAGTATGTTTGGCCCCTTGCCGCCTGGAAATATCGAAATGGGCTCGATAAAATTGGATCGAACAGGCAGAGAAATTGACATATTTCCAGCAAATGTGAAAAGAGTTAAAATTTATCCAGGATGCGTGAACTTCCTGAAGCACTTCATGAACCAAGGGCTAAACGGAAAGACACTGACTAAGAAAAGACTCGACGCCATCAGGAAAAAATTTGCAACCATTCTGGCAGAGATTTCAGCTCCAGAATGCATGGAGCATGCGGAAATGCTCATGAGTTTTCGAATCGAGTTCACAATGGCTTTGAATGAATCACACAAAACTCTTGA
>JALQZP010000422.1 GCA_023258235.1 Terrimicrobiaceae bacterium | reverse complement strand
GGTTGAGCACCCCATCACCGAAGAAGTCACAGGGGTCGACCTGGTCAAACAGCAGATCCTCATCGCGGCCGGCGAGAAGCTCTCCATCAGCCAGGGCGACGTGACCCTCAAAGGGCACGCCATCGAGTGCCGGATCAACGCCGAGGACCCCTTCAACGACTTCCGCCCGAGCCCGGGTCGCATCGAGATGTACTACCCTCCGGGAGGCCCCGGCATCCGCCTCGATTCCCACGCCTACGCGGGTTACACCATCCCGCCGTTCTATGATTCGATGATCGGAAAGCTCATCGCCGTGGGCAAGGACCGCACCGACGCCCTGAACAAGATGACCCGTGCCTTGAGCGAATTCATGGTCACCGGCATCAAGACGACCATCCCGTTCGAGTTGGCCATCCTGCAGGATCCGGATTTCCGCCGCGGCAACTACACGACCAACTTCGTCGAACGGTTTCTCGGCGGCGCGCGCCGCGAATTGTTCCAGGACAAGGCCTGAAAACCCAGGGTCAGGCCCACGCCCCGGTCCAAACCC
>JALQZP010000421.1 GCA_023258235.1 Terrimicrobiaceae bacterium | reverse complement strand
AGTAACCCGCATTTCCGCGCCAGGATATGAAATCAACAACATCTCTCCTCCTCTCTCTCGCATTCGTCGCCTCACTTCACGCCGGAGAAAACATCCAACAGCAATTCCAAAACCCGCCGGATTCGGCGAGGCCTCACACTTGGTGGCATTGGATCAATGGAAACGTTTCAAGGGAGGGGATCACGGCTGATCTGGAGGCGATGAAGCGGATCGGCTTGGCTGGCGCGCAGATTTTCTCGGTGGATGTCAGTCCAATCCGAGGGCCGGTCGAGTTCCAGAGCCAGGAGTGGAGAGATCTCGTGAAGCATGCGCTGAGCGAAGCGGAGCGTCTGGATTTGAAGATCACGATGCATAGTTGCGACGGGTGGAGCGAGTCGGGCGGGCCTTGGATTCAGCCTTCCCAGTCGATGCAGAAGGTGGTTTGGAGCGAGAGCCAGGTGGAGGGTGGAAAGACGATACCCCTTTCCCTGCCGCAACCGGAGACGAACGAAGGATTTTATCAGGATATCGCCCTGATCGCTTTCAAAGCG
>JALQZP010000420.1 GCA_023258235.1 Terrimicrobiaceae bacterium | reverse complement strand
GATGCAGACGCGCCCCGACTGCCAGGCAAAGCCTCGCCACATTCCCCGTGTTCGGTGGAATCTCGGGCTCGACCAGGACGACATTCAGTGACGGATTCATCGGTTGACTGAGGATTTGACCACAGAGGACACAGAGAGCACAGAGGAAAATCAAGGCGGCGGCATCGCTTTTTCAGTGCCACTCTGTGACCTCTGTAATCTCCGTGGTTAATTTTCTTTGTTCCACATGGAACACTCGGCCGACTCTTGCGAAGAATGGCCAGCGGATTTCTGTGGGTGAAGCACCGAGTTTTTCAGTCAATTTCTCCCTCAGTTGCGGAATCGGATCGTGGCCGGTAGCTTTTCGATAGCGGTCTGTGGCGGACCAACTGGCACAGTATCCAGCGATGTGCTCTGCATCCCAAGATTGCGTCAAATCGAGTGTAGGTGCTGTGATTTCTTTGAAAGGAAAATCAATACCTTCATAGCCCTTTTCAACCATCTGGCGTTCTTTCGGCCAAAAATCTCCAAGAACTCTGTGATAGAAATCCTG
>JALQZP010000041.1 GCA_023258235.1 Terrimicrobiaceae bacterium | reverse complement strand
TTCAGGTCCGCGAGATCAAACATCACCGCCGGCCTCTTCCACAATAGTTTTTTTGGTCGAAAATCGGGTCACCTGCCGCATATGAAGATGCGTTTCGTCTTTCATTCATCGACTTGATGGGCTTGAATGGAGTGATGCCAACCGACACGCCCCGCCCATCCCGCCCGGCCGCATTCACCCTCATCGAGCTTTTGGTCGTCATTGCGGTGATCGCGATTTTGGCGGGATTGGTTTTGCAAACGGCGGGGTATGCCCAAAAAAAGGGTGCGCGCAGTCGGGCCGAGGCCGAGATTGCGGCATTGTCGGCGGCGCTCGAAAACTACAAATCGGATAATGGAGTTTACCCTGATGGGACGAATGCCATAACCACGAGCTCTGGAAACAATGCTTTCCTTAGGGCCAAGCTGGCTCCCAAGTCTGGGAAAATCTATTTCGAGTTTTCCAAGAAGATGGGCACCAATGCCGACGCTTCTGAAACCAACCAATCTATTTTGGATCCCTTTGGCAACGCATACGGTTATCAATATCCAGGAGACACAAACAAATCTGGAGCTAATTTCTTCGACCTCTGGTCGAGCGGGGGAGGGACGAGTTCGAACCAGTGGATTAAAAACTGGTAAGCTCTGGGATTATTCCCAAGAACGAACTTGATATTTGGGGTTGGCAGTCACGTTCCAAACTCCGACTTTTTTCATGATGGTGGCCGACCCTGATGCGCTCCCTGATGCGCTACCGTTTGTTGAAACATTGATCTTGTTGTCGTAATTAGTGGCATCCGCGCTTCCAGCATCCAAGGATATGGCGTATGCATTGGTGCTACTCCATGGGTCGCAGTAGACGCCGGAGGAGTTCGTTCCACCCTTGCCCTTTTTCCATGCTTGAGCCTCCAAAAACACAATTCCTCTGGAGTTGGTGCCAGTAAGGATATCCATCAAATTCCTGTCAACCGTTGTTCCTGTTAAGGTCGGCAGTTTCCCATATTCGACCTCATAGGCCGTCACTGCAGCCGCAATCTGAACCACGTTGCTTTTCGCTTGGGTTTTCTTTGCCGAATCCATCGCTCCGCTGACAGCGGGGAAGGACAATCCGGCCAAGATCGCTATGATCGAAATCACCACCAGCAACTCGACCAGAGTGAAAGCGGTGGATTTTTTGCTTTTCGGCGAAAGGGCTTTGTCTCGTTCCATGGCGTCAGTTCCTAACAAAACGGTTTTCTTTGGCAATAGGGTAGTCACCATTCGAGTCCGATTATCGTGAGTGTTGTCGCATGGTGCGGAGTGCCGGGTGCGGAGTCTTTCGAGAGATTTTTTTCACCTGTCCCATACTCAATGGAAGCGGCAGGGTTAACGGCTTGCCAAGGTTTCTGGGAGTCAAAAAGAAATTTCACCATTCCCTCGATGGAGGGTTTGAGTTCGGGTGCTTCAGTCGAGATTTCGCGGCGGGGGGATTGCGGGGCGACAAATTCTTCCGCAGTGAGAAGGTGGGGAACGGCTATGAGCAGACAGAGAAGTATCTTCTTCATAATTCAAAAACTATCAGCCGAGTTACCCTGTTGCAAGTCCACCTCCGGCATTCTCTCGATCTTGACTGTGTGCCGTGAAGTCTCTTAGTTAATGTCTTTCAATGTCGTTTCGATTTTCACTGATATGTTTCGCGGTGCTCCTAGCGGCCCACCTGCCTTTGTTCGGTCAAGCTGCCGCTCCGGCAGAAACTCCCGCCGCTCCGAATCCGAGGCAAGTTGTCAACGCGGAGACAACCTCGGATGAGAGGTTGGAATTCGAGGACGCCAAGGCGGCGGACGATGCTGGAGTCGCTGCCACCGCGATCTCGAAATACCGTCGGTTCATTAAAAAAAATCCGGCATCACCATTGGCGGTCCAAGCGCAATACCGCATCGCCGAGTTGTATGAATCCGAGGGCAATGCGACCAAGGCATTCGAGGCGTATCAGAAATTGATCACCCAATATCCCGATACGCCCAATTTCGAGAAGGCGATCGGGCGTCAGGTTTTGATTGCAAACGCATTTCTCGGAGGCAAAAAAACCAAGATTTTCGGTTTGGAAATCGTTCCGGGCTCGGATCGCGCCGAGGGTATGTTCACTTCGATCTTGCAAAACGCGCCTTACAGCAAAAACGCACCCGTGGCGCAGTTCAATCTGGCCCTCACCTATGAGCGCCAAGGGAAGCTCAAGGAAGCCGCTGCGGCCTACCAAAAGGTGCTCGATATTTACCCGAACAGCTCCATTGCGGACGATGCCCTTTACCAGATTGGTTATATTTACATGATGGTTGGAGAAAGCGGCAAATCCGAAGACCTGTCGGCACTCATCACATCCAAAAATACCTTTGAGGATTTTCTTCTCAATTATCCGAAAAGTGAAAAAGCCGCCCAAGCCCGCGACAATTTGAAAAAAATGTCGGATAAGGAATCGGCCGACCTTATGGCGATCGCGAAGTTTTACGATCGTTTTAAAAACTACCGCGCGGCGGCTATCTACTACAATGACGTGATCCGGCGTTCTCCGGGCACCGAGTATGCGAATTTGGCTAAGGATCGCGTGCAGGAGCTGCGCAGCGAGGCGGGTGATGATGCCCTGCGCACAGGGCCCGCGAAGGCTGAAACCGGAGAAACCGCGATCCTCCGCCGCCGCTTGCAGGCCCAAGTCGAAACCTCTTCACTTGCCGATTTCAATGGCCCGCCGCGTCGAGACATCGTTCCAGACGAGCTGCCCGTGGTCAACAAGCCGAAGCTTCGAACCGGTTCCAGAGATGTCGCTCCCATGCCTCCCGTCGAGCCCGCCCTACCCAACCCATGAAGCCCATCACTGCCCTCCTAATTGCTTTTGTTTTTCTCGTATCCGGTTGCGGCTACAAGCTCGGGGAAATCCGCCCGACGCCGATGCGCTCGGTTCGAACGCTTTCGGTGCCGAGTTTTAAAAATGAAACCTACGAGTCCCGTATCGAAGTGCTTCTTGCGGATACAGTCGTCAAGAGGTTGCAGCAGGATGGGACCTACCAGTTGGTCGACTCGGCGCAGGCCGACGCCATCCTGAACTGCACAATCACCAGTATTAGAACAAATTCCCTGCGGTCTGTGGTTAACAACGTCCTTGCGACAAGTGAGTTTGGTTTGATTGTGGAGGTGCGGTATGAAGTTACCCACCAAGGCTCCGGCGCCATTCTGATGCAGGGCAGCCTGGAGGGAAGATCCTCGTTCTTCAGTGGAAACGACCTCCAAACATCCAAGCAGCAGGCCCTCTCCAACGCCGCCTTGGATCTGGCCGACAAACTCACCGCCCAGGTTGCCGAGGGGTGGTAGGATTCGGCTATTCCGATATTTTTTGACAGGATTTCAGGATGAACAGGATTTACAGGAATGGGTTTCCGCCACGGAGTGTTCGCATGAAATCAACCTGCTTTCATGCGTTCGATGCCCGCGTCTTTAGGGTTTCGCTCGCTAGCGCGAGTTTCCCATTACTGAAAGCGGCCTAATGCTGTGCTGACCATTGTTCCCACTCCTATCGGCAACCGCCAGGACATCACGCTGCGAGCGATCGAGGCCTTGCAGTCCGCCGATGTTGTCGCAGCCGAAGATACCCGTCACAGCGGTATGCTCCTTCAGCATCTAGGCATTAAAAAACCCTTTGTCAGTCTCCATGAGCACAACGAGGCCGCCCGTGTCGAGGAGTTGGCGGGCCGCATGGCATCAGGAGCCAGGATAGCCTTGATAACGGATGCGGGAATGCCGGGAATCTCTGATCCTGGTCATCGCCTCATCAAAAGCTGCATTGAGCGCGAACTTCCCGTCACGGTTTTGCCCGGTCCTTCCGCTGTCATCACCGCGCTGGTGGGTTCCGGCTTTCCGGCCGATCGGTTTTTTTTTGGTGGTTTTCTTCCCGTGAAGAGCGGTCGTCGTGCCAATGAGATCGCCCAAGCCGCGGCACGATCCGAGACCAGCATTTACTTTGAGTCGCCCCACCGGATCGAGCGTACGCTCGAGGCCCTCCAGGCGGCTTGTCCAGATCGCCCCGTCTGTGTGGCCCGCGAACTCACAAAAACCTTCGAGGAGTATCGCCGTGGACTGCCCGCCGAAGTGCTGGCGCATTTTCAGAAACATCCGCCGAAGGGGGAAATCACACTTGTGATTTCCGCTGATGGAAAAAAAAGAAAAACGGATATCGAAGACCGGGAAGTATGAGAAGGGAAGGGAGCCTTCCGCCCCTGCTGCCGCATCAGCGCGGGATCCGCATCTTCGTCTGCCTCTTCGTGATTCTGATCCTGAGCGTGTGTTATTGTTCGGGGAGTGCTGTATTCAGATGGCCCTGTGTGTTTCACGCCTTGAGTGGGCTACCTTGTCCGCTTTGCGGCGGAACGCGGGCAGCCTGCGCGATTTTGCATGGCGATCTGGCATCCGCACTGAGACTCAATGCCACAGCCCTCCCCGCATTGGCGACTCTGCTTTTTGGCGGATTTGTCTGTGGCTGGGAAGCACTGCGGGGAAAGGCCTTGGCGGATTGGAGTGCTTTGATGCAGCGGAATGCGCGATGGCTTCCCCTTGTCATTCCGGTGGTGCTAGCTTGGTGGATTTTTCATCTCACCACGGCTGTGAGGGCGTCAAAGCCGGAGTTGGTGGATTTTAAAAAACCCATCGCTGTGAGGATCCGCGCGTGGCTTGGAAACGCGCGCTGATTTGGGTATGATCAGACCTTTCTGAAGCAGGCGATGAGTTCGATCTCGGCTGTTTGCGGGAACATATCGACCGGTTGCACGCGCTCGAGGGAGTAGGTGGATGTCAGTTTTTTTGCATCCCTCGCAAAGGTGGCTGGATCGCAGGAAATATAAATGAGTGTCTCCGGTGGGCGGGTGAGAATCGCATGGATGACATCGGGGGAAAGCCCTTCCGCCGGTGGGTCCACGAGAAGGGTGGCCTGGGCCTCGCGTGTGGCGGGGAGGGAATCGCGGAGATGGTTTTCCACCGAACCAGAGATGTAGGTTTCTTTCTCCGTCGCATCCATCCTGGCGGCACGAACGGCCGCATCGCTCCACTCGATACCGATGATCTTTTGAAATCCCGGGCGCAGTTTTTTGGAAAAGAAGCCGGCTCCGCAATACGCATCGACTAGCAAGTCGCCGTTGGGAGCCATTTCCCGGGCGATTCCGGCGAGCAGTTCCGCCGCTCCATCATTCACTTGGGAGAATCCCTTCTGACCCGGCTTTTCGCGAAGCGTGATGCGGGAATCGTAGCGGGGGCGCGATTCGCGAAGGGTAGCGAGTTCGGCGTTGACGCTTTCGCTTCCGAGCGGGCACGCAACCACATCGACAAGGTGGTGGGATTTGCGGTGGTAAAAGCCGACCTGTCCGCGGCTCACATGGACAGAGAGTCGGTTGCGATATCCCCAGATCAAGGGCGAGGCCAGCATGGGGAGAACTTCGGTGTTGGTGATGCCTCCCACACGGCGAAGCAGGTCGGCAACCTGTGTGGTTTTTATTTCGAGTTGCAGGGCATAGTCCATGTGTTGGTAGGAGCAGCCGCCACACTCGCCGAAAACGGGACACCTTGGAGCAAGGCGGCGCGGCGAGGCCTCCAGAATACGGATCAAATCGGCTTCGGCGTGGTTTTTTTTGGATTTAACCACTTGCACGATTACGCGCTCGCCGGGCAATGTGCCGTGAACAAAGCAAACCCGTCCATCCGGCAGTCGCCCCACACCTGCGCCTCCGTAGGCGATACTTTCAATTGAGATTGTCGTTTCCAAGAAGGGCAGGCTAATTCGACATCGGGCTTTCGACCAAACAAAACATCGACTTCCTTTTGCGGCTTCGCGGATTTTCCCTTTCCCTGAATCGAAGCGGGGTTAGAGATAAAGTATGAACTTTGTCTATCGACACTGGCTGACCCGTCTTGCGATCGTTCTTGCGCTTTGTATGCCCCTGCAAATGTTGAAAGGGGAAACTTTGGTCAAAGCCACCCTGATTGCGGATACTTCAGCCATCGTTCCCGGGCGGGATTTCCAAGTCGGCTTGCTTTTGGAAATGGCTCCCGGTTGGCATACTTATTGGGAGTACAGCGGCGATGCAGGATTCTCGACGCGTGTGCAATGGAGCTTGCCGGCGGGATTCCGTGCTGGGGCTATCCAGTGGCCGACTCCCGAGGCGAAACTCGAGCCCGGTGACATCCAAACTTATGCCTACGGCGACCGCGTTCTCCTCCTCTCCACGATCACGCCTGCATTGGATGCATCCGGCAGCGTGACCATTCGAGCCAAGGTATCCTGGTTGGTTTGCAAGGATACGTGTATTCCGGGCGGAACTGATTTGGAGTTGAATTTGCCTGTGGGTGCCACTGCAGTGCCTGACAACGTGGCGATCTTTGAGGAATTTCGCAGGCAGATTCCCATTTCGAGCCCGCCCCCGTTCGAGTTGACGTGGCAACGCAGTGGAAAAAATCTCAAACTCACAGTGGGCGGTTTGCCTCAGGCAACCTCTCTGGCTCTTTTCCCTTTGCCCAGCGTCGATCAATTGGTTGGACACCCGAAAATCGTGTCGCCCGACACGCTGGAGTTGAGTGTGGATGGGGATTTTCGTGGTGTTCTGGCTGTGGGCGAGGGGGCGTCGAGGCGATCTTGGTTGGTGGCGGAGTCGCAAAGTTCTGGTTCCGTGGAGAAGCCGGCAGCTGCCTCGATGGGGCTTTGGTTGGCTTTGTTTTACGGGTTTCTGGGTGGAATGATCCTCAATCTCATGCCGTGTGTGTTGCCTGTGATATCGCTCAAAATCTTCGGTTTTATCCAACAGGCGGGCGAGTCGCGGTGGAGGATCTTTTCGCACGGCGTGGCCTTTATTGGCGGCATTTTTGCGTGGTTCCTCGGATTGGCGGCGGTCGTTGTGGCGCTGAAGTCGGGAGGCTCCGAGGTGACCTGGGCATTCCAGTTTCAAAACCCATGGTTTAACATCGTGATGGGGACGGTGGTTTTCGTTTTTGCGCTGAATCTCGCCGGAGTCTTTGAGTTCATTCTTCCCGGTCGCACGGCGACGGCTCTGGAAGCGGCAGGGTCAGCCGGTGGACACGCGGGTTCGTTTTTTCAAGGGGTCTTTGCGACTCTGCTTGCCACACCTTGCACGGCTCCCTTTCTGGGAAGCGCATTGGGATTCGCGTTCAGCCAGTCCGCACCTGTCATTGTCGCGATGTTCGCTTCCGTGGCTGCGGGAATGGCTTTGCCGTATTTTCTTCTGACCGCCCAGCCGGGATGGATGAGGTTTTTGCCGCGACCCGGAATGTGGATGGAGCGCTTGAAGCAGTTCATGGCCTTCCCGCTTTTTGCAACCCTCATCTGGATTTCTGCTATTCTCGGCGGCCAGAGCGGCATGGATGGCGTTATCGCCTATGCGGCATTCCTTCTTTGCGTAGGCTTGGCCTGCTGGGTTTATGGGGCGTTCTGCGGGCCGGCAGGGCATCACCGGCTACTGGCGCTTGGGATGGTTGCGGTCCTCTGTGCGGGCGGCGGATGGTATTTCCTTGGTCAGAAATTCGCCCGGGCAGGAAAAGAAGATGCGAGCGGCATCCACTGGGTTCCTTTCAGCCAGGCAAGATTGCAGGCCGAGTTGGCGGCCGGGCATTCCGTGTTTCTGGATTTCACCGCCGACTGGTGCATTACCTGTAAATTCAACGAGCGGACGGCCATCGATACGTCCGTTGTGCGCGCTCTTTTGGGATCCAAGAAAGTGGTCCCGATGAAGGCGGACTGGACAAATTCCAATCCCGAAATCACGGCCGCGCTCAAGAGCTTCGGTCGCGTCGGGGTGCCTCTTTACGTCATCTATCCCGGCGGGAATGCCGGCGCGCCGGTTGTGCTTCCAGAGCTTTTGACGGAATCCATTTTGGCCGACGCGCTCCATCGGCTTCCTTGACAGCTTGCGCAAGCGAAATCGCAGTGTCATTTTTAGGATCTATGAATAAATCCCTTCTCATTCTGATGGCCCTCGCGGGTTTTCTTCACGCGGACGTCGATCCAGGACAACCGGCTCCCGATTTCACTCTCCCGAATTGCGAGGGGAAACAAACATCCCTGTCCGATTTCAAAGGGAAGGTTGTGGTGCTTGAATGGATCAACCTTGGATGTCCGTTCGTCAAAAAACATTATGGCTCCGGCAACATGCAGGGGCTCCAAAAAGAGGCTGCCGAAAAGGGAGTCGTTTGGATTTCGATTTGCTCGTCCGCTCCCGGAAAGCAGGGTCACATGGCGGTCGACGAGGTCGCCCGATCCTGTGCCGAAAACGGCTCCAAAGCCGCCGCCTATCTGCTCGATGAAGACGGAAAGGTAGGTCGGGCCTATGGGGCCAAGCGCACGCCCGAGATGTATGTGATCAACGCGGACGGCCTTCTCGTTTACCATGGCGCTATTGATGACAAGAAGTCTCCCGATCCTGCGGAGATCGCCGATGCCAAAAACTATGTTCGAGCCGCTGTCGAGGAAACTCTGGCTGGAAAAGCCGTATCTGTTCCGAGTACCGAGGCCTACGGTTGCTCGATTAAATACGGAAACTGATCCTACGTTCGAAGGCTATTTCCTGGTCTTTGCGGGAGTGGTTTTGGCGGTCGGTTGAACGGGTTCGGGAAGGTCCAAGGCGATGAGTTCGGACACTGTCACAAACTTGTAGCCTTTGGCGGTCAGGGTATCCAGAACGGCCGGCATGGCCTCCACTGTGGTCGGGTGGATATCGTGAGAGAGAATGATCGCGCCCGGAGTTGTGTTTTCCGTGATGTATTTTGTGACATGAGCGGAATTGCGAATCTTCCAATCGAGTGGATCAACCGACCACATGATGACAGCGAGTCCGAATTCGTCGTTGAGCCGTTTTGTGATTGCAGCATTGGTGGCTCCATAAGGCGGCCGCATGATCGTTGTTTGGATGCCCGTGGCCTGATGGATGGCCTCGTTGGTTTGAGCTATTTCCTTGTTTAAAGCATCCGGGCCGAGCTTGGTGAGTTGGGGATGCGACCAACTGTGATTGGCGACCTCATGGCCCTCGGCGACGATGCGGTGGACAATCTCGGGATAATCAGCTGCATTTTTCCCAACGAGAAAGAAGGTCGCCTTGATACCCCGTTCCTTCAGCATATCCAAAAGCATGGGGGTCAGCTTGGGGTGGGGACCGTCATCGAAAGTCATCGCAATCTCGGAACCCGCAACATGGCACTTGTTGTAGGTATGTTTTCTGGGGGGAAGCGGGGTCGGAGTTGGAGTGGGGGAGGGAGTGGGATCGATCTCCGGCGCTGTTTGAACCGTGGGCAGTCCGGTGGTGGCCGCCTCGGCCGTTACTGGCGGACGGGATGGGAGTTGGGCCTTGGCGGACAAGGAGGCGGTGGTGAGGTACAGGGCAGTAATGGCTACGACAAGCGCAGTGATCGACCAGATTTTGAGTTTCATGCTGATGGGAGGCAAACTCGCACAAGGATTCCGGAATTTACAGAAACTTTTAAAAAGTTCATCGAATCAAGGTTTCCACAGCAGCTTGGTGCCGTCCGGGAGCAGTTTTGCAGCGCGGATGATGTCCCAGTTTGAAACGCGAAATCCACCAATGCCTTCCAAGGTGTTCATTTCGGAGGGCAAGCTGGTCCCGTGAAGCCCAAAAGGAAGAGGTTCTGTTCCATCTCCCTTGGCCAGATTGATCCAGAGAATGCCAACAGGGTTGTTTGGTCCTGGGGGCAGGATTTCGGGTGACGAAAGCGTTGCTCTTGCTTGAACAGGTTTGGGATTCGGGTTGGTGTAGAACGGACTGGCTGACTCTACCTGAATCACCCTCGGTTCCTGAAACGTCGCCATGGCCGGGCGGGGTATGGAGCCCAGGATTTTCCACTCGCCGCGACCGGCAAGGCCAGGGCGGGCCTTGGAAAGCGGCATCGCGGCCACGATGCGGTCCGACTTCCGGATTTCCAGTATCGACATCCCGGTGATCAATGCTGTCACGGGTTGCGCGGGATCAGGGGCGGGTTGCGGCGACTTTGCGGGAACATTTTCAATCTCAAACGGGGTGACATTGGGAACATGAAACAAACTGCCGACAGGAGGGTAGGGGCCGAGGGCGGGATTGGTTTTTCGGAGAAAGGCTTCATCGCAGTGGAAGCGCTCCGCGACGAATTCCCATGGAGAACGGTATGCCAGAAATGGAGACGATACCATTTCATCATAATTCGGCGGAGGAGCGGGAGTGGGTTTCGGGGTGGGTTGTCCCTTTGGCGTCGGAGGGTGTGGCCGGGAGGCTTTGGGCGTGGCTATGAAACGAAAGTCGGCGGCCCGGAGTGTGTAGTCGGTCGAAGGCGAGGAAATCTGATCTGTGGCGGGAATTTCGCCATGCTCGCTTTGGTAAAGTTGAAGGATCCTCTGGAAATCGGCGGTGGGCGTGTCGCTGATCGGGCCGGTTGAAAATCCTTGGCGGTCGAGAAAAACACGCTGGGCAAGAATGTCGGCGGAGGTCTGGTGGGCTGTCACTTCCGTTCCCTTGCTTGGCGTGGCTTTTATGGCCCGCCGCTCTTGCGGTGGCGGGATTTGGAGGATGGCCGATATGGATGAGATCACTGGTCAGTTGATTGTGTGTTTTCAGGTCGGCGGCGGAAATCTTGAATTTTTTTGCAATGCGGACCAGAACATCGCCTTTTTTGACTTCGTATGTGGAGGGGGGTGTAGGGCTTGGGTGCGGATGGGTGTTGGTCGATTCCGGGTGAAGCATTGGGACGTCGTGAACGGGCAGCCCCCAATCCCCGTCTTCGTTCGCCTGCACGCTCCACTTCCACTTGACCGCGCGTTCCAATCCCGGTTCAACGCGGGGAGCAGCGGGGGGCTTCGCGACAAGGGTGTGGCTGGCAATCGTGAAAAAAATCATCATCGCCAGCGGACTGGCGTGCACATGGGAAAAAGGCTTCATTGAAGGGATCGATTACGAGCGGGAGTTGTGCAGCAAAGTTCGTTTTATTTGGAGTGTCGATTCCACGGTTGCAAGAGGCTGCGTGTTGATCACGTCCTTTTTTGTCAGCCAGCCTTTGCGGGCAATGCCGACGCCGAAGATGATGTCCTGGAGCCCCGCGGTCGTGTGGGCGTCGGGATTGATCGAACATTTCACACCTTTTTCCCGCGCAAGCGGCCACCATCGCCAATCCATGTCAAGCCGACGCGGATTTGCATTGAGTTCGATGATCGTTCCCGTCGCGGCAGCGGCTTCAATAATGGCGGGAACATCGAGTTGATAGGAATCCCGACTTAATAGAAGCCTGCCGGTCAGGTGGCCGAGCATGGTCACGTAGGGATTGGTGATCGCACGAATGATGCGGGCCGTCATCTCCGGTCCGGGCATGGTGAAGGAGGAGTGCACGCTCGCAACCACATAGTCGAGCGAGGCGAGGACCTCGTCTGAGAAATCCAGGGAGCCATCCTTGAGGATGTCGCATTCGATGCCGGTGAAAATCCGGAAATCCGGGTCGAGGGCATTGAGTTCCTGGATTTTTTGGACTTGGTCCGCGAGCCGTTTTTCATCAAGTCCATTGGCTTGAAACGAGCTTTTGCTGTGATCCGCAATGCCGATGTACTCGAGGCCCAGTTCTTTTGCGGCTTCAACCATGTCCTGCAGCGAGGCTCTGCCATCACTGGCGGTAGTGTGGTTGTGGAAGGTGCCGCGCAGGTTCGACCACTCGATGAGATGCGGAAGCTTGTGGTTTTCCGCCGCCTCGATTTCGCCCATGTTTTCACGAAGTTCCGGCTCCACGGGGTCGAGGCCGAGGGCGCGATAGATGTCATTTTCTTCATGGATTTCGGGCAATGGCTCGAGGAGTTCCTTTCCCTCCGCCGGACTGAAGCGGTATTCGTTCAGCGACCATCCGCGTGCGAGAGCCCGCGAACGCATGCGAACATTGTGCTCCTTGCTGCCTGTGAAATAATTCAAGGCAAAGGGAAATTCCTCGCCACGAACAACGCGAAGATCGCACTGGATGCCGCTTTTGAGGACCACACTCGATTTGGTCGCTCCATGGGCAAGGATGGACTCGACCAAAGGATGTGTGGTGAAGAAGTCCATCACGCCTTCCGGGTTGCGTGAGGAAACAATGAAATCCAAATCCCGGACGATTTCTTTTTTGCGTCTAAAACTGCCTGCGATCTGCGCAAGATTGACGTCGGGATGGGTGCGAAGGTCCTCGAGAAGACCCGAAGCGAGCGCGGCGATATCCCCGAACCGGAATGCGCCGGCAAACTTGCGGATGTGTTCGATCGCTTTGAGGATGTTGGCGGCGGTTTTTTCGCCAAAGCCGGGAAGCTCGGCCACTGAACCGCTTTTGCAGGCCCGCTCGAGCTTGGTAATCGAGTCGATGCGGAGCGAGTCCCAGAGGACTTTGATTTTTTTTGCTCCGAGACCCTGAAGGTCGAAGAGGGTGAGGATATCGGGCGGGAACTCGTCGCGAAGGTTGTCGTAATAGGCGAGCCGGCCGGTGGTCGCGAGTTCCGTGATTTTTTCGCCGGTGGCCTTGCCTATTCCATCCACGGCAATGAGCCGGTCTTCGGCGATGAGTTTTTCCAGGGGTTCGGCCAAGGTCTCCAACGCCCGTGCGGCATGGGTGTAGGCGCGGATTTTGAAGGGGTTCTCGCCTTTGAGCTCGAGTAAACGGGCGATATTTTCAAAAATGGTGGCGATGTCTTCCTTGTTCATTTGAGGTAGGTTTGGAGTCGGTTGCGCCAGCCAGGAAGCCACTGTGCTTCTTTGCGGGTGGGCGGGGAGTTTCCAACGCGGCGGGTCAGAACCTCATCGGCGGCGTGGACAAAGGCAGGCAAGGCCGGTGCGGAGGGGTTCATGTTTTCCAAGACCTGTAAAAGCCCCCAACCCGCGCCGTTGTATCGTTCCGTGGGGTTGGCTCCCTCGCCTTTGAAGTTCACGTAATCCATCAGAGCATAAAAACCGAGAGGCTGTGCAGCGACGCGTTCAAAGTTGGCGCGAACCAACGGCGCTTTGGCGGGACCAGCGGCTTTCAGCATTTTCGGCAGTGCCGATTCCAGTCTCAATGCGGCGAAGCGGGCCTGGAGGGCGATGGTTTTTGAGAGCAGGTTTCGCAATTTCGTGAGTCTCGCGCCTTGCAGGTCACCCACAAAGGCCGTCCTTGTTTCCCACGGACAGGCACCAAGCATCCAGGGATCCACCTCGGCCCCGTTTGCTTTTAGATACTGGGCCAATCCCGGCCAACTCTCCTCGAACGGGCCGCGCTTTCCGGCTGGATACCAGATGAAGTGGGCGATTCCAAGCGAAGGAAAAGCCTCGCTTTTGTTCCATGAAGTGAGGCCCGATATGGTGCCTCCGCACTCATTGGCCCAAATGCGTTTGCCGATCTCCAGTGCCTGCTTGTCCGAAAGCTTCACATCGGACGCATGGGTTGGAAAAAATGGCAACAGAGCGACTGCAAAAAGAAGAATCCGTTTCATAGAAAACAAGTAAGTGGCATGAGGTAAAAAAGGAGGTGCAAAGCTAATCCTCCGATGCCGGTGGAAGGGACGTCTGCCGTCTCGCCCGGAAAAACTCCCGTATCAGGTGGAGGCATTCCTCGGCCATGACGCCGGGGGTGATCTCGCTGCGGTGATTGAGTTGCGGCATTTGCAGGATATTCAAGAGACCTCCGGCTCCGCCACCCTTGGCATCGGGGCATCCAAAAATCACTCTTCGCAAACGGGCGTGAACAATCGCGCCTGCACACATCGGACAGGGCTCTTTCGTGACGTAGAGGTCGCAGTCCGTGAGGCGCCAATCCTCCATGGCGGCCTCGGCTTGCGTGATAGCGAGCATTTCGGCGTGCGCGGTGGCGTCCTTCAGCATTTCGACTTGGTTCCAAGCGCGGGCAATGATCTGCCCGTCCCGCACGATCACGGCCCCCACCGGCACTTCGTCTGCGGCAAAAGCCCGGCGCGCCTGCCGCAAGGCTTCCCTCATGTAATATTCATCGTTGGCAATTTCCACGCACATAAGGTATGCCACACATATGCTTTCGCGTAAAACCATCGTTGCACCCTCGATTCTTGCCAGCGACTTCAGCCGCCTGGGTGACGAAGTGGCGCGTGTGACATCGGCTGGCGCGGATTGGATTCATTGCGATGTGATGGATGGGCACTTTGTGGACAACATTTCGTTTGGCCCCGCCATCGTCGAAGCGGTCTCCCATCACACCACGCTGCCTCTGGACGTCCATCTCATGATCGATCATCCCGATCGTTATTTGGAGCGTTTCATGCCGTTCGCCTCCTCGATTTCTGTTCATTTGGAAGCCTCCCACGATGTTCCCAAAACTTTGGCCACCGTGCGGGAAGCCGGGCTTCTCGCCGGGCTCGCCATTAGTCCTCAAACGCCCGTGGAAAAAATCCAGCCCTTGCTCGGGGCCTTTGATATTCTGCTCATCATGACTGTCCATCCCGGCCGTGGCGGTCAGGCGTTCCTTTCCGATATGCTGCCGAAAATCGCCCAAGCCGCATTCTGGAGATCCCAAGGCAGGCACGATTTCCACATCGAGGTGGATGGCGGCATCAACGCCATCACGGCTCTGGATTCGGTTCAGGCTGGTGCGAACATTCTTGTTGCTGGCACTTCGGTATTCCGGGCACCCGATGCCGCCGTCGAAATCCAGCAACTGCGCGAGGTCTGATTTTTAGCAGCTACGTCGATGAGCAAGTCCTCGTCCGGTATTTCCGCCTCGTTCAAAGTGCTTGCACTTGCCGTCCTCATTGGCGCCACCATCGTTTATATGGCGAATTTCCGCCCGACGGATGCCGGGTCTTGGTTCGGCAAAATGATCGCACCCGCCCGCGCGGCGTATCCTTTTGAACTGACCGACCAGAATGGGAATCGCTTTCGGTTGGCCGACCAGCGGGGCGATGTGATTTTGCTGAATTTTGGATTCACGAACTGCCCGAATATTTGCCCTACCTCTCTCGCCAACTTGGCCGCCGTCTGTCGTCAACTCCCGGACTCCATTCGACAGCGGGTGAGGGTCGTTTTTGTGAGTGTCGATGAGCGGGACGACATTGCCGCTCTCAAAAAATACATTCCTCTTTTCGATGAGAAATTCACAGGGCTGACCGGTAACAAGGAAACCATTGGAACCGTCGCACGTGCCTACGGCGCTTTTTATCGAAAGGCGGAATCACCCACGAAGGATGAGGAGGATTATCTCATCGACCACTCGACGAATACCACGCTCATTGATCCCGAGGGAAATCTCCGGCTTGTTTACAGTATCGATCAGCTTGCCAAAAGCGCGGAAATGGCTGGCGACATCCTTCAAATTTTCGGTCTTCCAAGACCGGTCGCAAGTCCGGGTGAAGCCCAGCCATGAGAATTCCAGCCGGTATTTGGCCCTTACCTGCCCTGCTTTTGGTGGCCTGCGGGCCGACGCCTCAAGCCGGGGTCGATACAACGCCGCTCAATGGCCGGGAAATTTATGCCGCCCGATGTGTGTCCTGTCATCAGGCCGACGGGAGCGGCATTCCGGGGCACTGCCCGCCGATCCCGGGTTCGCCGGTTCTTCCTCCGGAGATTCTTTGCACCCCGCGATGGGGTTGTTTACAATGGTGTTATGCCCGCTTGGAGATATGATCTCAACGATTCGCAAATCGCCGATGTCGTGAATGAACTTAACTCCCGTTGGCAACCGCAGCGCCCGAAGGTCTCGCCGGAGACGGTTCAAAAAATCCGTCAATCGCTGGTCGGAAGA
>JALQZP010000419.1 GCA_023258235.1 Terrimicrobiaceae bacterium | reverse complement strand
TGTCGCTCGCAGCGCCCAAAGTGTAGCCGGTCACATTCGCCAATACCGAGTCCGTGCCTTCCGTCGCGACTTCGACCGCCGCATCCAGCGTGGAATCCACAATGTAGTAGTCGTTGTCCGCTCCGCCTACCAAGCTGTCGTTGCCTCCGCCACCATTAAGCGTGTCCGCTCCGGCTCCGCCCAAAAGGGTATCGGCTCCATCTCCGCCCAAGAGTGTGTCGGCATCGGCTCCGCCCTCAAGGCTGTCGTTGCCCGCTCCACCATCAAGGGTGTTGGCAACCGCGTTGCCCACCAGCGTGTTGGCGGTGGCTCCGCCCGTGCCGCGTCCAATGCCGGTATCGAGAATGAGCCATTCCACCTCGCTGCCGATCGTGGCGTTCGTGATCGTCGCCAAGACCGAGTCGGTGCCTGCGTTCGCCGCTTCGATGGCTGCATCCGTGATCGAATCGAAGATGTAGTAATCATTGCCAGCTCCGCCGACCATCGAATCATTGCCGGTGCCGCCGATGAGGCTATCGGCTCCGTCCCCGCCGAG
>JALQZP010000418.1 GCA_023258235.1 Terrimicrobiaceae bacterium | reverse complement strand
CCAGCAGGACGCGCAGCCGCGGCCCGATCGGCGCGAAGCCGTTCGCGGCGTAGAAGGCCTGCGTCCGGGGGAAGCGGCCGGCGTCGGGCGTCGTCACCTCGAGCCGCCTCCAGCCTCGTGCCATCGCCTCGCGCCGTGCCGCGGCGACGAGGCGCGCCCCGGTCCCGCGCCCGCGCAGCGACGGCGCCACGTGCAGTTCCGTCAGCACGCCGAAGCTGCCGCCGGCATAGGCCGCCGCGGCCTCCGCGAGGACGACATGATGCAGGTGGCCGACTTTATCGACAGCGCTTTGAAGAAACGCCACGACGAAGCTGCCCTCGCTGCCTTGCGCAAGGAAGTCCTCGCCTTCACCTCGCGTTTCCCGCTGCCCTAATTTAAGGGCCGATTTTCATTCCCATCCCGGATTCACCTTGCTTGAATCCGCGACCCTTTCCGGGTCTGCCCGGAACCGGGTGCAATCTGTCGACTCCTAACCAAACAAAACCATGACACGACCAAATCACTCCATCCTGAGAAAAATCGCCTCGCGATTCCTGGC
>JALQZP010000417.1 GCA_023258235.1 Terrimicrobiaceae bacterium | reverse complement strand
TTTAGGGTTTAGGGTTTAGGGTTTAGGGTTTAGACGCCACTTCGGTGCGCGCAAGGCGCTGAATCTCGGCCAAGGCGGCGACCGCACCCAGAATGTCCTGTGGCGCCTGCAAAACGGCGAAGTCGAGGGAATCCAACCCAAGGTCGCGATGCTCATGATCGGCACCAACAATGTCGGCCGTGGCGAATCGCCCGAGGACACCGTTCTTGGCATCAAAGCCGTCCTCGCCGAACTCAAACAACGCCTTCCGAACACCAAGGTCGTGCTGTGTTCCATCCTTCCTCGCGCCGGTGCGATCATGGACCCAATCGGCAAGGTGAACGCCCAACTCCCGGCCATTGCAGACGGCAAGCAGGTCATCCATGTCGACCTCACGAGCGACTTCCAGAATGCTGACGGATCCCTCAAGGAGTCCCTGTTCGGCGGCGACAAAGTCCACCTGAACTGCGAGGGCTACCGTGTTTGGTTTGAAAAAGTCGAGCCCCTCGTCGCCGGGGCCCTTGGTGAAACACCATTGCCACCCAGCACCTCCAAATAG
>JALQZP010000416.1 GCA_023258235.1 Terrimicrobiaceae bacterium | reverse complement strand
GATCGCGGGTGACGACCTTGAATTTCCCTGAATCGCTCAAGGCAATCTCCAACTCATCGCGGAGCATTGAGGAGAACGGCGACTGGAGTTCGGTATTCTCGTAGTTGAAGCTACCCACAGCGATGTTGACCTTTTCGCCTTGCGAGTCTGGAGCGAGCTTGGTGGCTATTGCAGTAAAAGGATCGTCTTTGGCGGCTAATTGACCACAGAGGACACAGACAGCACAGAGGAGAAGAAGCGAGGTTTTGGTTGGTGTTTGGGGCTTAGGGAATTTGGATGTGGTTTTCATGCGGGATGTTTCTGGAATACCGTTTATTGGATTTTATTGGATTCGCTTATGATTTTCCGTTCGACGCTTTGGTGTTTGATGAGGTTGCCTTTTTTGTATTCGGATTTGCTGACGACTTCGCGCTGCTTCAATTTGCCGTCTTTGTATCGGGATTCGGTAATGACTTCGGTGCTGGTCACTGCGGGCGGGTTCGCGGGAGCGACTCGGGCTGGTGTCGGTGCAACTTCGACCGGCGACTCGGGCACATAACCGAT
>JALQZP010000415.1 GCA_023258235.1 Terrimicrobiaceae bacterium | reverse complement strand
ATCCCAAGGAATGCAGTTTCCGTCCCCGTGGAAATCCGCTGCAAAACAGACTTGTGCGCCCCCCGGCCCATGGCCTATCCAACTGGCCCGCGTCGGACGGGCACCATGCCAGGGTAGCTCAGCGGTAGAGCAGGGGACTCATAAGCCCTTGGTCGGGAGTTCGATTCTCCCCCCTGGCACCACCTCGATTTCATTGGGTTTTTTCGAAAGCCCTGAGTTTAGTGCTAACACCAGTGCTAACAAATCCACCCTTGTCCGCTGACTTCCGCAGATAGTTTCTAGCCTTGGCCGACCAGCCCGGATACCAAGGCTGTGCGAGCCGTGGCATCGCTCAATCACCATCAACGGATTCACCTCGTGGCTGTGGAGCTTATGGATTCATGACTCACGAGCACCCGGGGGAGGGGGTCAAGAGATTGGAGCCCGCGGCCGAAGGCGACGGATTCCTATGGGAAAAAAAGTCGGCAAATCACGGAAGGTGATGACAGACTTGGTGGCTAAGGAACCTCGGGCCGTCAGAATAGGCTCGGCGACTTCCGAGCT
>JALQZP010000414.1 GCA_023258235.1 Terrimicrobiaceae bacterium | reverse complement strand
ACTCTCTTGCACCACCGCAAATTTATAACATTCACTGGCACAGGCTGCCACATTGACATAGCTTCTTCATACAGCCCAATTTGCATCAATTTATTTTGACTGTGACATTCAATCACGCACAATAGATAGATATCAGGGTTTGCAAAGGTGTCTACTCAACCGCAGCAACCCATCAGTACACGTACATTAGCACGGTCAAATTGTGAAAAGGTTAGGGAAGAGGCACAAAAGGAACTTGTTGAATTCCTTAAAAAAACTATGAGTTCAACATATGATTTAGTGGAAGAGGACTTCATCCATGAAACTTCATTATCAACCTCAAACATTCAGGATGATGACAATGAATTCCTTAAAAAAACCATGAATTCAACATATGATTTAGTGGAAGAGGACTTCATCCATGAAACTTCATTATCAACCTCAAACATTCAAGATGATGACAATAATTTCCTTAAAAAAACCATGAATTCAACATATGATTTAGTGGAAGAGGACTTCATCCATGAAACTCCATTATCAACCTCAAACATTCAGGATGATGACA
>JALQZP010000413.1 GCA_023258235.1 Terrimicrobiaceae bacterium | reverse complement strand
GTCTGTGTCGTGACCTAGCATCGATAGTCTCCTCTTCCTCGTGTGCTCAACATCAATCTCAATAATCATCGTTCCTGAATTGGGATCTGTTGAGGAAATATCGGAAATATCTCCTCCTCGTCGGTTTGATCCGGGTTCGTTTTCGGGATTAGATTTTTTTCTCTCTGATCCTGTAGCAAAAGTCACAGATTTCCTTGTATTATCGGCGGTTGTCTTATTGGCGGTGGCCGGTATTGCAAACTCATTAGTGCGCTCTTTTGAGGGAACTTCTTCGAAAGAGGGCCGATGATCTTTTGCCACTAACTGCGGCGTATGTTCACTTGTCACCACCTCCAAACCATGTTCAGCACAAAATAAACCAAAATCTTCCGCCATCCCAGTGAAATAGAGAATATCTCCGACGTTCAAGACAAAGTCTGGTCCAACTGCCCAAGAAGGGCGCCCAATCGACGGTGTATTTGGTTTTGAAGTTGGTCAGCACAGGATCATCGGTATGTTTACCAGCGTCCAATGCAGCGCGATAGGCCTTGACCATGTCATCGCCCA
>JALQZP010000412.1 GCA_023258235.1 Terrimicrobiaceae bacterium | reverse complement strand
GGAAGGACTGTGGTAACCTGGTTGGTGTTTTGGAATCCCGAGTAGGAGTTGAAGTTCTCCGTGTAGAGATTTCCGCCGAATGAAGTGGCCGATGAGCATGCCAAAGCCGCTGCCAGAGCGGCCGCGCGGGCGAGGGAGAAGCGATGGCGGGCGAAAAATCTCACGGATCAGGAGAGGAAAAGATCGAGTGGGAGAGTTGGGGCCGAACCCGCAAAGCAAAGCGCAAAGCCTCTTCACAGGCTAAATGGGTGCGATGTGGAGGGAATCGGTTGGTCATGTTTTTTCTAAAAACGTGAAACTAGAACTGAATTTAAAAATACTCTGACTTGTGTCAATGCCTTTTGTTTAATTTTTCACAAGTTCAGCGGAGCGGATGACAAATCGGTGAATGGGGCAGATTCAAGCGACTGAGAGGCGCAGTTAGGACGGATTTCGAGAGCGGCTGGCTTGCCTGCCCTGCGCCACGGTGACTCTGCGGGGGAGGGTTTACTCAGCGCAGTTCGCCTTTGTAATTTCGGGAGTCGATGGCGATGGCGAGGAATATCAC
>JALQZP010000411.1 GCA_023258235.1 Terrimicrobiaceae bacterium | reverse complement strand
ATATTCGAGATGGTGAGGAAATTTCCGGCCAGGTCTTGGCTGGCATCGCGCCCGCTTAGCCACAGCCATGTCGTGCTCATGGTAGCGCCTTTCCAGCCGGCCAGCTTTTCCAAATCCAGATTCACTCCGAAGTCCATCAACCCTGTATAGACCGATCCCGTTTTGATTCCGCCGGTCGTATTTCCCCAGACTTCGGCGGTGTATCCAGCGAAGAGTTCAACGCCACGATTGCAGCACGCCGACCTGATTCCCGCCCACTCGCCGGTGACGGTGTTTCTTTGCATGATGGGAAAAGCTTCGCCATCGCCCTGTGGGGATTCTGCGGTATGAGCAACTGGCAAAGCGGTCAACAACGCGGCTAGAACTGATAAGATCGGGCGTGGATTATGAAGCATGATGCGGTCAGAGTTTCTATAAAACCCAAACTTGTCAATAATAAATGCAAGTTGATTGCAATAATAGGATGTTCTTGTTTTTGCCAAGGATGGCTTTGTGGTGATAGAATGAAGAACTTTGAAAAACGTCATTCATTGGTTCCGAAGAGATCTCC
>JALQZP010000410.1 GCA_023258235.1 Terrimicrobiaceae bacterium | reverse complement strand
GATCTTTCGTAGCTGTGTCCGATCTCTGTCCGTCATACGTTGAGTACTCTGGACTTCTACATTCGGTATTCAGACTGTCTGGATCCACGTGTACATCCACTCCGCGAGTGGTTCCACGTGGCACTCGTACTGTGGGGATTCGAACGGTCCCCGCGATATGCTCGAAGTATTGTACTTGGGCAAATCGTCCTCATCGATCCCAAAGGAAGGGTGATAGTAATTTGTACTTCCGCGTGAAGGGAACTAATTTCGTAAACACATCGGCGATGTTCGTCAATGTATCTTCTTTCCCAACACGGATAATTCCAGCTGCTACAGCCTCACGAATAATGTGGTAATTGATGGCATTGTGCTTCTTTGCCAATGTCGATTCTGGAATGCTAACGTTTTGTACGACGGCATTATTGTCACAGAAAACATTCGTAGGTCCAGTCAGAGGTACGCCAAAGCATTTCAGCTTGATACGTAGTGCTGAGACCATGTCTTTTGCTACTCTCATGGCAACAAGTTCCGATCCGTATGTACTCGATTCGCTGGTATTCTGTCGCTT
>JALQZP010000040.1 GCA_023258235.1 Terrimicrobiaceae bacterium | reverse complement strand
ACATCGGCATCCCCCGCTCGAAGATCCACATCAGCGATATTCCCGACGGCGAACGCGCATTCTACTCCAAAAAAACCTACGACCTTGAATACGAGTTCCCCTTCGGCGTCAGCGAACTCGAAGGCATCGCCTACCGGACGGATTACGATCTCGGCAAACACATCGAGCACAGCGGCAAGCCCCTCGACTATTATGATGAAGTGACGAAGGAACGCTTTGTTCCTCACGTCGTCGAACCGAGCGCGGGAACCGATCGCACCGCGTTGGCACTCATTTGCGAGGCCTTCGACGAGGAAACCGTCACCGATGAAAAGGGCAAATCCGAGACCCGCACCGTGATGCGCTTCCACCCCCGCATGGCCCCGATCAAATGCGGCATCTTCCCGCTCCTCAAAAACAAACCCCAACTCGTGGAAAAAGCCCGCGAGATTGTGGCTTCACTTCGCGGAGTGATGAATGTCTTTTACGATGAATCCGGTGCGATCGGCCGCCGCTATCGCCGCCAGGACGAAGCGGGCACGCCATTTTGTGTCACGATCGATTTCGACACCATCGGAGAAAACGGCCCTGAAAAGGAAGGCACGGTCACACTGCGCCACCGCGACTCGATGCAACAGGAACGCATTGCCATCGCAGACCTCAAAAACTACCTGCTCGAAAAAATCAGCTAGCCCGCATCCGAACCCCGCTCCGCCAAAGAAACGAATGAAAATCCTATCGTGGAACGTTAATGGCATCCGCTCGGTCCTCGGCAAGGGATTGCCGGAGTATCTCGAAGCGGAGGCCGCTGACATCATCTGCCTTCAGGAAACCAAGGCCCGCCCGGAGCAAGTGCCCCACCGCTTCGAAGGCTATGAGGTTTTTTGGAATTCCGCCCTCAAGCCCGGTTACTCGGGCACGGCGATCCTGACCCGCAAAAAACCCCTCGCGGTCACGTACGGCATCGGGATTCCCGAGCACGATACCGAAGGACGTGTGATCTCGGCGGATTTTGGCGACTTCCACCTAGTGAATGTGTATACGCCGAACTCGAAGCGGGAACTCACCCGGCTCGATTACCGAACGCGTGATTGGACTCCTGCTTTCATCAACCATCTGGTGCATCTCCAAAATTCAAAACCAGTCATTTTCTGCGGTGATATGAATGTCGCACATAAAGAGATCGACCTCGCCCGCCCGAAAGATAATACGCGCAATGCCGGATTCACGATCGAGGAGAGGGAGGCTTTTGACAAAGTGCTCAACGCCGGTTTCATTGACACCTTCCGACACTTTGAGCCCGGAGGCGGAAATTACACCTGGTGGAGCTACCAGCACGGCGCACGCGAAAAGAATATCGGATGGCGCATCGACTACTTCTGCGCCTCCGCCTCGATGGCATCAAACCTCAAATCCGCTTTCATCCAGTCCGAAATCACAGGTAGCGACCATTGTCCGGTCGGTCTCGTGATCGATGCGTGATTTTTTTAAAAAAATTTGAACACCGTCACCCCTGCGGCGTCTAACCTATCAGTTGCGACAACTACTCAGGTCACCGCGGTTCAGTTTTATTGTTTTTTCTGAGCCACCATGCGGTGACCTGATTTTTTTGTCACTTTTGATCTCTTGCCCGAAGCGCTCGACTTGTCTAAGCACGATTCCATGGAAGATACGGTGCTGATTGTGGAGGATGAAACGGATGTGGTGGATCTCCTGCGCTATAATCTCAAGCGGGCAGGATTCAAGGTTCTCGTCGCCAACAGCGGGGATGATGGTCTCGCCGCCGTTCGCGGCCACCGCCCGGATGTCGTTGTCCTCGACCTCATGCTGCCGGGAATGAGCGGACTCGAAGTCTGCCGAGCTCTCAAAAAAGATCCCGAAACGGCCCACATCCCGGTCCTCATGCTCACCGCCAAGGACGAACAAAAAGACCGCGTGAAAGGCCTGGAAACGGGCGCGGATGACTATGTCGGAAAGCCATTCAGTCCGAGGGAACTCGTTCTCCGTGTGCAGGCCCTCCTTCGCCGCCTGCGCACGTCCGCCGCAAGCACATCGCTCATCGAACTCGACGGCCTCACCCTCGACAAGTCGAGCCTCCAAGCCCGCATCGACGGGGAGCGTCTGGAACTCACCAACACCGAATTCAAACTCCTCCTCACGCTTGTCAACAACCGGGGACGAACCCTCGGAAGAGATGACCTCCTCCGCGACGTCTGGGGCTACTCCCCTGGGATGGATACCAGAACCGTGGATACCCACATGCGCCGACTCCGCGAAAAACTGCAACGTCATTCCCACAGACTGGAAACCGTGCGCGGCGAAGGGTATCGCTTTAATGTGCCTTCCGCCTCTTGAACACTTTGCTCCTTGTTCTCTCCATCGCAGCCATCGTCAGCGCGGCATTTTTCATCTACCTGCGCTTCCTGAAACCCTGGCAAAGTCTCCGCCGGGATCTGGAGCAAATGGCATCGGGAAACTTCCGCATCCCCGCCGTGCAAGACGAACCCGGTCAATACGCCGCCACCACACGGCACGTGAAGCGAATCTCCGAACTGCTTCTGCAACTCGACCGCCAAATCGCCAACGAGGATCTCAGTTTGCGAGGCATTCTCTCCAGCATGGTCGAAGGTATCCTCATCATCGACCGCACCCAACGAATCACCTTGGTCAACGAGGCTCTCCTGAATTTCTTTTCCCCCGGACGCTCCCCCATCGGCCGGACGTTGCTGGAGTATTTTCGCCGGCATGAACTCCAGCACGCCAGCGAGCACGCACTTGCGGGCGGTGCACCCCAGCAAATCGAACTCAGCTTCGAAACCATCACTCCCAAAGGAACCTCGACTCAACGGCATTTCAACATTCACGTCGCTGCGCTTGCTCCCGAGTCCAGTCCCCTACCCCAAGCCGTGCTTCTCGTTTTCCAAGATGTCACCGACGTCCGTCAACTCGAGGCCACACGCCGCGAATTCATCGCCAATGTCTCCCATGAATTCCGAACACCTCTCGCCATTATCAAGGGGTATGTGGAAACTCTTCTCGACGGCGCCATGGAGGAACCTGAAATGGCGGAACGCTCGCTGGAAGCCATCCAACGCAATGTCCAACGCCTCAATCTCCTGATCGAGGATCTCCTCAGCATCTCCCAAATGGAAGGCCGGGCCCGCCTTTTGGAATGGGATTCCGTGAACCTCCACGACCTCATGCTCCACGTTTTGGAAAACCTGAATCCCACCATTTCAGAAACCAAGGCGCGCATCGAAATCGAATGGCCGGTGGAGGCCCGGATGGTCCAAGCGGACTCCCTTCGCATGGAACAAGTCTACTCGAACCTGCTCACAAATGCCCTCCGCTACGGCGACTCAGGCGACCTCGTCCTATCCATCACCGCGAAGCGGGATGGCCAAACCATCGCCATCGCCATCGCTGACAACGGCCCTGGCATTCCCTTCAGCGCCCAGCCTTTCGTCTTCGACCGCTTTTATCGCGTTCATAAGGACCGCTCCCGCGATGGCGGCGGGACCGGGCTCGGACTCTCCATTGTCAAAAACATCATCCTCGCCCACGGAGGCACGGTCTCCGTCGAAAGCACTCCGGGCCAAGGAGCCACATTCCATCTCCGCCTGCCGGTTTCTCCAACCCCGACTGAAACCAACGCTTGATTTTTTTCGCAACTTTTTCCTCGTCCCGTGGTTTTAGCTTTTGAACATCATGAAATACACCCACTCACTACTCGGACTCGCCGCCCTCTGCGCATTGCAGATCACCACACCCGCCTGGGCCCAAAGCCCGGCCCCTGCACAGAAATCACCACCTCCCCAAGCCGGCGGCAGGGAAGGTTCCTGGAAAGGGCATGAGAAAAAAATCCTCGAATTGATACCCGAGGAACTTCGCGAGCGATTCAAGACCGCTAGAGCCGCAGCGATGGACGACCCCAAAATCCAGGAACTCAAAGCCGAAGCCGACAAGGCATCGGAAGCCTTCCGCTCCGCAGTGCGCGAATCCATGATTAAATCGGACCCCTCGCTCACAGAAGCCGTCGACAAAATCTCCAAAGCTTTCAAAAAAAATGCAAATGATTGGAAATCCGGCAAGGGAGACAAGGAGGCGAAGCACAAACAGGCCGACTCCCCTGCATCCAAGCTCGCGCCAGAGGAAAAAAGCAAACTGGATGCCGCCAGGGAGATAGCCAAGCAAGCTCCGTCCGTGCAATCCGCCGAGGCGAAATTGAAAGCCGCCACCACCCCGGAAAGCCGGCAAGCTGCCGCGAAGGAATTCCATCAAGCGATGCACGACGCCATTCTTACGGCTGACCCTTCCCTCGCCTCTGTTTTGGACTCTCTGGCCCCCGTTAAAAATCCCCCAACCCCGCCAACCCCCTCCGAGACAACACCCGCGCCTTAGCGCCCCTGCTTCCGCTCTCCAAAGAGCGCGCAACTATATCGAAAAGTGGATTGCGCGTTCCTTGGCGCGGCGATTCATACCGTCGCACATGAGCTTGCATAGCTCCATCACCATCGGATCCCCGATCGAGTAGATCGCTGTCGTTCCGCGTTGCTCCCGATGAAGAAACCCCTCGTCCCGCAATACCGCCAACTGCTTGGAAATATTCGCCTGGGACAACCCGCACAGCTCGACCAATTCATTCACTGTCTTGGGCCCAGCCTTCAATTCCTGCAAAAGCATCAGTCGCGTCGGTTCGGACAAAGCGCGGAAACTTCGAGCGATTTTTTCAAGAGCGGCGAGTGACTGCTTTTGAGACATGCCTGTTTTATCTCTAAAAATCGCTTCGAACCAAAGCCGAAACACGTTTTTTTCTTCGTCAAACTTGCAAGCATTCATTGTCAATCTCTCGAGAATCATCTATGGATTTGTGTTCTTCTAGTGGGATGGGTGGCAGAGTGGTCGAATGCGCTCGCCTGGAAAGCGTGTATACCGAAAGGTATCGGGGGTTCGAATCCCCCCCCATCCGCCAGAAATTCGTGTAGCGAATTCTAATAACTATCTTTGGGGGATGAGAACGAAGTTCGAGCGCCGCGTCAGCGGCACAGACTGCGCTATGCGCAGCCCCGAAGGGGTGTAGGCCGAAGGCCGAAATCAATCCCCCCCCATCCGCCAGAAATTCGTGTAGCGAATTCTAATAACTATCCTGGGGGATGATGAATCAAGCGAGCAGGCGCTCGCGCGATAGATCATCTTTGTGATGAGCCCCAAGGGCCGAGGCGCCGGGGCCGGCGTGAGTCAACTCCTCGAAGTTCGAACGCCGCTTCAGCGGCACAGACTGCGCTCTGCGCAGCATTGCTTCCGACCCATTGTCCACCATAGGCGGTGGATGCGTCATTGCCCCCAAGGATGAGTGTTTTTCCACTCAAATCCACGTTTCCGCCGGACGCACCTCCCCCACTCAATGAGCCGATCGTTTCATCGTCAATAATATGTAAAACGGCACCCGCCACATCGGCCGTCACAACAGCTACCGTGTCGGAAATCGCGACTCCTCCCGCTAGGCTCAAGGTTCCACTTTGGACTTCGGCAATGCCGGTGAACGCATTCGTTCCGCCAAGCTCAAGAGTTCCAGCTCCGACCTTGGTGATCCCGCCCGCACCACTGACAATCCCATCAAGCGTCAAATCGAATCCGTTGGTATTGATTATGCCGGTCTGCGATAAAACATAGTTTCGGTTGCTTTTCCCAACAGAGTCAGCCAACTGCAAGGTGGCTCCGCCCCCGTTGAATTCAAGCCGACCCGACCCGAGAGTTTCCTTGTTCGCCACGGCATCGACGATGAGAGTTCCTCCCGTGATGACAGTACCTCCTGTATAGGTGTTGGAGGCATTGAGCGTGAGTGAACCAGTGCCTGCCTTGATGATCGATCCATTCCCGCTGACAACGCCCCTTGCCGTCATGTTTCCGCTGCCATCAAAGGTGAGATCGAATCCGTTGCTGACGATGATACCGGAAACTGTGAGTGATGTGGCCGAATTGTTGATCCAACTTTGATCCGCCGCTAGGGTGACTCCGGTCAAAATGAGCGTTGCCAGCGAAGAGGCATTTTTGACAATGCCAGCGTCTCCTACTCTGAGATTCGTGCCCGCAAGAGTAAACGCCGGCACTGCCGTCGAACCGTCGCCGATGATCAATCCATTAATGCTCCTCGTGCCGGCATTTGGTGCATTCGGTGGGGAACTGGAGAAATTGAAGCCCGCGATGTCCGTCACGGTGCTGTTGGCAGGTGCCACATTACCAACCCAGTTGCTTCCCGTAGCCCATGCCGTTGATGTACTGCCATCCCAGTAAACGACCCCTGCGTTCGCCGATGAAACAAAAATCATCAGTGAAAGACATGATACAAACGCGATAGGATGTGAAACCTTCACCCATCCGCTTTATGCGCTTCGGGCGGCTTGAAGAATGAGGTTAATACCCACCTCGCGAGCCCATATCTCGCAGATTTTCAAACGCGGCGGGAACTTCCTAACTGCCCCCGAAAGCCACTTTCGCACCTGCTTCAGTTAATGCCCCTGATTAAGGATCAAAGAGGATTATGTCTTGCCTTTTGTTTAAGGCGCATTAAATTGACCGCATAATGAACATTGATCAAAAAATGGAGCAACGAATCACGGTGCGTCTCACCGATGATGAACTGAGAGCAACGGAACGGGCGGCGATTGCCGAAGGAGACCGCAAGGTGAGCACCCTTCTCCGTCGCGCCTTGGTATTGTTTCTCAGGAGCCGAGGCTACATCTCCACGTTTCAGGATGAAAGAATGCAACAGAATGTGGATTTCAATGCGGCCACCCCTTCCAACGCTTACACTCAGCCTTCGAGGAGCAATCCCGAGTACCAAAGGCCTTAGTCGTATCGCGAAGGCATTTTCAGTGTAGCAAAACCGGCTATCCGAAATAGCCGGTTTTCTTATTCGATAATTTGTTATCTAGGGTCGGCGAGTTGGATAGCCGATCGCTTTTTTTGCAATGGAGCGCCTTTGTCCGTGCGTGTTTTTTCGGTCCAATTCCAAAGTGCGAATTTTTTCATAACAAAACAGAAGAGAAGGCCTACCAAAAACGTTATTTCATCTCGTGAATGAGCCCTTTTGCGACGATGGAAGCCGTAATCGAAAATTGACAAAGACCCCAACTGCGGGGAAGAATGAGACCATCTTAGATCTCCACCAGAATCGATATGTCCGAACCAAACAAAGAAACCGTCCGCATCGTTTTAGGAGGTAGTCCTGAAGGCCTACCGAAGCCTCCACTCTCTCCAGCGGCAGCGAAAATTAATTTTCCGCCCAAGCCTGCTCAAGTGAAGGGAACGGTGGTTCCCGCACCAGCCATTCCAAAACCTGCAGGCGTTCCCTCCGCCCCGCTGACTCCGCCTGCTGCGGGTCCACGTATTGTTCCGCCGACAGCCAGCGGATCGGCGCCGGTGGTTCCACCCTCGATTTCCATTCCCAAGCCTCCGGCTGCTCCGGGTATCAGCGCTCCGCCTCCCGCAGCCATCGCCAAACCTCCGGCAGCCGCCGGCGCTCCCGCTACCGTCGGTATTCCCAAGCCCCCCACCGCGCCAGGCATCAGCGCTCCGCCTCCTGCAGCCATCGCCAAGCCTCCCACGGCTCCCGGCGCCCCGGCTGGTCTGCCCAAACCTCCAGCCGCTCCTAGCGCTCCTGCTGCCGCAGGCATCAAACTTCCGGGCGCTCCAGCGGCTAAGCCAACGGGCGCAGCGGGCGCTCCTCCCAAAAAGGAAACCGCGAAAATCTCCCTGCCACAACCTTCGAAAACCGTTCCACAGGCCACAGTGAACCTGAAGCAAGCGGCACCGAAGGCTCCCAAAAGCGCCCCGGAGACCTCGCCAGAAGCCGTTCCGGCCACCACATCGGCAACATCCGATTCCACCCTCATTTTTGGCATTGCAGCCGTCGTCATAGCCCTGCTTTCACTCGGAGTTCAGGTCTGGACGATGATGAGCTGATGCCCAAACAAACCACTTTTTTCCAAATCCATCATCATGGCCAATCCAAACGTTACCGAACTCACTGACGCAAACTTCGACACCTTCATCAAAAACGCGGGGGCTCCTGTCCTCGTTGATTTCTGGGCACCTTGGTGCGCACCCTGCCGCATGCTCGGGCCGATCGTCGATGAGGTTGCGACGGAAAATGTCGGCAAATTTGCCATCGCTAAAGTCAATGTGGACGAGGCTCCCGGGGTCTCCGCGCAATTCGGCATCCGCAGCATTCCTTCCCTCATTTACTTCAAAGGCGGAACAAAGCAGGATCAGTCTGTCGGGATTTCCAGCAAAGCCGAAATTGTCAACAAGCTGTCTGCTCTACTCTAAGAGGGGACAAACCCATTCGGCAGCTTTTTAAAGTTCACGCACCGAGCACATCCTGGATCTGTTCGCAGATCGGGGCCCGGGAACACTTTGCCATTCCAAGAGTTCTCCACCGCTCAGGTCGACTGGAGGCCGTTTTCACGGATTACTGGTCGCACGGACTCTGGAGCTTGATGGCGCGCGTGGCGGGCTCGAACCGCTTGAAGAGCCGCTTCCATGAGGAGTTGAGCGATGCAGAGGTCTATGGCTTCAATGCCTCCGCGCTTCTGGAGGGCCTGTCACAACGCTTCCGAAAACGCGGCAACCCCTATGGCGGATACCTCCGCACTGGCAGTCGCTTCGGGCGCCACGTGCGTTCGGCACTCCGGAAACGCAAGGAACAGCACTGGGAAAACACGGTTTTTTTCGGATATGACACCGGTTTTTTAGAAGCGGCGGCATGGGCGAAGAATCGAGGAGCCGCCTGTGTCGTCGGCCAGATGGACCCTGCTCGCACCGAGGTGGAGATGGTGCTAGAGGAGGAAAAACTTTGGCCCGGATGGGCAAAGAAACCTCTTGTCGTTCCTGAGGAGTATTTTCTTTGGAGGCAGTCCGAATGGGCCTTGGCCGATATCGTGATGGTGAATTCGCGATGGACCCGGGAAGCCTTGCTGAAACAAGGCGTTCCGGACTCGAAAATCGCCATCGTTCCCCTTGCCTACGAAACCGATGCGCACCAGGCACCCTCGCCGATCGCCCCCAAGCGGGAAAACGATCCCTTGCGCGTGTTGTTTTTAGGTCAGGTCAATATCCGCAAAGGTATCCCCTACTTGCTGGAGGCCGCCCGCATTCTAAAGGGAACTCCGGTACAATTTGATGTGGTCGGCCCGATCGCCATCGCCGATCGGGTTGTCGTCACCGCACCCTCGAATGTGAGATTTCACGGCGCCGTGTCCCGGGATAATGTCCGGAAATTCTATGGTCAGGCCGATGCCTTCATTCTTCCGACCATATCGGATGGATTCGCGCTCACCCAATTGGAAGCGATGTCGTATGGACTTCCGGTTATCACGACTCCGAATTGCGGTGATGTGGTCACCGACGGGGTTGATGGCTTCGTCGTTCCGGTTAGAAACGCCACCTCGCTGGCATCGGCCCTGCAAACACTCGCTGACGATCCGGAGAGGCTCCAAGCCATGCGGGAATCGGCGCACGCACGGGTTGGCGCGTTCAGCCTTGATCAACTCGACAAGGACCTGCGCCAACTCGAAAACCGGCTCCCCCTCCGCCGGAATGAGACGAAGCAATAAATCAAGCCACCCGCGGCAATCCTGTCATCCTGTCTAAAAAAACCGCTCGCCGGATCAAAGAACCAACATCCCTATCAACGCTTGGCCTCCACACGCAGCATGACTTCATTGCGACGCAGGAAGGCCAGCGTCCATGGCGGATCAAAGTATCCGCAAACGGGCTCACCTTCTGCAACAAGCCCCTTACTGGCGATCCAGCTTTTCAGTTGAGCGAGTTTTTCCGACTCCTTCGCGGCGGATCGACCTCCACTAAATCGCACCACAGCAAAGCGGCCGGCAGGAATTTTTTTGATGGAAAGCGCAGGGTCCAGAGGCAGAGGCACACTCTTCGTCGAGAAGTCGGATGGCATGACGAAGGACATCGTGCTCTTGCCTCCCGAGATGAGGACTGGCGTCGTCATGGCGATTTTTTTATTCCCCTCGTTTTTGCCGGTGATGTAGCCGAAGAGTTTGCGGAAACCGACATTCTCATCACTCTCCTTTTCCGACATCGGCGTCTCGACAATCGTCAACTCGGGATAATCGCGAAGCTCGAAAGGCCTGTCGGACTCAACCACACTGTAGGGCGCGGATTCATATCCCGAACGGGATGTCTTGCACCCAACGAGGGCTAGGACACCGCCTCCGACCAGAAGCAACGAAATAAACAAGGTTGAATTCATAATCGAAGCCTACCCCAAAAATCGAAATAGGCGAATTTCATCGCACGCTTGGACCTCATCAAGGAAAGTCGAAAATATGTCCGCGACCCAACCAACCATGCGCCAACTCAAAAGCCGCGCTCAACTCGTCAAGCCTCTCATCAAGCTGGGAAAAGCCGGCGCCTCACCCGAGTTCCTCACCGAGTTGAACTCGCTCCTGGCACGCCACCAGTTGGTGAAGATTCGTTTTGAAGGCTACAAAGAGGAGCGCAAAACCCTCTCCAAGGAACTCGCGGCCGCGACCGGTTCCACACTGGTCCAACAGGTCGGCCACACAGCCGTTTACCATCTGGGTGCGGTCACGAAGGAATAGACAGGCACAGCCCCGGGCGGCTTCACTCAACCGGCGTATCGCCCGCCTTGGTCGTCTTGGAATCTTTATACCAGAGGATGCCGTGTTGACGGAGGTTGAGGATGAAAGCACGAACGTTCTCAGCCGTTTCCGGATTGCCGATCAGCATCCCGAGCACGCCCTTGCCTTTGCAGGCTTGATCAACAAGCGTACGAACGCTGACGAGTGTCTTCTGAAACTCATCGGCCGCCTTTTTGGCGGAATCGACCGCACCCTGACTGTTTTTCACAGTTATATTCGCTTGGGACATGAGTGCGTCGGCTTTTGACGAGGCTTCCGCTATTTTCTCCGAGGTGGCTTGCAGGTTTTTGATCGTATCCGTGATTTTCTGGAGTTCGTCTTTGGCGAGGATGGAATCGTTGATTTTCGTAACGGCCGTATTCACATTCCCGATCGTCGTGCGCAATTCCGCAATGAGATCGCCGGCACCGGAGGTCATCCCCTCAATTCCGTCCGGCACATCCGAACCTTTGACCACCGCACCAGGCTCGATGATCTTCTGTTCATCAAGCCCTTTCTTGAGATTGACCTGGATAAACTTGTCACCCAGAAGGCCGGAACTTCCGATGGTGAAGTCGCTCCCGACGGGAATCCGGACCTGATCCATGATGCGTAGTTCGACATAGACACCACGCATGTCCGGCTTGATGACGGGGTCGCTCGTCATACGACCAACCTTGGCTCCGGCGAGCAGAACCTCGGATCCACGTATCAACCCGCTGGCATTCGCAAATTCCACACGCACGTTGTAAAAATTGTTGAAGCCCTCACCCATGCGGCCAAAATAAACGACCATCAGGCCCACGGTGATAAGCCCGATCAGTATAAATACCCCCACTTTAGCCTGCGTAGAATAGTCTTCTCTGGTCATTTGGTGTGCTTCAATAAATGGTTTCGCCTGATCTTCCATCCACAAAATCCCGGATGGTTGGGTCGGTGGTCTGCCGGAGTTCCTCCGGTGTGCCAATAAAATAAATGCGACCCTCGCTGAGGAGAGCCACCCTGTCCGCAATATGGTAGCAGCTCACCATGTCGTGGGTCACGACAATGGATGTAACGTGCAGTTCGCTCTGCAAACGTCGTATAAGCCGGTTGATGCTGTCGGAGACGATCGGATCCAGGCCCGCTGTCGGCTCGTCATACAAAATCACGGCCGGAGGGGAAATGATCGCGCGCGCGAGGGCGACACGTTTGCGCATTCCTCCACTGAGATTGACCGGCATCTTGTGCTCGTGGCCGGTCATGTTAACCATCGCCAAGGCTTGAGCGACTTTCTCACGAACAATCGCAGGGTTTTTTTCCCCCCGCTCCCGAAGCGGAAAGGCGACATTGTCGAAAACATTCATCGAGTCAAAAAGCGCGCCGTCCTGAAAGAGCATTCCAATGTGTCGCCGGACCGGCTCCAGTTCCCGCTCGCTGAGCTGCGTCACATCCATGCCTTCGAAAAGAATGCTTCCGGAAACGGGCCGCATGAGCCCGATGAGATGGCGAAGAAACACACTCTTGCCGCCGCCGCTCTTGCCCAGAAGCACGAGTGTTTCCCCCTCGATGATGTCGAGCGACAGGCCGCGCAGGATTTCCTGGCTCCCGATTTTTTGAACGAGGTTTTTCACCTGGATGAGCGGCTGCTTTGTCATTATCCAGCGGGAAAGATGATGTTGAGGGCCATGGTCAGGAAAAAGTTCACTATCAGGATCGCGAGCGAGCAATTCACGACGGTGGATGTCGTGGCTCGACCCACCCCCACCGCACCTCCCTTGGCATTGAGGCCCTCGCGACAACTGATAAAAACAATGATCCCCGCGAAAAAGAAACCCTTTACGAGCGCCATCACGATATCGCTCGAATCCGCGAATTTCTGCGTGTTGGCCAAAAAATAAACCCCTGAAATATTGAGCACTTTCACACCGACATAGTAGCTCGCGAGTATGCCGCACCCCACGGATTCGACGACGAGAATGGGCATGGAAATAAACATCGCAACAGACCTCGGCACCACAAGATAGTCGACCGGACTCACCGCGAGGGCGCGAAGGGCGTCGATCTGTTGAGTGACCTTCATGGTGCCTATTTCGGCGCTCATCGCAGCGCCCACACGCCCCGCGACCATCACACCGGCAAGAACCGGCCCCAACTCGCGGAACATCGACAGCGCGACCACGGGACCGACCGCCGTTTCCATATTGAGACTCGCAAACTGAAAGTAGGCCTGCGCCGTAAAGACGGCACCGGTGAAGGCTCCCGTCACCACCACCACCAATTGGGACCGGTATCCAATCTCCGCAATCTGATAGAGCACGAGTCGTGGTCGAATCCGTCCCCGCGCAATCGAAAACAAAGTCTCTCCGGCCAACATGGCAACCTCACCCAAAAAGATGAGGATGTAGGAATAAATCTTCGTGATGTATGCGATGAGAACCATGCTTGGAGCGACGGGAATAAAAAAACGCCTAAAATATCCTTTGGGTTTTTTTGCAGGCGCTCATTCCCTCAGGCAATCGCCCCACAAACTTGAGATTCAGTTCCAATTTGGAAAAAATAGCTTCAAAGGTGCTGAGAGGAGGAACCTCGCCAGCAAACTCCATGTATATAATATCATGATCCGTATCAACCTTATATCGCAATCCCGGGATCACATCCAACTCGAGGGCCAAACCCAACATTTTGTCAGGCGCGCGCACTCCAGCGGCATAGACTTCTATTTCAACCATTGCCTGATTTTCAACTGAAGCCCCCTCAAAGCAAGGCCGATTTTCAAACTTCAAAAGCACCTTCCCCGCCCGCTTTCAACGCTTGCGGGATTCAAGTTGAAATCAGCCCTTTCATCATTCAGCATTGTGTCACTGCTTTGACTAAATCCCGCTTCCAATCCCTGCTTGCTATCGGCCTTCTCTGCTTCTGCGGGGATCTTCTTGCCGAGGATTCATCAAATGTGTTTTTGCAGGCTTATCAGGAGTTCCAAGCCGGTGAGAAATGCGAGCGCGACAGTCAGATTCGCGATGCCTTGAATCGCTACACGACGGCACTGAAAACATTGGAGCAACTCCAGAAGACCGATCCCACCTGGCAGGAAAACGTGGTCGCATACAGGCTCAGAAAAGCCCGTGAGAGCATCGAACGCCTTCGTTTGGTGATCGCCAACATGCCCACCTCTCCGGAGACCGTAACAGCCCAACTCCCCTCCAAAGGATTTGATATTGATATACCGGAACCGCTGGTGAACACGCGACCAACGGACGTGCGCCCTCAACCGGAAATGTCGAGCAGGCCCGCAGCCGCCCCGTTGCTCGAAATGCAACGAGCGCTCAAGGAATCCCGCAAAGATGTGGATCGCCTCGAGAAAGTGCTTCAGGAGCAAGTCGAGAAATCCAGCGGCCAGATCGCGAGCGCGAAGATGGAAGTCGAAAAAACCAAGGCCGAGCTAGTTGAATACAAGTCCCGTCTGGCCCAAGTCGAAGACTCCCTCGCCAATGCGACCCGTGAGCGCGACCAGTTCAAAGCCAAGGCAACCGCTCCGGAGAAACGTTTCGAACAACTCTCCAACCGCATCACCCAAATCGAATCGGAAAAAGAAGCCCTGCAGGAGGAAAACGACCGCCTAGCCGGAAAACTCGAAACCGCTGCCGCCCACATTCAGAGCACCAAAACCGCTCTGGCGGAATCCGAAGCCGATCGCAAAGCACTCGCCCGCGAGCGCGATCAGGCTGTCGCCCGGACAAAACGCATCAAGGAAAATGATGCCGAAATCGAGCGCCTGAACGAGCAAATGGCGCAAATGAAAAAAGAATTCCAAATCGACAAGTCGGCCTTGGAAGCCGAATTGGCCGAGCAAAAACCGAAGCTCGATCAACTGGTAAAAATTCAGGCGGATAACAAAGTTCTCGAGGCCAAACTAAGCAACGCCGAAAAAATTCTCGCCGAGGGAACTAAAACCGACAGTCAAAAAGCGATGCTGGAAATGGCGAGCCAGATGGACTCGCTCAAAAACAATGTCGAAACCCTCCAGTCCGAACTGGCCTCCCGTAATGCAAAAATACAAGACTTGCTGGCCAACTTGAGCGAGGCCACGGCGGAAAGCAATCGCCTGAAACTCGATCCCAAGCCCACTCAGGAGCAAAAACGTCTTGCGGAAGAAAACGATCTCCTCCGCAACATTGTTTTGCGCCAACTCAAGGAGGTCAACGAGCGCCAATCCGCTGCCACCGACCTGGAACGGCAACTCCTGGAGCTCGAGGTGAAATCCGAGTCGGTCATGGATCGCATCTCCGATGTCAAAGCCCCCCTCACCCCGCTGAGTGACGAGGAAAAACTGCTATTTAAAGATCCGGCTGTGTTTTTATCCGCCCCAAATTCGAATTCGCTATCCGTCTCGATGGTGGTTGTGAAACAGAAGGACCCCTCCCAAACATCCAATGCCACACAAACGGTTTCGCCATCGGGCTCGGTGAGTGATGACGTCGAAACCCTCGACCCCAAGGCCCGGGAATTGGCAGATTTAGCCGCCGAATTATACAAGGACAAACGCTACTTCGATGCCGTCATCATCTACCGCCGCGCCCTCCAAGCCGCCCCCGACAACCTTTTTGTGATAGCGAATTTGGCAATCGCCAAGATCCAAGTCGGAAAAATCCGCGACGCCCAAGCCGGTCTCGAAAAGGTTCGCGCTCAAAAACCCAAGGACATTTTGGTTTTGACCAATCTCGCCATCGTTTATTCGAAGTTGAAAAATTTCGACAAGGCGATTGAAACCCTGAATGAGATTCTTGCACTGGATCCCAAAAATGCCGTCGCCCACAATTACATGGCCATCGTCCTCGGAAAAACCGGGAACTTCAAAGAATCCGAAGACCACTTCCTGAAAAGTATCGCGCTGGATCCGAGCTACGCCAAGGCCCACTTCAACCTGGCTGTGATGTATGTAGCCCAAAATCCTCCCGCACTCGATCTCGCCCGCGCAAGCTATGAAAAAGCGCTAGCCCTCGGAGCCGAGCCCGACGAAGTCCTCGAGCGTCGTCTGACCATCCACCGCAACACGAGCTGGGAGGAGGCGCGCTTCGAGGTGCCTGGCCACGCATGGATGGATGTCTCGGAGCCCGGCTTCGGCGTGGCGATCCTCGATGAC
>JALQZP010000409.1 GCA_023258235.1 Terrimicrobiaceae bacterium | reverse complement strand
TGGGCGGAGTTGCATCAAGAGGAATTGCTAGCAGATTGGCATTTGCTACTGGCGGGCCAAACCATTGAACCCATCAAACCATTGGAGTAATTATGCAACACGCCATCTACCGAATCGCCGAGTGCCAATATTTGCCGCCATATGGATTGCAGCTGAGGTTTGACGATGGACTTGAGAGAATCGTTGATTTAGAGGATATTCTGGAGGGGCAAATTTACGGACCTTTGCGAGATAAGATGATTTTTTCCCGTGTGTCGGTGGATCCCGAGATTCACACCGTGACATGGCCGAACGGCGCTGATTTTGATCCCGCCGTGCTTCATGATTGGCCCGCGCATCGGGATTCATTTGTAGAAGCTGCCAAAAGCTGGAAGAAAGCCCCGCCAGCGACTCGCGAATAAAAAGCTCACGCGACCCAGGCGGCTTGGGATGCCGCTCGGGAGACTCACGCAGTGAGCCCGTCAGGGCAAGATGAGCGGGAGCGAACGCGTCAACGCGCGGAGATGCGGGGGTTGGATGGCCTCAAATGCCGGGTAGAGACGACGCGCCGT
>JALQZP010000408.1 GCA_023258235.1 Terrimicrobiaceae bacterium | reverse complement strand
CTTCCGATCTGCACCAATCGCGGCGACCGCCTCGTCGGAGTATGACGCCAACTACCTCGTCAAAAATCTCTACGACGGCACCGTGAAACTCGCCGACATCGGCACGCCGAACAACCAAGGTGCCGAATACGCCGGCAAAGGGCCTGGCCCCTTTATCGTGGTCTACGATATGGGCTCCCCGATTGCCTTCTCGGGTCTTCTCTACGCCCAGCGGCCCCTTGCCGTAGATAAGTCCGGTAAAATCGAAATCCGCGTCACCAACTCAGACCCCGGCAAAGCCTCGAAGGACATGGCGATCCTCAAGCGGCCAGCGGATGCCGAGGTCGCGCTCAAGCCAAGCGCCCCGAACGACCGCGCCCTCACGCGCTATGGATTCGGCAAGGACCTCAAAGGGCGTTATGTCGTTTTCTCGATCAACAGCCCGCCGACCGCTGGTAGCATCGGTGGCAGCGAACTCATCCTCGGCCGTTTCCCGCTCTCCCGCGAGGAGCTTTTGGCCGCCGTCGCCGCCAACCCCGCTAAATACGGCACGCTCATTGGTCCAAAGGCCA
>JALQZP010000407.1 GCA_023258235.1 Terrimicrobiaceae bacterium | reverse complement strand
AATCTGGTGATTCAGCCCGGCTATCGCTTCGCGGTGGTGCAGGGCCTGCTCACCAACTTCCATCTGCCGAAGAGTTCGCTGCTGCTGCTGGTGAGCGCCCTGATCGGTCGCCAGCGTCTGCTCGATCTGTATGAACAGGCCAAGGCGGCCGGCTACCGCTTTTTTTCCTATGGCGATGCGATGTGGATCCCGCCGGAGGCGGTGCTCCCAGCAGCTGCGCCTGCGCGCTGATCCATGCACGCGCGGCGGGGAGAAGTCCGCCAAAAAAAGCCCCCGCGTGTGCGGGGGCCAGCGGTGGTTGAACTGTCGTCAGTTGATCCAGGCGTCAGCCGGTTGATCAGGCGGCAGCCACTGAATCAGGCGGCAGCCAGGTTGGCGGCCACGAAGTCCCAGTTCACCAGCTTGTCGAGGAAGGTGCTGATGTAGTCGGGGCGGCGGTTCTGGTAGTCGAGGTAGTAAGCGTGCTCCCACACGTCCATGGTGAGGAGGGCCTTCTGGCCGTGGGCCAGGGGCAGATCGGCGTTGCCGGTCTTGGTGACCTTCAGGGTGCCGTT
>JALQZP010000406.1:323-556 GCA_023258235.1 Terrimicrobiaceae bacterium | reverse complement strand
CGCCGCACGAGCCGGTCGCCGCGCCGGAGGAGTTCGTCGCCCCGTTTCGGGGGAAGGTCACGGATGCGCAGGCCAAGTTTCTCGGAATGGTCGCGAATCTCGATTACAACATCGGCCGCCTGATGGCGTTTCTCAAAGAGAAGAAACTCGATGAAAATACCATCGTGATCCTCATGTCGGACAACGGGCAAACCCGCGGGCTGGATGTTTACAATGCCAACATGCGCGGCTGC
>JALQZP010000406.1:0-308 GCA_023258235.1 Terrimicrobiaceae bacterium | reverse complement strand
AAGCCACCGCCTGGCATGGAGGCACACGCACTTTTTCCTTTTGGCGCTGGACTGGACACTGGCCAGCGCACCAAGTGGATAACTTGAGCGCGCACTTGGATGTCCTCCCCACGCTCTGCGCTGTGGCCGGCGTGAAGATTCCCGAGAAGCTGCAGCCTGAACTCGAAGGCTTCAGCCTCCTGCCGGTCCTCGAATCCAAAAAACCGATCGCTTGGCACGACGACCGTTTGCTTTTTCACCATGTCGCCCGTTGGCCCGGCGGCATGGCGGCGGACCACAAGTATGCGATGGCCGGCGTGCGGCAGGGA
>JALQZP010000405.1 GCA_023258235.1 Terrimicrobiaceae bacterium | reverse complement strand
AATTATTTGAGTTAATATTACTATTTGCTCTGGTGTAAAAAATTCTACAAACATTATTGTTGTAGTATCATGTCTGCACCTTTTTCTGCAATCATTATTGTTGGTGCATTTGTATTTCCTGAAGTGATGTTTGGCATTATTGATGCATCTATAACTCTCAAATTATTAACACCTCTAACCTTAAGCTTTTCGTCAACTACAGACATTTCATCTTGTCCCATCTTACAAGTTCCAACGGGATGAAAAATAGTTTGAGCATAATTAGAGGCTTCTTTAACTAATTCCTCATCATCATTTAAATGAATGCCAGGTCTGTATTCCTCTGGTTTATATTTTTTGAAAGTTTCAGACTCCATTATAATTTTTCTGGTTAATTTAAGTCCTTTAGCTGCAATCATTCTATCGTGATCAGTTGATAGATAGTTTTGTTTTATTTTTGCATAAGTTCTAGAGTCTTTATCAACAATGCTAACATGCCCTCTACTTGTTGGTCTGATATTTGAAACAGTAGGGGTGAATGCATGAAAATTATGATTTTTTGTTGCTCCCAACGTATCC
>JALQZP010000404.1 GCA_023258235.1 Terrimicrobiaceae bacterium | reverse complement strand
GCTGCCGCCTCCTTCGGCTTTGCAGTTGCGTGGCTGTCGTGACCGTGATCGCCTTCCGGGTGGAAATGCGGGTCGGCCTCAGGCTTCACGGCTTTCACCTCAAAGATGGTAATCATCGGCAGGAAGCGCATGAAGAGAAGGAACAGTGTGATGAACATTCCGAACGTGCCGATGAAGGTAAAGACCTCCACCCACGACGGTGTGTAGTGACCCCACGAGGAAGGCAGGAAGTCCTGCGCCAGCGTAGTTCCAATAATCACAAACCGCTCATACCACATACCCGCATTGACGAACTGGCAGACGATGAACACCACGATGTAATTGTGGCGCATCTTTTTGCTCCAGAAAATCTGAGGCGAAATGACGTTGCAGAACATCATCGCGTAGTAATGCCATGCATACCAGCCGGTGGCGCGATTGTAGAAAGCGTTCGATTCGTAGAAATTTCCCGAGTAAACGAGCGCTACGAAGAGCTCCATCAGGTATGCGTAGCCAACGATGGTGCCGGTGAGCAGGATGATCTTCGCCATCTTGTCCACGTGGTTCCGCGTAATCATATC
>JALQZP010000403.1 GCA_023258235.1 Terrimicrobiaceae bacterium | reverse complement strand
TGGTCATTGTCCCGCACCCGGCCCGTGCGAATGGCCGTGATGGTGATAGGGCGTGACGTTCAGGCCGTAGGCTTCCTTGAGCGAGTCGGCGTTCATCACGTGCTCGGGCGAGCCTTCGCAGCAGACGACGCCGTTGAGCGCATAGACCCACGAAGCGTGGCGATAGACCATCGAGAGGTCGTGCGAGACGAGGACGACGGTGAGTTTGTGGCGGCGGTGGACTTCCGCGATGGTCTCGTAGAAGTCCTGTTCGCCGGGCGTGTCAACGCCGGCGGTGGGTTCGTCGAGGAGCAGGAGGTCGGGCTGTTTCAGCAACGCGAAGACGATGAGCACGCGCTGGAGCTGGCCGCCGGAAAGCGCGGCGATGGGGCGGTCCAGCAGCGACTCGGCACCCAACTCGGCCATCGCAGCACGAAGGCGGTCGTCGGTGTCGCGGTGGCGGTGCCAGAACCAGTGCTGCGTCTCGCGCAGGCGCAGGGCGAGAAATTCGCGGACGCTGAGGATGAAGCTGCGGTCCAGCGCGAGGCGTTGCGGGACGTAGCCGACGCGCGGCAGGGCCT
>JALQZP010000402.1 GCA_023258235.1 Terrimicrobiaceae bacterium | reverse complement strand
AAATCAAGAAGACTGATCTCAACAGGATTACCAATGTTTACAGGTGAAACATAATCGCTCATCAGTAAACGATAAATACCTTCGATGAGATCATCCACATAACAGAAAGAACGGGTCTGGGATCCATCACCAAAGACGGTCAGATCTTCACCCCGCAAAGCCTGCCCAATAAAGGCCGGTAAAGCTCTGCCATCATTGAGGCGCATACGCGGACCGTAGGTATTGAATATTCTTACTATTCGGGTTTCAACTTTATGATAAGTGTGATAGGCCATGGTGATGGATTCCATGAATCGTTTGGCTTCATCATAAACACCACGCGGACCAACAGGATTGACATTGCCCCAGTATTCTTCCGTTTGTGGGTGAACCAATGGGTCACCGTAAACTTCAGAGGTGGATGCCACCAATATCCTGGCTCCTTTTGCTTTGGCTAGTCCTAAACAATTGTGGGTACCCAAAGCTCCTACTTTCAAAGTCTGAATCGGGATCTTGAGGTAATCAATCGGACTTGCCGGTGAGGCAAAATGCATGATGTAATCAATGGGCCCGGGCACATGAA
>JALQZP010000401.1 GCA_023258235.1 Terrimicrobiaceae bacterium | reverse complement strand
TTTCCTCCTAAAAAAAAAGGAAAGTATCTTGCAGCAAAAAGCAATGCATTATTTATCATAATTCAAAAGTGTAGTAGGGCGACTTGAATTTATCGTAATGGGTTTTGGTTAATTGTGCAAAACGTTGTTTTTCATAAAGCTGATTTTGGCAAGTTCGATTCGTCATTTGCTAGCGCTCCCAATCCTGTCTTAATTTTTATCATAATTCCACTGGTGTCAGGTTAACGGAGTTTGGTTTTGGGTCATGTCCAGTTTAAAGAGAATGAATATACTTAAAATATTTACCATCACAAAACAAGTATATAAAACTGTCACACATTTCGGAGGTCAAATTCCGAAGGGTTTTGAAGTGTTTCTGTTGAGTGCGATCAACCGCAATAGTGTTCAACGTATATTCACTCTGCTTCGTGACCGGATAGTTGATATGGCCATCGAGGAATTCAAGCCATTTGTCGGGGACATTGAAGTGGATGAAAGTTATTTCGGCCGCAGGAGGGTTCGCGGTAAACGCGGAAGAGGCGTGTCCGGTAAAATCCCTGTTCTGGGTCGAGTCCGACGCTCTT
>JALQZP010000400.1 GCA_023258235.1 Terrimicrobiaceae bacterium | reverse complement strand
GGTGCATTGTGCCTCCTTTTTCTTGTTTTCTGCGTGAAGTCGTTCATTGCCGCCCGACGCGCGCGTAAATCAGAATAAGTGTTTTAGATATTCTGCAATCGTTCGAGCTTCACTGGGGTTTTCGGGCAAGCCCGGTAAAACAGGCTTTTGAAAAAAGCCGACCTTGTTCCAATGGGAACGAGTCAATTTTTAGGTTTATTAGTTCAAAATCCGTTTTTTCGGGAAAAATGATGTACTAATGAAGAGGTATCCTTCTTGCCAAATACCTATCCAAACTTGAAAGATGTAGCCTCAATGCCAACCGCCCCCTCACTCGCATGGTTTCTTCGCAAGTATGAAAATGGAGATGTATTTGGCCCGGTTTCCTTCGCCCAAATTCGCGATTGGGCCACGAATGCCTATGTGAATCCCCAAGATTCGCTATCCACTGATGGCAAGAATTGGACAAAGGCTCCCATGATTGCCGAGTTGCAAATGGATTGGTTGATCGAAATTCCCGACAATCCGCTCTATGGTCCAACGACGGTTGGGGCCATTTTGGAGTTCCTGCGAATGGGAGAAATCAC
>JALQZP010000003.1:19491-47984 GCA_023258235.1 Terrimicrobiaceae bacterium | reverse complement strand
ATCTGGAAGTCCAATATGTTGCGGGCGAGAATCTCGCAGTTGGTATTGGCCGGGTTGACGTCGGAGAAAGGAGCATTCTTCTTGAGGTTGGCGAAGGTCTCGTTGCTTTCGATAAAGTAGCGGTAGAGGTTGTAGCTCTGCCTGCTGTGACCTCCTGCGATCGGAGCCTTGTTTCCATAAGCCAGAAAATACGCTACGGCACAGAGGTCGCTTTTGCTGTCGGTGTTCAGGGATGAGGAGGGGATCGTGGCGAGAAATCCGATCTGGCTATTCGGGCGTGTCGAGGGATCGTTGCCGGGGAGATTGGTTAGGAAGTGGGCCGAGTTTGTAGAGGGGAGGAGGTTCTGCAGGTCGGCGGACACCACTTGGATCGCAGCGCGGGCTTCGCGATACGCCTCGGCGCGGTTCTCTGTCGCCCGCCAGAGCGTCGTCGACCCGTGGACGATATTGAGAAGAACGACCAAAAGGATCGAAAGCACGGAAATCGCAACAAGGATTTCCAAGAGGGAAAAGGCTTTTTTGACAGAATTAACAGGATTTTCAGGATTTCCAGGAGGGGAAGATTTGGGGCGGTAGGATTTGTGCTTTCTTTTTATCTGTAAGGATGCGGCGCCGAAGTTGAGTAGAAGGCCGATTTCCAGCCCAGTGGATTGAAGATAGTTTACAAGTTGAGCTTCATGGGCGTCGTGAATTTCCTGAGTGGCCTTCAGTTCGAGAATGACGGAGTTATCCACAATCACATCGGCGATAAAGTCGCCGACTTGTTCCCCTTTGTAGTAGACGGGAATGCGGTGATTTTTAACCGCTCCAATAGCCGCTTGTTTTAATTCGATAAGCAGCGCGTTTTGATAAACGGACTCGAGATAACCTGGGCCCAGGGATTGATGAACCCGGATTGCGCACCCAATGATCTTCTCCGTTAAAACAGATTTTTCCATTTCCTGTATTGATCCTGTTAATCCTGAAAATCCTGTCGAAAGCTAATACCCCATCAACGTCACAAAAGTATTTGTTGTGCGCGAGGATGAGGGAGCGGATGCGGGGGAGGTGATGGACACTTCCACCCGGGAGAGGTTGGAGATGCCTGTATTTGTAGAAACGCTGACCACTCCCAGAAATTGGACTTCCATGTCGGTGTTTGGGGCGTCGCTGCCAAGCGAACTTCGCACCTCGCAGGCATCTCCAAAAGCTAGATAGTTGGTCGCGTCCGAGGCCAGGTCGATCTCCTTGAAGTCGCCATTGGTGTTGATCGAAACGGGGCGTTTCGTGCCGGTGCCGGCTTGCAACTCGGCAAAGATTCTTTGGGCAATCACGGCGGAATCCGTTTCCAACATGCTGTCTTTGGCCGTATTGAGGGCGATGGGAAGCATTCCCACGATGGCCACAACGGCGAAGGAAACGATCCCGATAGCCAAGAGAACCTCGATTAGAGAAAAGGCCTTAATAACGCTCCGGCTCGGCGTTGGGGGAGGGGCCGGAGGAGTCATCAGAGAGAACTCATCTCAAGCGTGCTTCTTCCGGTGTAGCGGGCGATGGTGATGACCTCGAAGCCGCCGTTGATTTTCTTTTGTGCGGAGAGGATTTCATCGTTCCCCGCAGCGGAATCACGGACGCCCTCCGTAAGGGCGACGACCATCTGGCTCGAGTCGTCGGGATGGGCGACTCCTCCGTTGCTGTTGAATCGGATGCCACCGACGTCATCGAGATCGGATGCGGCTGGGTGTCCGGGTAGCTCCACTGGAGATATCGATTGGCTGGCAAGGAGATCCGTATCTTCGCTGAAGACGCTGTCTTCGTCGGCGGGTTTATAAAACAAGACACCATCTGGGAGTTCGATCCAGCGCGAGAGGGGCTCCCAGTCCGTGTCGGCCTCGTTCTTTTGAAGTACCAGCATGGCATCGGCTTCGGTGCCATGGCGTCTCCAAAAAACAACAAAAACATCCCGTCCTTTTTCCAAAGCGGCGGCGCGGGATTGCTCCAAAGTGTTCATCACGGAAATCACGGCGCCCTTGCGTCCGGTGGACCCCAAGAGGGAGTTCATCGAGGGGAGGGCCAGAACGGCTAAAAGGCAAAGAACGGCGGCCACGGCGAGGAGTTCGATCAAGGAAAAGGCTCGTTGACTCCGCAGAATCGGTGGAAATTCCGGTCGGTCGCAGATGTAGAAAATGGGTTTTGATGTCTTCATCATGTAAGGTGTCAGGTTCAAAATCTCAGCCAACTTTCAGCGCTTGAAAGCGGTCTTGAAAGAGGTTGGGTAATCCAATTTTTTTATTTTAAGGGAGTTCCTCTTGGTGGCAATCTGTTTTTTCAAACCCAATGAGGGGGTCTGTTGTGCAAATGCGACCCGGAGAGGTGTGGATTTGTGCCGAATTTGGCAAGTCCCTTCGGGAGCCAAAACAAAAAAACGGACCCGTCTGAGTGACGGGTTCGCTTTCGGAGATGAGGGTTACCCTGAGGTGTAGGCCAAGGGTGCGCGTCAGGCGATGGTGACCTCTTTGGCGAGGTAGACATCTTGAATGGCATGGAGCAACTTGGCGCCCTCGGCCATCGGACGCTGGAAGGCTTTGCGGCCCGATATGAGACCTGTGCCGCCGGCGCGTTTGTTGATGACAGCGGTCATCACAGCGTCCTCGAAGTCGTGTTTCCCGGACGCACCACCGCTATTGATAAGGCCGGCGCGGCCCATGTAGCAATTTACGACTTGATAGCGGCAGAGATCGATCGGGTGTTCGGTGGTGAGTTCCGAGTAAATGCGCTCGTCGAGTTTCCCGTAGCTGGAGCTGCCCGAGTTGAGGGCCTTGAAGCCCGCATTGTTTTCCGGGAGTTTTTGTTTAATGATGTCCGCTTCGATGGTGCAGCCGAGGTGGTTTGCTTGGCCGGTAAGGTCTGCAGAAACGTGGTAGTCCTTGTCGCCCTTTATGTTGAACGCGGGATTGCGCAGGTAGCACCAGAGGACGGTGGCCAAGCCGAGTTCGTGGGCGAGGGCAAAAGCCTCGGCGATCTCGATGATCTCGCGGTGAGCGTCCTCCGAGCCGAAGTAAATGGTGGCACCGATCGCTGCCGCGCCCATGTCCGAGGCTGTCTTCACCTTGCCAAACAAGATTTCCCGGAAAGTGTTCGGGTAGGTGAGGAGTTCGTTGTGGTTAATTTTCACAATGAAGGGGATCTTGTGCGCGTATTTGCGCGAGACGGCACCCAAAACGCCAAAAGTGGAGGCCACGGCATTGCAACCGCCCTCGATCGCAAGTTTGACAATGTTTTCCGGGTCGAAGTAGGCGGGGTTTTTGGCGAAGCTGGCTCCGGCCGAGTGCTCGATGCCTTGGTCCACGGGGAGGATCGAAACATAACCGGTGCCGGCAAGGCGTCCGGTATTGTAGATCCGCTGGAGATGATTCAGAACGCGTTGGTTTCTGTCGGTGGCGGCAAAAACACGATCCACAAAATCCGGTCCCGGGAGATGGAGCAAGTCTTTGGAGACCGTCTTCGATGTGTGATTGAGGAGGTAGTCGGCTTTGTCGCCGAGGGCCGTGGTGATGGAGTTGATCATGTTTTTTGGGTTTGTGGAATTTATGCCGAGGACACTTTTATAGAACCAAGATGCGGAAAGATCATGCGAAAATCGATATGGATTGACTATGGGGTATGTGCCTGCGAGGGTATCGTGCATCTTATCTATGCCATTTCCCGTTTTTGCTATTATTTTCGCAGCTCTCTTCGGATGTGTGTGGTGGGTAAGTCGAGACGATAAGGGGATTTCCTAATCTGCTCCGAGGATTTTCAAATTAGAAATTTTCAAAAACCTGATGTTTTCCTGGATTTGTTTTGAGTGGGAACTTTCATCCCTGGACATACCCGTTCCTTCGACTGCGCCGCTTGTCATACGCGCCGCTTTGCCCGGCGAGAAGGAGACTGTTTTAAAGGTGCTCTTGAGCGCGTTTTCGATGGATAGCTCTTGGGGAGATATCAGCCGCCGATTGGAGGAGGGGATCGGGTATTTTGTCAATCGCGCCTTTGAAAAAGCCGAGCCATCATGCATTGTCGCGTTACATGGTCAGCGCATCATTGGGGCTTCCGTGCTGGACACGAGTGCGGAGGCCGAAAACCACCTCTTGAGTGGACCGATGATTCTGCATGAGTATCGCAACCGGGGGCTTGGCTCTGGAATGTTGGCGGCCTCACTCGCTTTCCTCAAGGGCAAAGGAGTTTTGAAGGCGAGGGGCGTGACGCGCGCGAACTCGATTTCGGCCCGTTTCATTTACACCAAATTCTCCAGCACCCAATCGCCTTTCACTCTCGATCCGCTCCAAGTGTCCGGACGTTGAGTTGATTTTTGGCTTCCCTCGCAAGCTTGGATAGGGAATGGTGTGCCGCATGGTGCAAGGGTTTTTCGATCATTACGAATCGGAGGGGTTTTTTGACGAAATGTTCGATGGGGATGGCAAGGTTCGCCCCCACTACCAGAGGATTCTGGAACGTTTCACGGAGATGGATGCACAGACTTTCGAGAGAAAGCGGGCACTTGCCGAAAAGGCTTATCTCAACCAAGGGATCACATTCACAATTTACAGCGGGGACGAGGGAACGGAGCGAATCATGCCATTCGATCTTGTTCCCCGCATCATCCCGGCCGAGGAATGGCGTCATCTCGAGCGGGGACTCGAACAACGCCTGCGGGCGCTGAATCTTTTTCTCCACGATGTTTACCACGGCCAGCGGATCATCCGCGAAGGAATCATCCCGCTGGAAATCATTCAAACCGCGAAACACTTTCGGCCCGAGCTTGTGGGTGTCGATGTCCCCCACGACATCTATATTCACGTGTGCGGCACGGATCTCATTCGTGGTGCGGATGGCAGATATCTCGTCTTGGAAGACAACGGTCGCTGCCCCTCGGGTGTCTCCTATTTGTTGGAAAACCGACAAGCGATGAAGCGTGTGTTTCCGCACCTCTTCAGTCGCTATCCCGTCCGTCCTGTGGACAAGTATCCGCAAGAGCTTCTGTCGGCGTTGCGCTATGTCGCGCCTCATGGAAATCCGGATCCGACGGTGGTCGTGCTGACCCCCGGCATCTACAATTCCGCCTACTTCGAGCACTCGTTCCTGGCCCGCTCCATGGGTATCGAGATTGTCACGAACCAGGATCTCATTGTGAAGGATGATGTCGTTTACATGAGGACCACGAAGGGGCTTGAAAAAGTCGATGTCATCTACCGCAGGGTGGATGATGATTTTCTGGACCCGACTGTTTTCCGCAAGGATTCCATGCTTGGGGTTCCGGGCATCGTGAATGCCTATCGCAAAGGAAACGTGAACCTCGCCAATGCGCTTGGCACCGGCGTCGCAGACGACAAGGTGACCTACTACTACGTTCCGGCGATGATTCGATTTTATCTCGGGGAGGAACCGATCCTTCCGAATGTCGATACCTTCCTTTCCGCTGTCGATAGCGACCGCAAGTATATCCTCGAGAACCTTGAGAATCTCGTGATCAAGGCGGCCAACGAAAGCGGTGGGTATGGGATGATGATCGGCCCCAAGGCCACGCGCGAGGAGATCGAAAAATTCCGTGCGGCCATCATTGCCGATCCCCGTGGCTACATTGCCCAGCCGGTGATCAATCTTTCCCGCTCGCCCTGCTACTGCGACGGTGCTTTCGAGGGGCGGCATATTGATTTGAGGCCGTATATTCTGATGGGGGAAAAGACAACGATCATTCCGGGAGGTCTCACCCGCGTGGCCATGAGGAAAGGCTCGCTGGTCGTGAATTCCTCGCAGGGCGGGGGAACCAAGGATACGTGGGTTTTGGATGAGGGAGGTCAGCCATGCTAAGCCGTGTCGCCGATTCCTGTTTCTGGCTGAGTCGCTACCTTGAGCGTGCCGAGACGAACTCCCGCATCCTCGATGTGAACATCCAGATCGCCCTCGATTTCGAGGAGAACAACGACGCGAAAGCGCGCCAGCAATGGATGCCGATTCTTGCTTCGGCCGGCGAGCAGGAGCTTTTCCACCAAATTCATGGCCAGGTCACCAGCGAGGCGATCATGGATTTCGTGACTTTTGAAAAAACCAACTCGAACTCGATTCTCTCGTCCATGACGCTGGCCCGGGAAAATGCCCGGACTGTGCGCGAGCAAATATCGAGCGAGATGTGGGAGCAACTCAATCGCCTGTACCTTTACCTGCAAAGCCCCGCCGCACGCACGGCCTTCCGTGAAAGTCCCATCGGCTTCTTCCGTCTGCTGGTGGACAACCTTCATTCCTTCCAAGGGATCACGGATGCAACCATGACCCACGGCGAGGGATGGCAATTCATCCAAGCGGGAAAGTATATTGAACGGGCGGACTCCACTTCCCGGGTGCTTGATTTCAAATACCACCTCCTGCTTCCCAGTGGCGAGCAGGTCGGCGGCAATGTGGATATCACGCAATGGATGGCTGTCCTCCGTTCCTGCAGCGCGATGGAAGCCTATTTCAAGATTTCCCATGGCCATGTGACAAGCTGGCAGGTGGCCGAGTTTTTGATCCTGCATGACACATTTCCACGGTCGATCCGCTTTTGTGTGGATGCCCTCGATCAGGCCCTTCACTGCATTTCGGGTGTGGACCGGAGTCACTTTTCCAACGAGGCGGAGCGCCTCTCCGGGGCACTGCGCTCGAACTTGGCATTCACCACAGTCGATAGTATTTTCCGTTTCGGCCTACACCAATACCTTGATCAAACACAGGAGCGCTTAAACGAGATTTCAAACGCTTTGGCAGAAACCTACTTCCGTTGGACCTAGACACACATAAAGAGGTTGCCCCCCGGCAAGCGGCTCTCAAAGCCATGGACACCTATGGCTTCGAGGTTCTTTTGAAGCGCGTGGCGCGCTCATTTCAACTCTCCTTGCGGATTCTTCCAAGTTCGATCCGGTCCACGCTGACGCTCGCCTACATGTTGGCCCGCGCCTCCGACACGATCGCCGATGCGTCGTCGGCGCCCGAGTTTCAGCGTTTGGCGCTTTTGCGCGCCCTTCCGGATTTTTATCCGGAGAAAAGCCCCGACCTTGGACTGCAAGGGTATGAAAAAGACCTCGTGCAACGTTTGCCGGAGCTCTTGGAGGCGCTGCAGACTCTTCCTGATGCGCCCGCCATCATGGAGGTTTGGCGGGTTATTCTTCGGGGTCAGATATTCGATATCGAACGATTCCGTCCTGCCGAGAGTGGTGACCCGGCACCTCCTCTTTCGCCCGACGAACTCGAGGAATACACTTATCTCGTGGCTGGCAGTGTGGGCGAATTTTGGACCCGCATTTGCTTCCAGCACGTTCCCGATTATTCGTCCAAGACCTTGGAGGAATTGCTGCCCTTGGCTTGCCGGTTCGGTCAAGCCCTCCAGTTGGTGAATATTCTCCGCGACCGGCGTTCCGATGCCGACATGGGCCGGATCTACATACCCGATCCCCGCTTTTATGCCGAGATGGAGCATGTCAGCGAGCTATTGAATGCGGGTGACGAATACACGGCAAGCGTGCTGCCCCGAATGCTGAGAGCAGCCTGTTCGCTCCCGCTGGATCTGGCCCGGCGGACTCTGGCCCGGGTTGCCGAGCATCCCTTGGGTGAGCGTGTCAAAGTTCCCCGCTATGTTGTTTGGTTCGCTTTGATCCGGGCAATGCTTCGCTGACCTCAGTTCATCAGCCCGACCACCCAACCGACGGTCGCCCCGTAAAGAATGTGGGCTCCGAGTTGCGCCAAGCCGGTGGCGGGTCCCCGCTCGTGATAGCGTGCAACGGGGTGATGCTCCATGATCAGGATGGCCACGAGAAGCATCACTACGACGCCGTGCAAACTTCCCAACAGCGAGCCTGTGAGCGCATTGAAAGGCAAATGCGAAAGCCCCAGAAATGCCGCATAAAGATAGGAAAACCCGACTCCCATCAACAAATGAATGCCCATGCCCGTAACGAAGGCCTTTGAGTTCATCCCCACCACCAAAGCTCCTCCGGCCCTTATCACATCGACCTTGCTCCATCCGGCCCAACGTGGAATGAACAAAAACACCGTCATCACGGAAGTCCCGGCACATCCCGCCAACAACAAAGAATACCATGTTATCATGGTTCACTTTTCGTCCGATCAAAGTTGCGGACAAGGTGGTGAATCACCCTCCCGCCGCAAAGGAGAGATTCCCTGATTTCAACTGATCAGCAGCAATCTCGCAGGGTCGCCGGGAAGGGTTTTCGGAGCGCGATGAATGCATGGTGGAACAGGGCTGCCCGGATATTCCACAGCGATGCGCCAGAGGCACCCTATACCGAAGGAAAATGGGCGTGCCCCCGGCAGGGGGGCGTAGTGCAGATCGTAGCAATTCTCGTTTAGATAATTCAGAAAATCCCCGTCATCTTTTCCCCCGAAGCCCTTAAGGAGTTCGGATCGGGTTTCCGGGACATCCACGCGCCGAACGGCTTCCTCGTTGCGTAGTCCCTCGCTTGTTGGTCCGTAATAGGTGCAAAGCCAAGTGTCCGCTTCCACCGGGGCGCTATCCACATGGAAGGAAAAAACATCCGTCTGCACGGGGCCGACATTCTCGTCATGAGGGTAACCATGGATGCAGTTGAGGACAGGATCCAGATTGTGCTCCCGAAGTAGACGAAGATCTTCGAGGAGTATGTCGACCGCCACTCGACCGTCCGGGCTCAACGGAAATCTGCAAAGGAGGGATTCGTCGAGGATGGTGATGCCTTCGCCGGTGCCCAATTTTTCCACCACTTCGTGAAAGTCGCCCGCCAGGGCGCGGGGCCAGCAGAGGGCGTTGAAGGGTGGTTCAAAGCGGGTCACGGCCAGTTCCTCGAAACTCTTCACCACCTTGATGCAGGAGTAATCAGGCGGAAGAGGAGGAGAGGAAGGGCAGTTCACAAACGCAGCGAATCATCGGAACCTTTTCAAGAGGAGCAAAAAAATTCTGATTGAAGCGAATTCCCGGCGGCGACATAGTCCGCGATCAAATCGGGGTCTGCTTCTCCACTGCTTGAAGCGGAGGCCCCTTTTTCAGCCAGCCTCAATCTATGCTTAAAGGTATCCACCCCGCCATCAGCCCCGAACTTCTGAAAACACTCGCCGAAATGGGCCACGGTGACGAAATCATCCTCGCGGACGCCCATTTTCCAGGGCACACCTTCGGAGCCAGGGTTCTGCGTGCCGATGGATTGGGAGTGGCGACTTTGTTGGAAGGCATTCTCCCCCTTTTCGAGTTGGACAGTTATGCTGACCCGCTGGTGATGATGCAAGCCGTTCCGGGCGATCAGTTGGATCCTGCGGTTGAGGAAAACTACATGGCTGTCGTCAAACGGCATTCTCCACAGGCCAAACCACCGGAAAGAATCGACCGGATGGCATTTTACGATCGTGCGAAATCCGCATTCGCCGTTGTCATGACCGGTGAAGTTGCCAAATACGGCAACCTTCTTTTGAAAAAGGGCGTGACCAAGCAATAGTCCCAGCGTTCCGGGTGTCTCTTACAAGTCGTCACAACAAACATCGTCTGAACACATCACCTCGATCAAGGCAATGACCGACTCTTATCCGCCTCCGTCCATAGGGGTGCTGTTCCGAAGCTATGTGCTGTAAACTCCCTGCTTGCCATCGCACTCAAGCAGGCTTTCAATTCTGATCATGAGCACCATCGGGAACATAATATGGTTTTTATTTGGCGGTATTATAATGACTTTGCTATGGGCAATAGCAGGAGTTATTATGGTCCTTACTATCATCGGCATCCCTTGGGCACGCGCCTGTTTTACTCTTGCCCAATTTAACCTTTGCCCTTTTGGGCGTGAATTGATGAATCGCAAAGATCTGACCGGTAAGGAGGACATTGGCACTGGAAGCCTCGGCTTTGTCGGGAACGTAATCTGGTTTTTATTTGCAGGATGGTGGCTGGCTCTCTGTCATGTCCTTGCCGCTTGCGCTAGCGCTGTCACCATAATCGGAGTTCCTTTTGCGATACAACATATCAAGCTCGCTGCCATTTCACTCGCTCCCATCGGAAAAACCATCGTTAAAACTCATCTGGCAACGGCAGTTCACATGCAGAACGCGCAAGGCCAACTCGACCGTTTGCGGGGGAAATAAAATCACGGCAGGTCGTGGATGTTTGCTACCCACTTGGTTGGAGTCGGCCACTCTAGCTGTTGAGGAAAAAAACCGAAAATCTTTAATGGATTGATCGTCTTGAACCAGCAATCTCGCTTTTTTCTGCTCCTGTTGCTGAAAGGCAGGCTGGTATTTTCCCATCCACAACACCCGGCTGGGGAGTTTGATTTCCTCCCTTTGCTTTAATTGCTGGCTTTCAATCACCCAATGGTGAATGGGTGAAGGGTAACGATTTTTTATGATTCGTTTTAACTACAAGCCCGCAGGGACTTCTCCCCTTACCTTGAGTTCACCCAGCACAGCCTCCGGAACTCCGGCCCTGAGCCTGATTCAGTATAACAGCGAGAGGATTTTTGAGGCCGAGTTTGAAACAATCGAGGATCTTCTGGAGCGCTACGACCCGACAATGGTGAATTGGATCGATGTGGATGGGTTGGGGGATGTGGATTGTTTAAAAAAACTCGCTGCGCATTTTAGTATCCACCCCTTGGCCTTGGAGGATGTGCTTGATACCACGCAGAGGCCGAAACTCGAGCGTTATGCGGAGCATTTTTTCATCGTTGGTGAAATGGTGTATTACAACAGCGAGAACGTGCTTTGCTTCGAGCAGGTCAGCCTATTTCTGGGTGCCACCTTTGTTATTTCGATACAGGAGGAAAAAGGGCACGATGTATTTGAGCGTATTCGGCAACGGTTGCGCTCCGGCGCTGGCCAATCGCGCTCCATGGGGGCAGACTACCTCGCCTATGCGCTGCTGGACGCCACGGTGGACCAGATGTTCCCCGTTCTCGAAAATGTGGGGGATTCGATCGAGGACGTAGAGGAGGGATTGCTCATCAAACCCGGCCCCAAGTCCCTGACCAAGCTTTACGAGGCTAAACGACTTCTCCTGTTGCTGCGACGAACCGTATGGCCCCATCGGGAAATATTCAACAGCTTGATACGGGATGAATCGGGACTCATCCACCGGGAGACGCAGATCTTTTTGAGGGACTGCTATGATCACGTCACACAGATCATTGATATCATCGAAAGTTATCGTGACCTCACGGCCGGGCTTATGGATCTGTATATTTCAAGCCTGAGTTTCCGCACGAACGAGATCATGCGTATTCTTACGATTGTTTCGGTGATTTTCATCCCTCTCACATTTTTAGCCGGCGTGTATGGGATGAATTTCAACGTCGAGTTGCCCATGAATATGCCAGAGCTTAATTGGCGCTTCGGCTATCTCTATTTTTGGGGGCTTTGCGGCGTGATAGCTGTTGCCATGCTGCTTTTCTTTAAAAAGAAAAAATGGCTGTAGGTTCGTGAAGGTTTCCGGGCGCCGAGTGATCAAGCGCTCGTCTATCGGGTCAGCAAAAAGATCAAAACGGAAATGGTTGTGGGTATGGCCGCTGCCAGAAACAGCTTCAACGCATCCACGCCATTTGTGCCGAAATACGGTTGGAGGATCGATTGACCGGCGGGATTCGGCGCATTGGCTATGACCGTCAGACCGCCTCCCGCAACGGCCCCGGCCATCACGGCGTATTTGGCCGCATCGCTGAATCCCGGCACGAGCGAGGCCAGATAAGTGATCGCCGCATTGTCATTGAATGCGGTGAGGAGGGTTGAACCCAACAGCATCTGAACTGGATTCAGACTCGAAAGCACAGGTTCGATCCACCACTGCTGGCAGCCTCCATGAATGACGAGTCCGGCGAGGAAAAAGCCGACAAGCACAGGGCCACGAAGGTGGACTGGATCTTGGTTGCTCTCCGTAGCGGCCACGAAAGCCAGAAAAAACATGAATATCAAAACAACGATGGCGGTGTAGTGCGCTGTGACAACGACGAGGCCGATAAGGAGCAGATGCGTCAGGACCACTGCTGCTGGGACGCTTGGTTTCGGATGGGCCATGGCATCCCCGCTTTCCCTGAGTTTGAGCAACTCTTTGTGAAAGATAAAAAAAGCCAAGGTATTCGAGAGAAGGATGGATACCGCCGACTTCCAGCCAAAATGCGTGAGCATGTGAAGGCTGTCCCATTTCCAATTTCCAGCCACCATCACCACTGGCGGAGCGGCAAAGTGGGTGAGGGTTCCGCCGATCGATATGTTCACAAACAAAAGCCCCAGCGTCGCATAGCGGAGGGGCATGGACGGTTGCAGCTTGAAGAACTTCTCCACCAAAATCAGAGCGCAAATCGTCATGGCAGCGGGTTCCGTAATGACCGATCCCAACATCGGTCCGATCGTGAGGATGGATAGCCACCATGCCGCCGGCGTTTTTTTTCCGAAGCCAGCCACCATTTTTAGTGCTCCTTCGGCAAAGTATAAAACAGGCCGAGAGCTTGCGATAGCCATGATGACGACAACGAAGACCGGTTCCGTGTAGTTCACTCTATTGATGTAATGAAGGAATGTGTCTGGTCCCTTCATCAAGGCGATCGCAACGGCCAAGGGGATGAGCCAGATTCCAAAGACGGCTTCGACCTCGCCGAGAAAATGAAAAACCACCTCGCGGAACTTTGTGTGTTCGATCTCCCTAAGGAGCGCTGGGTTCGGGGCAGGCGATTTCTCAAGCTTTCGAACGAGAACCCCATGCTCGTGTTCGCACCTGTGTGAAATCTTTCGAAACTTCGCCGCAAGAAACGTGTGCGCGATAGCCGCTAAAAAAATCGCCGTGGCAATCGCATTGAACGGATCCGCTTGGATGCGCCCCAGCAATTTTGCGCTCAGTCCCGTGATAGTGGCATCATTGTATTGCGCCACGGGTATCGGGAAGGCAGTGGTTGCGCCGGAATCCATTGCGGATGCAAACCCTGCCGTCCCGAGCATCGTCATCACGAGGCAAAAAACGAAGATTTTGGAAGTGAAGTGCATCCGCGAAGAGATTGGTCGATCCATGCTGGTTCGTGCTTTATCAGAGTGCGCATTCGCTGCCAATGGTTTGAAAGCGATCACGGCATGCCCTTCCATTTTTCAAACTCCGAAGGCCGCAAACGATGGCGAACGATGTTTCCGGGATGCAGGCCGCTTAATTCCATGTCGATTGTTTCCAGAAATTTCTTCCGCTCCGAGTCGGGGAGTTTTTCAGCGGCGACTTGATTCGAAAAAGCCAATGCCTCGCTTTTTGTCATCGTTTTTTGAACGATTTCACGAACGGTTTCCGAGATGCTGGTGCGATATTTGAGGCGAAATGGATCCGGTGTTCCCAAGGATTGGCGGACTGCGGAATAACGCGCGCACGAGCGACGGTACGCAAAATCAAAAACATCGCGCAGGTATTCAAAGCGGTTGAGCTCATACACTCCCAGCAAGCCTCCGATATAATCCTTCTGCTCGACATCGATAAACGAAAGCGGGCACAGATTTCTGCGGATGAGCGGAATGTTGGCAGCCAGTCGGGAGACACGCTTGTTCACATCCTCGAAGGGTTGGAGGTATGGCAAGTGCACCATCACAAAAAAAGCCTGCTCAAAGGGATCTTGGATCGCCTGGGCTTTTTCTAAAATGATGTCGAATTTTTCCTCGATCATTTGCGGCACAGCCAACGGATGGAAAACCGTGCCACTGATGCCCACCGGACGGGTGCGTATGAGCCCGCAGGATGCCGGATTCGGCAAGAGATTGTCTGAAAGCAAAGCGTGGATGTTGCAAATCGTGTGGCGGTTGAAACCAATTCCCTCGGCTTGATCGGCGAGCATCTCGATGGCGGCTTTGTGGTTGAGGATCATCTGCGTTTCCTCCGGCGGTTTGCCCTCGGCTCCTTCCCCGCACTCGATAAGGCGCTGGGTTTCGAGCAAGGAATAGGTGTTCCCCTCCAGTCGGCTGGAGTTCCAGGAAAGATCGATCAGCAAGCGGTGCAGAAATTGACGCACATAGGTACCCGGCGGGAGTTCCTCGAAACTCACTTGCCCGAGGCGCGCCAAATCGCTCCTCATCGAAATCGGAAGATAAAATGTCTTGTTCGGATGGTAAGCGTCTAAAAAACCTCCCCGGTAACCAACGGGGGTTCGTTGTGCCAATGGACGCAGGATCGACTCCCTGATCCGTTCCGCTTCCGGCGAAAGCCACTCGCTTCCGCGTGAAACCAATGGCGCATCTTCTTTCACGGGTGGGCTTGATTCCAAAAATAAATAACGCCGCGCCCTTCCAATGCCTTTTGATTCCAAGCGGCCTTCGGATACGAGGTGCTCCAATTGGCGCTGGAGAGTCCGCTTGGGTATGCTCAACGCCGGAGACTCCATCAAATCACGGATTGCCGCCCCGTTCGGATATAAACGGACGATATTCGATATGGCGCTCAATTGGTATTTAGATATTTTAAGTGGCATGAAAAATCATTTAAATGGCGCGTAAAATGGAAATAAGCGTTGTTTAATTGATTAAAGTGGCGCGAAAAATCGAAAATGCAACCTTTTTTGAAAAATCTACATCACAAGCCTGCGTGGGGCGCAGGATGACCCAATGGGCAGGGGTATCGCAAAAGCGAGCCTGCTAACTTGCGTTTTTTCGGGGGGCTATAGCCAAGAAATTCCTGACGCGTTTGATCTCTGGAAGGTGCGTGCCACTTCGAGTCCAGAATCCGCTTGAGCTTCCGCCATCAAGGTTCAGTGCGGTTGTCGGTCTCCATGACTCGAATAGGTTGTGAAGCGAGAGGATTTGCGCGGCGTCGGCCAAGGTTACGGATGAGATGTAAACGATGGCGATTTTTCCTTTGGGACCGGTTGCGACCGCCGTGCGGCGAGCGGATTTTTTATCATTCAATCCGGCGACAGGTTTGGTTTTCTCGACGAGCATGGGGCCGCATTGAAGTGCCTGAGCGGGTGGGGGAGCTTTGGCAGAAAATTGCCCGGAACGAATGATCGAGATAGATCCGTCGGTTCGGACGGTTAGAATACCGCTTAAGAGTTTTGCTTTTTCAAAGGGGTGCTTCGTTTTGCCATCCGCAACGACCAATCCCACCGGCGTGTAGTTGGCGTGAAAATACGCCCCGTTCACTCCCGCAATGACTTGGGATTTTGAGAGAACGGTGGCGAGTGTGGCCCTGCCTGGATCCGGGCTGTCGATGACGCGAAGGGTGTAGGCCTTTTCCTCGAAGGTGGCACAGGTGACACGTGCGATAAGCGAGTCGTTGCGGCACTGGATCTCGATCACGCTCACGCCGGGGGCGGGTGAGTCAAGGAGGTTGGATTCCGTGATTTTCCACTCCGCCCGCGAATGGGTGGCTATAGCCATCCAAGCGCAGGCAGTGATGAGAAAGCGTGAACGCACCTATTCTTCGGAGGCCTTGCTCAGCTTGGTGAGAACGCTCAGGTCCTCCAAGGTCGTTGTGTCTCCAGTGACGCTTTCGCCTGCAGCAATCTGCTTGAGAAGGCGTCGCATGATTTTACCGCTGCGGGTTTTTGGAAGTGCTTCGGCAAAGCGGATCTCATCGGGTTTGGCGATGGGGCCGATGGCTTGAGCAACATGGCGGCGAATTTTTTCCGCCAGTTCTTTGGATGCGGCCTGACCTTCGCGGAGGATGACAAAGGCGACAACGCCTTGCCCCTTGATTTCGTCGGGACGTCCAACCACGGCAGCCTCGGCAACGGAATCATGGCCGACGATGGCGCTTTCGACTTCGGCTGTTCCGAGTCGGTGACCGGCCACATTCAGCACATCGTCAATGCGGCCGACGACCCAGAAGTATCCATCCTTGTCGCGGCGGGCGCCATCACCAGTGAAATAGCATCCCTTGATCTCGCTCCAGTATTGTTTTTTGTAGCGGGGCTTGTCGCCATAGATCGTGCGCAGCATGGCTGGCCATGGTTTGCGAATCACAAGTTTGCCGGATTCATTCGGAGCGACCTCCTTGCCTTTGTCGTCCACGATGGCGGCATCGATGCCGAAAAACGGCAGTGTGGCCGTTCCGGGTTTGAGCGGTGTGGCACCCGGGAGCGGAGAAATCATGATCGCACCGGTTTCGGTTTGCCACCAGGTGTCAACGATCGGGCAGCGTTCCGCGCCGATGTTTTTGTGGTACCACATCCAGGCTTCGGGGTTGATTGGTTCGCCAACACTGCCCAGAAGTCTCAGCGAGGAGAGATCGTGTTTGGCCGGCCACTCATCACCCCATTTCATGAATGCACGGATCGCAGTCGGAGCGGTATACAGAATCGTGACACCGAGTTCTTCGATGACTTTCCAGAAGCGGTCGGGTTCGGGCCAGTTTGGAGCGCCTTCATACAGGACGCAAGTGGCTCCGTTTGCAAGCGGGCCGTAAACCAGATAGCTATGACCGGTGATCCAACCGACATCGGCCGTGCACCAGTAGATGTCCTCCTCGCGCAGATCGAAAATATACTTGCTCGTGGCGGCGGTGCCAGTGAGGTATCCGCCGGTGGTGTGGAGAATTCCCTTTGGCTTGCCGGTCGAACCGCTCGTGTAGAGGATGAAAAGGGGGTGTTCGCTATCCACGGGAACGGCGGGGCATTTCGCATCGACGTATTCCGCCTCGCGGTGCCACCACACATCGCGACCCTCCTCAATATGGATTTCGAGACTTGTGCGGCGGGCGACAATCACGCGATGGACTTGTGTGTTGTCCTTTAGCGCATAGTCCACATTTTGCTTGAGCGAGACGATCTGGCCTCGGCGGTATCCGCCATCGGCCGTGACCACGACCTTCGCTCCGCTATCGGCGAGGCGATCCTTGATGCTGTCGCTGCTGAAGCCGCCAAAGACAACGCAGTGAACCGCTCCGATGCGGGCGCAAGCCAGCATCGCGATGACCGCTTCGGGAATGAGCGGCATGTAAATTAAAACGCGGTCGCCTTTTTTGACTTCGTTCCGCTTGAGGATATTCGCGAATACGCAGACTTCGCGGTGGAGTTGCTGGAAGGTGAGGGTGCGGCGCTCGCCGGGTTCCCCCTCCCAGATGATGGCGGCCTTATTGCGACGGGGTCCGTCGAGATGACGATCCAGGCAATTTTCGCTGGCGTTGAGTTGTCCGCCTACGAACCATTTTGCAAAGGGTAGCTTCCAATCCAGAACCTTCGTCCATTTTTTCTTCCAAACAAGCTCGGCGGCCTCGCCTGCCCAAAACTTTTCGGGATTCTTGAGGGATTGGGCGTGGAGCTTTTTATAATCTTCAAAGCTTTTCACGTGCGCAGTCTTTGAAAAGGACTTGGAAGGTTTGAAGACCCGGTTTTCTGTGGCGAGGGATGTGGTTTTTTTGGACATAAGGGAGAAGGCTGACTATTCCCAGATTTTGAGGCGGGTGGCAATCAGTTCTCTCGAAAAAAAGGATTCTTGCCAACCATGAGGGGATCGGGCCAATGCTTTGCGGTGTTTCAGGTGATATTCAACAAAATCAGCGCTTCCGAAATGGCGGCGCTTCCTAAAGATCTTCAACTTGATTTGCTCTCCGAGTTCCAATTTCTACCGGGGGATTTGGAATCGCTCGACAGAGACCGTTTCGGGCGGGTATCGCGTGACGGGCGCTCGCTTCTCCGTTACCGCGCCAAGGATTACCGCATTTATTTTGAGCATCATGCCGAGGGCTTGTTGGTGCACCGCGTCCTCCACAAAAACACGATCCGCGATTTTTTGTTCCGATCCAACCTCCCGCTCGACGAAGAAGACAGCGGGCTCGCCAAGACCAATGATTTCTGGAAACTCATTAAAGAGGCCGAGGAGACTCGAGCGTGAGTATTTTTGACGACGAGCGTGATCGCGCCCGTGAGTTTCCGGTTGTTGAAAGCGGGATATTCCTGGCCCATGCCGGCGTGACGATTTTGCCCCGGTGTGCTGCGGATGCGATGAGCGCTCATGCGCAGGCGAGTTGCCGTCAGCATCAGGAGTTCGGGGATGTGCTTCGCGATGTCGCCCGCACGCGATCCCTTTGTGCCAGTCTCATAGGCGCGGATGCGGGCGAGGTGGCCTTGCTCGGGCCGACATCGCTAGGGTTGAGCCTTTTTGCCAATGGCTTGAATTGGGTGCCCGGAGACGAATTGATTTATTACGGGGACGACTACCCCTCGAATGTTTATCCGTGGATGGCGCTTCAAGACAGGGGTGTTGTGTTGCGCCGGCTTGATCCGGCGGTGCCGGGAGGAATCACTCCGGCGTTGGTGGAGGCGGCGATCACGCCCCGGACCCGCCTTGTCGCTCTCGCATCCTGTCACTTCTTGAGCGGGCGGCGGATCGATGTCGATGCCATCGGCCGCATGCTGCAGGCGAGGGGGGTGCTTTTTTCGTTGGACGCCATTCAAACCATCGGGGCCGCGCCTCTCAGCGTGAAGTATGTCGATTTTTTAAGCGCGGATGCCCACAAATGGATGCTCGGGCCTTTGGCGATAGGAATCGTTTATGTGGCGAGGCGGAACTTTGAAATCTGTCGCCCCACATTGTTGGGGGCATGGAATGTCAAATCCCCCGACTTTGTCGCGCAGGAAGAGATTGTTTTCGAGGAAACGGCGCGGCGTTATGAACCGGGAGTGCTCAACATAGCCGGCATGTATGGCATGAAGGCCAGTCTGGAAATGCTTTTGGAAACGGGGATCGATCGCGTGCAGGCTTCCATCCTCGATTGCAGGGATTTTTTGGAATCCCTCCTGGGTGAGATGGGCTTTGAATTTCTTTCCCCTCGTGCCGGTGATCCGCTGCGCTCGGGAATCCTGACGGCGAGGCATCCCTTGAAGGAAAGCGCTCGATTGTTTGCCGCATTGGAGGCGGCGAACATCACGGCCTCGCTTCGTACCAACCGCGCAGGCGAAAAGTGGCTTCGATTCAGCCCTCATTTTTACAATACAAGATCCGAAATGAGCCGCGTTGCGGACGTGCTTGCGGCACAGGTGCGGGCGGTCGATTAAAAAAGCTTCAATCGACTTGGAGCGATGCCGGTGGAGCGCTCCAGACGTGTAAAACCGGGTTCGAGTGCTCGTACCCAAGAAGGCTCCAGGTTCCCGTCTCCAAACGGAAAAATCGTGCGCCTTCAGGCTCCATTCCGAGCCATCGCGCCGTCAGCACCCTCAGGCAGTGGGCATGGGAAACAATGAGTGTGTCTCCGCCAAAGTCGCGGACGCACTGAATCACGCGATCCACTCGTGTTGCCACATCGTTTGCGGATTCGCCATTCGGGCAAGGTTTGGTGAAAACCGTCCAGTCCGGCACGGACTTGCGGATTTCAGGTGTCGTCAGGCCCTCGTAAATCCCGTAATTCCATTCCACAAGATCGTCGGTTGATTGGGCTTTCTCTCCCCAGCCTATCAATTCGCAGGTCCGGCGGGCGCGCAGCCGGGGGCTGCAAAGGACAAGGCCGAAATTCCACCCGGAGAGAAAGGGTCTTAGAACATTCGCCCGAAGCTCGCCTTCCGCAGTGAGTGGGATATCCGTGGTCGAAGTGTGACGTCCGTTCAGGCTCCATTCGGTTTCGCCATGGCGAACCAAAACTATCCTTTGGGCTGGTTTTTTGATTTCCGGCATGGGTCTTGGTCAGGCGACGTTTGCCTTGGAGAATCCGGCGTCGAGCCATTGCGAAATGGCTGCGCTGATTTCGGCGGGCATTTCCATCGGAGCAAAAGCCGCAGCCCCGGGGAGAGGTTGGAGACTTGGGTTTCGGAGTTTACTGCAAAGGTCGGAAGCCTCGGCCAGATCGAATCCCTTGGCGGCCTCGGGCCACAGAATATGGACAGGAGCGGCCACATTGGCGAGACGATCCTCAACGTGGAATCGGCGTCGATTTCGCAAAAAACCGAGAATGGCATGTTCCGCCCCATACTGTTGGGCGCAAGTGGTGAGAATATTGACGGTTTCGTCCGTCACATTTTCGGGTTTGGAGAAACCCGCACGCATGAGCCAATTTTTGATGAACGGGGCCCGGGCGAGGTGGTTGCGGTAAATAAAGCGTTTTAGGCAGGGAAGCCCTTGGGCAAATCCCATTCCCAGCGCATGGGATTGAGCGGGCGTGCGCAATGTCGTTGGCATGAACAGCACCATGCGCGAAATGAGTTCGGGATGTCTGGATGCGAGGAGCAATGCGATTTGGCAAGTGATTCCGCTGGCTACAAGGGCAACCGGGCGACCCGCAACAATCTGACGCAGCAACTCGGCGATACTGTCGGCAATATCACTCGCATCCATCGCCTGTGATGGGCGCTCGGATTCGCCGAACCCGATCAGATCGGGCGCAATGACCTCGCGGTCCATTGCAAAGTGGGAGTAAACTTTGGACCACTCGTAGGAGGAGGCTCCCAGGAAATAGCCGTGTAGAAAAACGAGTGGCTCCCCGGATCCGCAGATGTGGTAAACAATCTGGCCCTTCGAGGTCTGTGCCACACGTGTGGCAAAAATAGTGGGCGAAATGGCGTCCGGTATCGGTTCCCTGGGAGAACGTCGGGTGCCACGGGTTACAGCGAGGGCTACAGCTCCCACTAAGCCAACACCGATACCCAAACCGAGCATCGGATTTTTCTTCCAGTGTGGGAGCATGTCTGGAGGAATCAGTAAATCTTGGGCGCCCTTTTACAAAAGCGCCCAGATTGAAGTGTATTACCAGCTGGACTTGGTGACGCCAGGGATCATTCCATTCGATGCCAACTCGCGGAACGTGATACGCGAAATCTGGAAGCGGCGGAGGAATGCGCGGCGACGGCCGGTGATGCGGCAGCGGTTCACGAGGCGGGTCGGACTTGCGTCGCGAGGGAGTTGCGCGAGGGAAGCATAGTCTTTCTTTGCTTTCAACTCAGCGCGAAGTGCCGCGTATTTTTCAACTGTTTTCTGTTTGCGCTTATTGCGCTCGAGCCATGCTGTTTTTGCCATAGGAACGTTTGAAACTACAGGGAATGTCGGAACTGGCAAGTCTTTTGCTGATTTAATTATCAAACGGGCTTTTTTGCCCTTTTCCTGCAAGGAGGTCTAAAAATCGTTTGCCCGAATCTGTGAAGTGCGGGCCGCTTTTGGATCCAGCTATGATCCCGCGTGTGGTGAGGTTGTAAGTAAAGGGGGTCTCGCGTATCCATGTGATCTCCGGAGCGGCAGCGGCCTTCGACGAGGCTGAAGCGCCGATCGGAGTGCCATAGCGATTGAATGCGACGGTCCATGCCGGGGGAGAGGCATCCTCGCCGTTGGACACAAGCCACGGGTAGGAATGGAGGAACGAGAGGGAGGGGGAGTTGGGAATCGTGATTTTATAAAAAGCCTCCTGTCCTCGAATGTGCTCACTGAATCGAAAAGAGGGATTTTTTGCACATTCGAGAAGGACTTTGGCCGGATCGATCCCGGAGAGGTTGTATCCGTGATAAGGTCCGTGTTTGTTCGGCGTTCCGCTGAAATAACGCCTATACCAAGGTTCAAAATCCGTGCTTAAGAGAAGCGCGATTTCAAAGTGCAGGTGTGCCCGCTCGCAATTGATGCCGGCACCGGTGAAACCCATGCGGCCGATCACTTCGCCCTGCGCGACTTTTTGGCCCGCTTCGACGGAGATCGAAGAGAGATGGGCATAGAGGGTATACACGGGACTGCCTTCGATATCGTGTTCGATCACGATGTAGCGTCCGTAGTTGGAAGCACCGGCCTCATGACTCACATGGGCGATCCTGCCTGCGGCCGATGCCCGGATGTCATCCAGCGGTTTTCCGCTGGCGTCCCGCCGGGTTGGAGCGATATCGATGCCTTCGTGGAGTTGCAAGTAGATGACTTCCTCGCCCTGACGCTGGGGCCCTCTCACGTAGCCGAAGGATCCGCCTTCCCAAACCTTCGTGGAGACGCCTTCGAAATGGCGGTCCACATACATGTAAAAATCCTCGGGCTTCTCTTCGATGAGAGCGTGGTTGTCCGTCGGAAAATCAAACATCGCCGCATGAATAGGCCCTATTAAGGCCATAATGAGAAAAAACCGGCGGGCGATCACTGTGCGACTTCTTTTTTAGGGGCTGGTGGCTTTTTACCGAATTCCGATTCCCTTCCGATGATCGGGAATTTTTTTTGCAAGAGCGCTATCTCTTGAGGCAGGAAGCCGCCCGGAACATAGAAAATGCCATCATTGCTGCCTGGTTGAATCATGATGGCCGAGGCGATGCGGCCATTGATCAGCACCACGCCGATGCGGCCCTTTTCCTCTTGGGTGAACTGGAAGAGCTTGTTCGTGCCATGGGCATCGAGTCGGAAGTAAGCGCCGATCATGCCATCATTTCCCGGAAAGGCATAAAATGTCTTAATGTCCCGCTCGCTGATAACGGGCACTTTTTGGATGAAGATCCTCTGCTTTGGGTTGGTGAGTTCGACCTCGGTGACAAAAGATTCACCGACGGCTTTGTCGCCTTGAGCATGGAGGCGGATGGTAACGTCAGGGCTTTTTTTCGATCCCGCCATCAGATGACTCTGAAAAAGCGCCAAGGCTATACAGAGGAGAAAAACAAATCGGTTCATGGTTCGGCTAATCTAACGAATTTGCGATGCCGGATAAGTTCGGCAACGGCGGTGCCAGTCTATGCCAGTTGATAGGAATTGCAACCATGGGCACCTGCAGTTAGATATTTGGGGCATGAAATACCTCTTCGCTGCCACCCTCGTTATGGTGTCGCTTTTGGATGCCGGCGCCCAGTCGCCGGATGCAGCCACGGCATTCGCTATCAAGCCACCCGATGAAGCGAGTCCCTTTTTTTTGACCAGCGTCGTTGACGATGCCAATTACCAGCGAATCGAGTCCCCATCCAAAGGGTATCCCCGCGTGCCTCGCCGCGAGTATGATTCAGCCCTCGGAAAGGTGAGTCATTTTTTCACCGACATGTTTGCCGATGTGAAGCTGGGCTCGGCTTCGGGTCAGCTTGAGGAGGCTTCATTGCAAGTCGACCCCGGAAGCCCGGTCATCAAGGACCAAAGGGAAATCGAGGTCACCTACACCGTTCGCAACAATTCCAAATCCCTCGCGAGACTCGATTTTCCAACCACTCAAAGGATCGAGATTTTGACCTACAATTCCTCCGGCGCCATCGTGGATCGTTGGTCTGATGACCGGGCATTCAAGCCCGAAGAGGGGATCGTTGTGATCAATCCCCGCGAGCGCATCGAGTTCAGGGAAAAAATCTCGACCAGAGACATGCGTCCCGCCGAGACATACAAGACGCAGGCCTCGTTGAAGTCCGAGCCTGATTTTGTGGTTGAACAGACCGTGACTCCGCGCTGAGTGATGCGCGGGAATTGGATCATTCTCGCTCTCCTCGGCTTGGCGATGTCCGACGTCGCGAATGCTCAAGTGCAGGAAAAAAAACTGATGGATCGCATCAACTCCCCGGATCGGAGTCAAGCGAGCCAGTTTCAGAACAAGAACTTTGGCTCGACGGGGTCCTCTTGGGTGAAGCCCGCGTCGATTTCGAGCAAGAGCTACCAAGGAGTGAAGGACGCTCGGATCCAGAGTTATTCCGAAGTGAGGTCGTTTCTCGGGCTCAAAAACCCATGGCTCGGAAAGAAGATTTATGGGACAGGTTCATCGGCATACCAGTCCCGGGGCGATGTTTTCGGCAAAGACGAGGCCTATCGCGTCAAGGGCGTCAGGACGGATCCCTTTTTTCAATCCTCCAAAGTGGCCTCCACGCCTTCAGCGGCGGTTCCCACGCGTGCATTCGGGCTCAAGGGTGCCGCGCAAGGGGCGCTTGACCAAGATTCCAAACTCCACAAGGAAATGACCATTGACGAAGTCCGTGAGTTGTTAAACAAATCCCGCTAATAACGCTTTCATGTCAGATATTTCATTTTTAATGCGCGGGTGCGCCAAAGTTATCAGCGAAGAGGAGCTTTCCGCCAAGCTTCAGCTCGGCCGCCCGCTTCGGGTCAAGCTCGGGGTCGATCCCACGGCCCCCGATATCCATCTCGGCCACAGCATCGCCCTTTCCAAATTGCGTGATTTCCAAGATCAGGGGCATGAGGCCATCCTGATCATTGGGGACTTCACCGCCATGATCGGCGATCCCAGCGGTCGCTCGGTCACCCGTCCGCAACTCACGCATGACCAGGTTTTGGCCAATGCCAAGAGTTTTCAGGAGCAGGCTTTCAAAATCCTGGATCGCAGCCGCGTCCGCATTGTTTTCAACGGCGAGTGGTTTGAGGGCATGAGTTTCGAGGAGGTTATCAAGCTCAACAGCCGTGTGACCCTTCAGCAAATGCTCGTTCGCGAGGATTTCCGCTCCCGTTTGGATAAGGGACAACCGATTCGCGCCCACGAAATCCAATACCCCATCATGCAAGGTTGGGATTCCGTGATGGTGAAAGCCGACGTCGAGCTCGGTGGAACGGACCAACTTTTCAACATCATGGTCGGTCGCGATCTTCAGCGTGAAGAGGGGTTGCCGCAGCAGGTGGCCATGGTGATGCCCATTCTGGAGGGCCTCGATGGCCATCAAAAGATGAGCAAGAGTCTTGGCAACTATGTCGCCCTCACCGATGTCCCGGCAACGATGTTTGGAAAAATCATGAGCATCAGTGATGAGCTGATGGTGAGGTATTACGATGTTCTCCTTCACGAATCCCTGCCCGAGGGAATGCATCCGATGGAGGCCAAGAAAAGCCTTGCTCGCCGCATCACAGCCCGCTTTCACAGTGAGGAACTGGCGCAAGCGGCGCTCGAGGATTTCAATACCCGCTTCAGCTCCAAAGATCTCGAGTCGGCCGACCTGCCCGTATTCGTGCCGACCGGTGCGAGGGACTTTATTTCGCTCGTCGTGGAGGCCTTGGCCGTATGTTTCCAGACGACCCGCTCCCGGTCGGATGCCCGGCGTCTCATTGAGGGCGGCAGCGTCCAATGGCGTGGTGCCAAGGTGGTCGATCCCAAATCCTCTTTGCCCGTTGGTGAGTCCGGAATTCTCAAGCTGGATAAAACCCGGGCTGTTCGAGTCGGTTCATGATTTCCCATGCACCCTGTTTTCTATCAGCGAAGACTGACGCCCAATTTCGGTATCGGAAAAGGTCGTTTTTATAAGCTGCTTAAATGGGGGCTCATCTTTTTTGTTGGGTTCTGGATCGTCTCGTTCTTTCGCTCCCAACTGGCTCAAGCCGAGGCTCGGCGCTATTCCGAACTTGCGGTAAGGCAACTCGCCGAGAACAAAACGAAAGAGGCGCGAGCCAGTGTCGTCTTGGCTCTGGGAGCCTATCCGGAGCACTTTGATGCCGCGCGTTTGCTGGCTCGTCTGCTCGATGCGGAGGGGGATGCCCGCTCGACTTATTACCATCTGATTGTCACGAAATCGCGTCGGGCTTCGCTGGAGGATTTCAAAAATCGAGTGAAGGCCCTCGTCAAATACGGCGAACACAGTGAAGCGCAAGTAGTCGCTAGGCGCGTCGCCGATCGATGGAAGGAGCCCGCTTATCCGTATTTGATCAAGGCCGAATCTTACGCGAGTCAGGGTAACTTTTCCGCCCAAGAAAACGAACTTCGATTGGCGTTGGGTGTGCAGGAAAACCCTGCCACGCTTTCTGCGCTGGTCCAATATTTGATGGGTCGGCCCGACTTGTTGACGAGTCGGGCCCCAGAAATAAATCGACTCCTCCAAAAAATGTCCAAATTCAACGATGCGGAGGGTTTGGACGCGCTTCGATTGGGGCTTCTCACGCCCGGGCTTGTCAACAACGATCGTATGAAGTGGATCGAGCAGTATCGCTCGCATCCCGCCGCCACCGCCGAATCGCTTTTGTTGGCCGATGAAATTCAGATGCAGATGGATCCCTCCGCCAGGGATGGTCTCATTCAAGCCCAGGTTAAGCGGGCCTTGAATCTCCGTTTTGACCAGAGGGAGCCGGTCATTCGCTGGATGCTCAAAAACGACCAACCCGAGGCGGCGTTGGCGCTTTTGCCGCTGTCGGAGGCCATTCAATCCCGGGAGGCATTTCTGTTGTGGATTGAGGCGGCGTCGCGGGGGCGTCGGTGGAGTGAAATCGATGCGGCTCTCCGGAATCCTGCAAATCCGCTTCCCGCCCGCGACACACTTCCATTCCTCGCCCAGTCCCTGAAGATGCGCGGCGACCAGGCCAATGCGGACACCATTTATCGGAAGGCTATTGCGCTCCACGAATCTCAACCTGAGTCGACGGGCGAAATTTTCAGACATCTCATAATTGCGGAGGAATGGGACCTCGTGCGGGAAAATTTGGCCGTGCTTTTCCAGGATCCGGCCTTTGCGTTCGAAAATTTCAAACTCCTCGCCCCGCTTGTCAGAAATCAACGGGATTCTCAGCATTTATTCGAGTTTTTGGAGGGCGCCGTGAAAAGTCCCTCATTGAAAAATGAGCCGCTCGTTTTGGACTCGCTTGATAACACCAAGCTCGTTCTCAAAATGCCGGTTTCCTTGGTTGAGTTGGAATCCAGGGCGAATCAGTACCCGAATGATATCCCTTGCCGTATGACCTACGTTCTCGGATTGCTTTGTGAGGGACGCAAAGCGAAAGCGGTCTTTGAATTGGAAAACGGGGACTATCGTGTCAATCCTGCGAGCCTGGAACCATGGCAGAAAGCCATTTTCGCGAGTGTGCTCGCTGCCAACGACCGCTTGACGGAGGCCCAGAGCCTCGCTGCAGCTATTCCCCAAGGCAGTCTCACGACTCAAGAAGCCGCTTTCTTGAGCCGTTTCCTCTCTTCTTCGACGAGGAATTAAAATTTTTTTGAACGTTTTTCGAGGGGGGATTGTCCAACTTCAGGACGAATCCTTTTGACTTGATTGGCGAGGGGGTACGTCACGATTGCGTAACTTAAAAAAACAAAACTATGGCATTTGAAGACACAGATACAGGTTTCCAATTATACCTCCGTCAAATCGGAGAATACCCCCTTATTACCGTCGAAGAAGAGGTGGTCTTGGCCCGTCGCATTAAAAAGGGGGATCAAGAGGCTCGCCATAAAATGGTGCGTTCCAACCTTCGCCTCGTAGTCAAAATCGCCCGCGACTACTCGAATTTCGGCCTGCCTTTGCTCGATCTTATTTCCGAGGGGAATATCGGTCTCATGAAAGCGGTCGAGCGTTTCGACCCTCAAAAAGGGGGCAAACTCAGCACTTATGCGGCATGGTGGATCAAGCAGTCCATCAAGCGCGCTCTTGCCAACCAGAGTAAAACCATCAGGTTGCCGGTTCACCTTGTGGACAAGATCGCAAAGCTGCGCCGGGTTTCCGCCCAGTTAACAGAGGAACTCGGACGAGAGCCTACCGACCAAGAGCTTGCCGAAGAGGTCGGCATGGCCGAAGCCAAGGTTGCCGCGCTCAAAAGTGCGGCGATTCGTCCCACCTCGCTGGACCAACCCATCAGTGATGACGACTCGACCGCTTTGGGAGACATTATTGGGGACGACCAAAGTTTTGATCCCTATGAAATCCTTCGCGACAAAGATCTTCGTGATGAAGTTGGCGACTTGCTCGATGTCTTGGACGACCGTGAGCGCAAAATTATCAATTCCCGCTTCGGTTTGGATGGTCAAAAAAGCAAGACACTCGAGGAAGTGGGGGTGAAATTTGGGGTCACTCGTGAGCGCATTCGCCAACTTCAAAACATCGCACTTCGCAAACTGCGCCGTGCATTGAGCAAAAAAGAACGCTCCAAAGCCGAGTCACCAGCTTAGTTTTTGATTTCTTTCATGGGTAGGGTGGAAGCCGGATCGTCGATGCAAGTCGACATCCGGCTTCTTCTTTCTGTGTCCATGTTTTGGGAGTGAGGGTTTCGCTTTGTCTTCACAAAAAGGGGGTTGCTAATGTCTTGCAAGGTGGGAAAACACCCACCAGAATAAGTCCACTTGCGCCGGATATCGCACTTGCATACTCCAGGGATCGTCATTAAGAGAAAGCTCACATCTTAACGGAGGCCACAAACTATGATCAGAAAAAAAGAAACGGCGGGCGAAAAGCCCAAGCCAGTTCGTCGAACAGCCAAAACCAGCTCGACCCCAAAGTTGGCGTCCACGACATCTGCCCAGAAGAAAAGATCTTCCGTCTCTCGGACTAAGAAAGAAAAGCTGTCCGTCGAAACCGTTTTGTCCGAATCCCGGGAAAAGATGCCCGATGGGAAGGGAAAAGCGAGTATCTCAAAGCGTTCCTCATCCAAATCCACACCGGCTCCGATTTCGATTGATGATCTTGGACCTCTTCCCCGCAGTTATGGCGGGAATTCCATTTTCTTGGTGGCCCAGGATCCGAACTGGCTCTTTACCTATTGGGATATTGATATTTCAAGGCATCCAGGTGGTCCCTGTCACCTTCGCGTCGAATCGGGTGGGTCCACGATCGAGCGTGAAATCGAAGTCTCCTTTGAAACGCGGAATTGGTATATTCCCGTGAACTCCTCGGGAGAAAGTTATGTCGTGGAGATCGGCTTCTACCGCTCAAAACAATGGAATGTCATTGGCAGATCAAGCCCGGTTT
>JALQZP010000003.1:0-19392 GCA_023258235.1 Terrimicrobiaceae bacterium | reverse complement strand
TCACACCGCGCAATAGGATTTCAGAATCCACCCAGTTCGACTTCGCGACGATCCCGCTCCATCTCAGCTTCAATCAGCTCGTGCAAAGCATAGAGCGTTCTTTTTCCGGAGAGCGGAAGGCGGGCGCGGGCCACATCCACTCCGGTGGAGCCCAAGCTCAAAGGGCCAAAGTATTTCCTCTCGAGGAAAAGGAGCGTGGAATTTTAACCGCTCTTCTAGGCAGTGCCTTCATGGAAAACCTGTCGAGCATGTCGATGAGTTCGGAGGAACTCCATGCCGCTATCCGCCACATTCTCAACGAGCGCCTCGGTTCGGGCGAGCTTGCCGAGACGATCGCCCGACTGCAGCTGGGTCAGGCCGAAAGCAGCCTCTTCAGCGCTTTTTCGCAACTCAAACAGGAATTAACATCCTCCTCTTGGAACGCGACTTCAGCGGGATTGCTTGAGCGCGTCTCCTTCGGACTCACCAGTTGGGTCGCGGCGGCTCTATCGAGCTGGAGCGGGTCTGCCGAAAGCAGTTCGGGGACGGCCGTGCAAAGTAGTTGGAATGCCGCAGCGCAAAGCAGTTGGAGCGCGGCCGCGCAAAGCAGTTGGAGTTCGGCTGCGGAGACCTTCGCTTCTGGTCCTGTTTCGAGTTCCTGGAATGCGGGGATGGAGACTAGCGCTTCGGGATTGTCGGCTTCGTGGAACACCCTGAGCAGTTGGCTGGAATCCACCAGTGCCTCTTGGAGCAATGCGGTCCTATCCAGTTGGTCTCAGGCTGGGCTATCCAGTCTGGAGCAATTGGCTTCGAGTTGGGAGAATGCCTCCAGCAGTTGGGGCGCTTCGGAGAATGCCTCGTCTTTTTCCAATGCCGTTCCAACGGAGTTCAGCACGGATACCCGGATCAGCGTGAGCGGGAGGACGCATCCGCAGGCGAGCATTCAAATTGATGGATGCCATGTGCCAGTGCGATCCGATGGCTCATTCGAGCATCAAATCGTGCTCGGTCCGGGTCGCAAAGAGGTTCCGATTCTCACATCCGTCCCTGGCGGCGGTCGTCCGCAAACGTCAACGATCCTTCTGCAGCCGTACCGATTCTGAAACGCCTGACTTCCAAAAAAACGCAAGCCCGCGGGCCGGTGCGTCCCGATCGTCACAAGGAGGAATTCCTGCGCTATCTCGAGGCGGAAAAGAATGTTTCGGCCCATACCATTTCGGCTTACAGGACTTCGATAGAGGCCTTTCGAGCCTTCAGGCCCGAGCCCTCGTGGGCCGAGGTTTCCGCAGATGATTACCGTGCCTGGATGCTGGAGTTGATGAAGCGCGGAATGGCCCGCGCCAGCGTGCGGTTGCGATTTGCCTCGTTGCGCGCTTTTCATGCCTTTTTGCTCCTGCGCCGGGTGGTTGCGCGCAATGTTCTGGTGGATGTTTTGTTGCCCAAAAAGGAAAAGCAACTTCCTCGATTTCTGACCACTTCGCAGGTCACCAATCTTGTGGAGGCACCCGCGAAGCATGAGAAAACCAAGCAGGCACCGGTTTGGATGGCAAGCCGTGACACGGCGATCATCGAGCTTTTTTACTCCACCGGAATGCGTCTCTCGGAGCTAGTCGGATTGGATGTCGGGGACTTGGATCCGATCAGCGAGACAGCGCGCGTGATGGGCAAGGGAGCGCGCCAAAGGGTATGTCCGGTCGGCGGTCCCGCACTGGAGGCCATTTCAAAATACCGCCAAGCCGCGCGCATCCATAGCGGGCCGCTCTTTCTCAACAAATCCCGCCGCCGTATCACGTCGCGGGCGGTCAACGCGCTTCTCAAATTGAGACTTTTGCAAGCCGGGTTGCCCTCGGATCTCTCGCCTCACAAATTGCGTCACAGCTTTGCGACGCATCTTTTGGACAACGGGGCGGACTTGCGAAGCGTTCAAACACTGCTTGGCCATGCCAACCTTTCCACCACCCAGATTTACACGCACGTCACTGTAGAGCGTTTGAAGGCCGCCTATCTGGCAGCCCATCCCCGATCGGAAAACTAATCCCGGTGGAGTTCGGCCAACTGTTCCCAGATGGCTTTTTCTTTCGCTGTGGGGGCTGTCGGAATGGTGATGCTCACCACGGCATAAAGGTCGCCGCGTTTCGCCTCGCCGATCGGCAAACCCATGCCGGGAAGACGAAACTTTTTGCCGGACTGAGTGCCGGCAGGGATCTTCAATTTCGCCCGGCCGCCGAGCGTGGGCACGGCGACATTGCTCCCCAGAACCGCATCCCATGCGGGAATTTCGAGTTCAAAGTGGAGGTCGGCCCCGTCGATTTCAAAATCCGGATGGCGCTGGTATTTGACGCGGAGATACAGGTCGCCTGAACCGCCGCCGGAAGCTCCTGTGCCGCCTTGACCGACGAGCCGGATACGCTGGCCCTCGCGGATCCCCTTGGGAATTTTAACAGTGAAGGTTTCGAGTTTTTTTGAGGATCCCCGGCGGAAAGAAATCTGGCGGGTCGAGCCATTCAGCGCCTCCTCCAAGGTTACAAGAATGTCGGCTTCGGCATCCTGACCGCGTTGCGGGGCCTCCTCGAAGCCCGATCGCGATCCGCGGCGGCCTGCGAACATCTGCTCAAAAAAATCGCTGAATCCAGTGCCTCCGAATTCAAAGTCCTCATCGGAACCCGCCGAGCGCGGGGCTTGCCGGAACCCGCCGCCGGGGCCGCGTGCGCCGCCACGGAAGCCGCTGCCGGGTGGTGGACCATGCTGCCAGTTTTGGCCGTATTCATCGTAGCGTTTGCGCTTCTCGGCATCTCCGAGCACCTCGTAGGCCTCGTTGATCTCCTTGAATTTCTCCTCGGCGGCCTTTTTATCTTTGGCCGTATCGGGGTGGAATTGGCGAGCCAGTTTGCGAAATGCGGATTTGATTTCCGCAGGTGTGGCGGTTTTGGAAACTCCTAATGTTTGGTAGTAATCGCGGAATTGCGCTGACATCTGTTCGTAAATTTGCTTCCTGCATTCTGACGATTTTATTCATTCTGTCCAACTCATGCTTGATATTCGATTTTTAAGGGAACAACCCGACCTCGCCAAATCCCGACTCGCGACCCGTGCGAACGGGCATTCTGAAACCATAGATGCCATTCTGGCCATCGACGTGCGCCGTCGTGCCGCCGAAACGCGCCTTCAAACCTTACAAGGGGAAAGGAACCGCCTGAGTAAGGAAATCGGCAAACTCCGCTCCCAAAAGCAGGATACCGCCGCACTCGAGGAGGAGGTGAAATCCCACGCCGCCACGATGCAGGAACTCACGCTCGAAACGGACGCGCTCACCAAAGAGCAAACAGATCTCCTGTTGATCCTCCCGAATCTTCCTCAAGCCGAGGTGCCTGTCGGTCGCGAGGCCGCTGACAACCCGCTCATTCGCGAGTTCGGAGAAAAGCCGGCGATCGAAAAGGCACGGGATCACGTGGCCATCGCGGAGTCGCTCGGTCTCATTGATCCCGACCGCGGAGCCAAGATCAGCGGGAGTGGGTTTGCCGTCTACACCGGCGCGGGGGCGCGTCTGGAGCGGGCCATTTTAAATTTTCTTCTCGATCTGCACACGCGTGAGCATGGCTATACCGAGGTGAGCCCGCCGTTTCTTGTGAAGCGGGAATGCATGGTTGGAACCGGGCAGTTGCCGAAATTCGAGGAGGATATGTATGGAGTGGATGGCGGCGGGCTTTTTCTCGTTCCGACGGCCGAGGTTCCCGTGACCAATCTCCACCGCGAGGAAATCGTCCCGACGGCCCAGTTCCCAATCAAATACGCGGCGTATACCCCTTGCTTCCGTCGCGAAGCGGGATCGGCCGGGCGTGAGACGCGGGGCCTCATTCGGATGCATCAATTCGACAAGATCGAGTTGGTCAAAATTTGTGCACCGGAAGACTCCCGGGCCGAACTGGAATCCCTGACCCGTGATGCCGAAAGGGTCCTCCAGATTCTCGGCCTGCACTACCGTGTCATTGAGCTTTGCACGGGTGATATGGGATTCGGGGCGGCAAAAACCTACGATATCGAGGTTTGGGCGCCTGGGCAGAATGCGTATTTGGAGGTTTCCAGTTGTACAAACTTCGAGGATTTCCAAGCCCGCCGCATGAACCTCCGCTACAAAGCGGAGGACGGCAAAAACCGCTTTTGCCACACCCTGAATGGTTCCGGTACGGCTCTGGCCCGACTCTACGTGGCGATCCTCGAGAGCGGCCAGCAGCCTGATGGCTCGGTCAACCTGCCTCCGGCACTTCACACGTATTTCGGTGCCGAAAAAATCTCCAAGTAGGACACGCGATCCGTTTTTAGTCGCTTTGGAAGCCGCCGTGGAGGGGCTTCCAAAGCGTAAAAAATTCCTTGTTGGCGTGTCGGGGGGGCGTGATTCGATGGTTCTTCTGCACGCCCTGCATGCATTGGGTTTCCAAAAAATGGTCGTCTGTCACTTGGATCACGGGCTTCGCGGAGCGAGTTCCAAGCTCGATGCGCGCTTGGTCAAGCGAACAGCGGATCGTATGGGACTGAGCATCGAGCTAGCCCGTGCCTGGACATCCGATTATGCCGAGGCGGAAAAAAAATCGCTCGAACTCGCCGCCCGTGATCTCCGGCGATCCTTTTTTGCCGAATGCGCCGCTCGGCACCGCTGTGGATCAATCCTGCTGGCCCACCATGCCGATGATCAGGTGGAGACGTGTCTTTTTAATTTTCTTCGTGGAAGCGGCGCTGCCGGATTGGGTGGCATGAAACCATTGTCCATACAAGGCCGATTGAAAATCCACAGGCCTCTTCTTGGTGTGACCCGTGCCGAGATCGCAGCTTATCAGAAAGCCCATCGCGTCGCCTTTCGTGAGGATGCGTCGAATGCGGATGCCATTCACACCCGAAACAAAATCCGTCTTCATGTTCTTCCGGCATTGGAGTCGGCGGTAGGCCCGTCGTTTCGCCAGGCGATTTTGCGGGCGGCCGCTATTTTAAGGGAGGAGGAGGATTGGATGGCTTCGCTTGTGCCCGATGTAGGCGGAGCGTTGTCCTGCTCCGAACTCCGGGCGATGCATCCCGCTCTCCGAGCCCGCACGGTGCTGCGTTGGTTGCGCGAGGCGGGAGTTCTCGAGCCGGGATTGGTGGAAACCCGTCGAGTTCTTTCCCTGTTAGAAGGACCGAATGCCCCAGCCAAAGTCAACCTCCCTGGTGGATTGCACGCCCGTCGCCGTGCCGGGACCATCTTTTTGGAAGGACCGGGGAATTGACCCTTCGATCGGCTTTCAGCAAGGGTCTGCAGGCCGCCCGCACGAATATCCTTCCGGGTCTTCTCCTGCAGGCGGTGATGGTCTGCTTTATCGCGCTTTATCTTTTTCACAATGGAACCCGGGAATTTCTGGCCCGCGTCGGAACGGTTCGCAGTCAGATGGGCTACGTCTTTGCGGTCGTGAGCTATATTTTTTCCGGCGCCCTGCTTCCAGAGGTCATGAGAGTTGTGTTTTTTCAAAAAGGCCGATTCCGCTTGCCCAATCTTTGGAGCGTCGTCTCCATGGCTCCGCTCTGGGCCTTGCTCGGGCTCATAGTTGATTTTTTTTATCGCATCCAAGGCGGATGGTTCGGTGTCGGCAACACTTGGGACGTTGTGTTTATGAAGGTGGCGGTTGATCAGTTGTTTTTCAGCCCACTTGTTGTGAACCCCTTGGTGGTCGCTTATCTGGCTTGGCAGAAAGAACGGTTTCGAACTTCCGCTGTTGAGGCGATTTTTTCTTGGGATTTTATAAATAAAAAAATGATACCAACGCAGATTGCGGTGTGGTGCGTCTGGTTGCCAGGTGTGAGCTTGGTTTATTCGATGCCCCCTTTGCTTCAGTTGCCAGTGGCGGTCCTGATCCAGTGTTTCTGGGTTTTAATTTTGACCACGATCAACCAAGGTGGCTCGCGGAATTAGGAAAAATCGCGCTCGCCGATTGTCAGGGGCCTTGTTCTCGGCTATGGCACATTCATGCTTCCTTCGTTTGAGATGCAGCGACCGGTGCTGGAGTTCTGCTCCAGGGACTTTCCGGTGCTCGATTCCAGCCTCCATATTGGCGAGGCCCTGGATCTCATTAGGAAGCAGGGGGTGAGGGAAAAAATCATATATTTCTATGTGACCGGTGAGGATGGCGTGTTGGAGGGCGTTCTGCCGACGCGGCGGCTGCTTACGGAACCGCTCGAGATGCCGCTGCGCGACTGCATGATCCGGCGGGTGGTGGCTATTCCAACCAAGGCCACGCTGCTCGAGGCCTGCGAGCTTTTTGTTCTCCATAAATTTCTCGCTTTTCCCGTCGTGGATGAGAAGCGCCGCATTCGAGGGGTGCTCGATGTGGGAGTCTTCACGGAAGAGGTCCTCGACTTTGCCGAACACGAAAGGATGGACGATCTTTTCCAAACTTTGGGCGTGAGATCGAGTGAGATCCGGAGCGCCTCTGCGAGCAGAGCCTTCGTTCTCCGCTTTCCTTGGCTTCTTTCCACCATCCTCGGAGGAACGGCTTGTGCTTTGCTTGCGGGGGCTTTTTCCGAAACGCTCGAAAAACAAATCCTCCTCGCTTTTTTTCTCACTCTGGTGCTCGGCCTCGGCGAGAGCGTGAGTGCCCAGTCTATCGCTGTGACGTTGCAGGCCATGCATCACAGGAAACCCACGCTGCTTTGGATGATCGGAGCCGCCCGCAAGGAGTTTGTGACATCGATCCTGCTTGGCGGGGCGTGCGGATGGCTTGTGGGGATGATTGTATTCACATGGAAGCACGACTGGCTTGCGGCCCTTTCGATAGGGGGCAGTGTGTTTTTATCCACGATTTCGGCTTGCCTGCTCGGTGTGCTCATCCCGGCGATTTCCCGCGTCCTCAAGCTGGATCCGAAAATTGCCGCAGGCCCATTGACTTTGGCCATTGCCGATATCTGCACGCTCTCGTGTTATTTTGGACTCGCCAAAATGCTCTATGCTATTTTAGCGTGATTAACTATTTTCCATCGCCTTATGAAGACCAAAAAATCCGCCGCCTCGAAATCCGCCACTGCACCTGAACGGGGCAAAGTTATGAATGGAGCGGAGATTCTTGTCGAATGCCTCGAGCGCGAGGGCGTGGATGTGATTTTTGCGTATCCCGGTGGTTGCTCGATGCCGATTCACCAAGCTCTCACGAAAACCAAAAAGATCCGCACGATTCTTCCTCGTCACGAACAAGGCGGCATCTTCGCCGCCGAAGGGTATGCCCGTGTGACCGGTCGCGTCGGAGTTTGCATGGCCACCTCCGGTCCGGGTGCAACCAACCTCGTCACCGGCATCGCCGACGCCTTCATGGACTCGATTCCGCTCGTGGCCATCACGGGGCAGGTTCCACAGGAAATGATCGGGCGTGGGGCATTCCAGGAAACGGATGTTTTCGGAATGACGCTTCCGATGGTGAAGCACAGCTACCTTGTTTGGGATATCAACGAACTCCCACGCATCGTTAAAGAGGCTTTCTACATTGCGAGTTCGGGACGTCCCGGGCCTGTTTTGATCGACATTCCCAAGAATATCCAAAATCAGACGACTCAGCCGATTTTCCCGAAGACGGTCAACCTTCGCGGCTACAAACCGGAACGCAAGGCTGACGACGTGGCCCTGAATGAAATGATCGGCTTGATCAATCAGGCCAAGGCCCCGATGATTTATTGCGGTGGTGGCGTCATGTCCGGCGAGGCTTCGGCGGAGTTGCTGGAGTTTGCCGAGCGCACGCAAATCCCCGTGGCCACAACGCTCATGGGTATCGGTTGCTTTCCGGAAACCCATCCTCTTTCCCTCAAGTGGCTTGGAATGCACGGCACTGTTTACGCGAACAATGCGGTGAACGAGGCGGACCTTCTTTTGGCCATCGGCGTTCGCTTCGACGATCGCGTGACTGGCAAGGTCGAGAAATTTTGTGAGCACGGCACGATTGTTCACATCGACATCGACAACTCGGAGATCAATAAAAACAAATCCGTCCGCCTCCCGATTCTGAGCGATATCAAGTATGCGCTGGCTCGCTTGAACAAGCTTCTCGACCAGGCCGGCTACAAGCGCACAACGAAAAATTTCAACCGCCTCCCGGCTTGGTACAAGCAGATCAACGAGTGGAAGGCGAAACACCCGCTTTCATTCAAGGACACGGACGACGTCATCCAACCCCAACACGTTATTCGACTTCTCTGCGAAATGACCAAGGGCGATGCCATCATTACCACTGGTGTCGGCCAACACCAAATGTGGGCTGGTCAATTTTACAATTTCAACAAACCCCGCACATTCATCACGTCAGCGGGATTGGGTTCCATGGGTTTTGGATACCCCTCCGCCATGGGTGCCAAGGTCGGCGCCCCGCACAAACAGGTCGTTGACATCGATGGGGACGGATCCTTTTTGATGAATGTCCAAGAGTTGGCCACGGCCCACATCGAAGGGATTGCGGCCAAGGCGATCATTCTCAATAACCAGCACCTCGGCATGGTCGTTCAATGGGAGGATCGCTTCCATGGCGGCAACCGTGGACATACCTTCCTCGGCGACCCGAAAGATCTCGACCGCGTTTACCCCAACTATGTTGACATTGCCAAGGGCTTTGGCGTGACTTGCGAGCGGGTTCTCCATAAAAAAGACCTCCCCGCCGCGATGAAGCGCATGCTGGATTCAAAGGAAGTTTATCTCCTCGACGTCATGGTTCCTTACACAGAGCACGTGCTGCCGATGATTCCTGCAGGAAAAACCTACAAGGATATCATTACCGAGTAGGGTTGTCATAATGGCTTGAAGCGGAGTTGATTCGTTCAAGTTTTTGTTCGATGTGGGCTTGTGGTTTGCCTTTCCCGCTTCCCGAGTAAAATGCTGTGCAGGGCATTCAGCGTTGGGTCTTGGATAGTGTGAAACTACATCTCTTTCAGGCATCGAATGAGATAGATCCGAATTCATACGATTGTTCCTTTGAAATTGGACTTTGTAGCGCAAAGGAAAGGGGCATGCCTGTCTCGGTCGTGTGGAGAGTGGTTACTTGCTGGACGCACTGTTCCCCTCTCCTAAAATCCAAAAGGCACCGGCTTTTGGTATCAGGCGAATTGTCCTAAGCGACTAGGAAAAAATCGAGGCAAACAAAACAAATCCCTCAGCCAAAGGTGAATGAATTTGGAGGAGAGTTCCAGGAGGGAGAGGTTTGCGCAGTTTATTTCGCAGCGGGAATGTGGACGGGGTCAGGGGTGAGGGCTTTTGCGAGTGAAGCAAGCCCCTTGTATTTTTTCCCTGTTTTTTTGACCATTCCGCGTGATACGAGATTCTGAAGTTTCTCATAGGCGCGAAGGCGAAGCATTTCCTCCCCGCCACTGGCTGCATTACGGGCTCGGAGTTGCTCGTGAACCATGTCGAACAACTGTTTGAACTCAAAAGAATTCTTCTTTGTGAGCACCGCAACCAACTCTTCGGTCACCAAATCTGGACCTCGACGAGAAAACGCACTTTTACGTTGCATAAGCATTAGATGGAAGATTTACCATCATGGTTGGTACTTGTCCAGTTAAACTTTCACTAATCTTTGGGCGCGACCGGGTGGGGGACTTTTTTGCTTGGAGTGACTTGGGGAGAATCTTAGTTTGATAGCTTAAATGAAACCACCTATTCGCGTTGCTGTCACCGGTGCTGCCGGTCAAATTTCCTATTCGCTCCTCCCTCGTATTGCATCCGGTGCGATGTTCGGCCCGGATCAACAGGTCATCCTTCAACTCATTGAGGTTCCATTTGAAAAGGCCATGAAGGCACTTGAGGGCGTTGCGATGGAGTTGGACGACTGCGCTTTTCCTCTCCTGCACAGTATGGTTCTCACCGATGATGCCCGGGTTGGATTCAAGGATGCCAACTGGTGTCTTCTTGTTGGCGCCAAGCCACGCGGTCCCGGAATGGAGCGTGCTGATCTTCTGAAGGACAACGGAAAAATCTTCACCTCGCAGGGGGCAATTATCGACGAGGTTTCGGCCGAGAACGCCCGTGTGGCTGTCGTCGGGAATCCTGCGAATACGAACTGCATGATTGCCGCCAGCAAGGCGCGCCGCCTGACGCCCGACCGCTTCACGGCGATGGTTCGCCTGGATCAGAATCGCGCCCAAACGATGCTGGCCAAAAAAGCCGGGGTTGCGACCACAGATGTGAGCGACATTTTTATTTTCGGTAATCACAGTCCGACCATGTTTCCCGCATTCGGGCATGCCAAAATCAACGGCAAGGCCGCGACCGGTGTGATCAATGATTCCGCTTGGCTCGAAGGCGCTTTCTGCGAATCCGTTGGCAAACGCGGTGCGGCCATCATTGCGGCTCGCGGTGCTTCCTCTGCCGCTTCGGCAGCGAATGCCCTAGTCGACCATGTGCGTGATCTCAGTACGCCGGGAGCCATTCATTCGATCGCGGTGAAATCGGAGGGCCTCTACGGCTTTGATCCCGAAGTCTGGGCGGGTATGCCGGTCAAAACCCTCGCTTCTGGCGAATACGAGGTTATCACGGGTGTACCTCTCGACGACTTTGCCAAATCAAAAATTGCCGCGACCAACAAAGAACTTGTGGACGAACGCGCCATGGTCGCGGAAATGCTCGGTTAAAGCCTCTACTGGCTTTCCAATTCTGAAAAACAGCTGCTTTTACCAAAAGCCGCTTGGTATTTTTGAAAAGGGCAAAAGGCTTCCCGCCTGTTTGCGTTGGCGTGCTTGTTGGTTCCAGTGGGCAGGGTGCGAGCAAGTAGACCGGTCTCCACATGGCCGAGACGGCCATGACCCCTTGTTTTGCGCTGCGGGCTTCTGCGGCCGAATTGCGCGGAGAGCGCTTCGGCGGTGGGGACACGCTTTCCGGGGTCTGGTAGTTTCGGGGCGGAGCCAACGGATGTGGCCGCGCTGCTCCTCGGCGGCGCCTGAGGAGCTCGGCTTCGCGCTCGGGCGTAAGCGGATTCAGGTCGGCCCAATTTTACTCGAAACAATATGTGAATGTGCGGAACCGACGTCTTTCCCTCTCCTGTCTTCCGCTCAAGCAAATTTCACGACCAGACGCCGCCCGGTGGCACGGGCGACTTTTTCCAGTGTCGATAGTGTGAGATTGGCCGGATGCCGCTCATAGCGGCAGATGGCACTGCGCGTGGAGCCTATTTTTTTTGCCAATGCCTCTTGTGTCAGTCCAGCACTCTCGCGGGTCTTAGACAGAAGTTGGCCGATCTCCCACTCCGCCTGCTCACTGTTGTAGGAGGCAGCGAAATCCGCATCCTTCGCCTTACGCTGGGCAATGTAGCGGTCCAAGTCATCAGGTTTCTTTGTTTTCATAAATTTTCTTTCGGGTTTCTGTCGTCTGAATTTCCTGCGCTGGGGTCTTCTCCGTTTTTTTGGTGAAGCCGTGGGCTAGGACCAGTTTGTCTATGCCATTCATCCACCCCAGCAGGCGGAATATGTTTCCGGCAAAGATCACACGCACCTCCCAAAGATCGTCCGTCGCCACCATCTTTTTGAGGTAAACTGAAGGCACCGGGTGGGTCAGTTTAATCGCGGAAAGAGTCCACAGCACCTTGGCCGCCTGCTTGGCATCCAGACCATCAAGATATTCCACCACGGGGCAATTCCCGTCCGGTGACACAAAGAAATCAATGACAAGCACGTTCTTGATGTTGCATTAAAATGAAACAATGTCAAGAGGCCGCGCCGCACCTTGAAGGTCACAACCAAAGCAAAAGAAAAAGGCGACACCACTCGCGTCACGGGAACGCCGAGCGCCTCCTCGACCCTCTTAGTCAGCACTGCCAACGGGGGCGCTGGCGCTTTCGGCCTCCGGCTCTCAAAGGCCACATGCAAATCAGCGTTGGATTGAAGAAGCTGTTAGGCCCAAAACGGATTTTTAACAACTAATACCAAAAGCCGCTTGCTTTTGGATTTTTGAAAAGGGGCACTGGCGTGCTTGTTGGTTCCAGTGGGCAGGGTGCGAGCAAGTAGGCCAGTCTCCGCCCGGCCGAGACGTGCCATGCCCCCTTTCTTTTGGGTTGTTCAAAGGGACAATAGTATTATTCCTCTTCGCCCGCCGGGGAGGATTCCGCTTCCGCATCCCCAAGCGCGGGGGCGGCGTGTTCGGGGAGGCATTCCACATTGCGGAGTTTTCTTTCGAGCACACGGCTTCGTGTGCCGACGTGATCGATCTCGGTTGAAGCGGTGTGGAGCTTTTTCTTCACGCTTTCCAGTGCCGCACCGAACTTGGAGAACTCGGTCTTGACCGCCGCCAAGGTTTGCCAAACTTCGCTTGAGCGTTGCTCGATGGCCATGGTTCGGAAGCCCATTTGGAGGCTATTGAGGATGGCCACCAGCGTGGTCGGCCCGGCAATCACCACGCGATGATCGCGCTGAATGCATTCCGCCAACTCGCGTCGGCGAAGGACTTCCGCATAAAGGCCCTCCGTGGGGAGGAACATGATCGCAAAGTCCGTTGTCTTTGGCGGGTTCAGGTATTTGTCGCAAATGGTGCGCGCATTCGTCTTGATGGCCGTTTCGAGTTGGCGAGCCGCTGCCTCCGCCTCGGTTGCGGCTCCGGCATTAAGTGCATCGACTAGTCGCTCGTAGTCCTCTTTCGGAAATTTGGCGTCGATGGGCAGCCAGACACTCGTTCCATCGCCATTCCGACCCGGCAGTTTCACGGCAAACTCGACCCTTTCCCGCTCACCCTTGGTTGCCACATTTTTATCGTATTGTTGAGGGCTCAGAAATTGTTCAAGGATCGCAGCGAGTTGCACCTCGCCCCAAGCCCCGCGCGTGGTTACGTTCGACATCACTTTTTTCAAATCCCCGACGCCTTGTGCCAGAGTCTGCATGTTGAGCATGGCGGATTGAACCTTGTCCAAGTTGTCGCTGACGATTTTGAAGGATTCCCCAAGCCGGCGCTCCAGGGTTGTCTGAAGCTTCTCTTCGACTGTGGCCCGCATGGCTTCGAGTTTGGCGTTGTTATCCTGCTGGAGTCCGGCGAGCTTTGTTTCCACCGTGCCGCGCAGGCCTTCCAACTTCTCTTCGTTGCTGCGCGTGAGAGCACCCAGTTGCGTGCGAAACCCTTCGAGTTGCTGGTTCTGGAGTTCGAAGGCGTTTTTGACCGAGACGGCTAAAGTTTGAATTTCCTGCCGGGTGGAATCTGTAAAAGCATGGCGAAATTCGCTGATCTGTCGGTCCAGCGACTCGCGCAGTGCGTTGACCACAGCCGTTTGAGCCAGCAGTGTCTCTCGCGTGTTTTCGCCGCTCTGCTGGATGCCGGCTCGAATGTATTGAAAGAGTTCCTGCCGCGAACTCGCGTTTTCCTGCCGCAAAACAGATTCAAACTCGGTCCGCAAATCCTTTGCCGCTTGAATGATAATCCGCTTGCGTATCGCCGCTGTCCAAAGCACGGCGATCAAAGTCAGGACGGTGAGAGAGGTGAGGGTAATAAGCAAAAGCTGCATATAATGGCAAAACAAAGACTACCTGACCTTCATCGGATTTGCTTTCTTAAAAACAACGATATCGCTCCAGTTCGTTTCAAACGCAAATTCCATTCCAAGAAAAATCAATGTGGCTTTGGTGAATTTTGCGACATTTGTGCAGCAGAAATCTTTAACTCCCACTTGCGAAATAGGCTGTGCGGGTTGACTGATTGGAGGGTTTTAGTCGCCTTCGAATTGGGGGCATCAGGATTCTTTTTCGGTAAATCTCTTCCAAGGAAATCCTTCTCGATTACGCCAACACCAGGGATGTCGTTTATGAGCTCTACAAGCAAATTCTTGCCGATCGCAAGGTAAACAAAAATCCGCGCTAATACTGTATGGGTAACCATCTCTATACTCGGGGATCATCTTTTGGGGATGCGGACGACAAAGAGCTTGCGGTGTGGGTGGAGCGTAAGCTCCTCGTGATAATTGGTAGGGACGCCGCGCCGTCGGTGTCCCAAATATCAGGTGCGCCAGCGCCGTCTCTGGGATGCGGTGGCATCATCGGCCCGGGAGTCGGACGGCGGCGCGCCATCCCTACCATCGGGAACGATCTGTTTTTGTGGATGCGGACGCCAGGGAGATTGCGACGCGAATGGTGTCGATCGCCTCGCGGTCTCGCTTTCTTTACGTCAATCTAGGGTAGCGCAAGATCAGCGTCCTCCACGGGAGAGACAGAGCCATTGAAAAACCAAGCCAACCGCCTTGGCGTGTGAATGGGGTTTGGTGGAGTATTCCCGACCCAGGACGTACCTGTGACGCGGGGGTGGATGGCATCGGCATCCGAAAATCCCCAAGCCTGTCCCGGAATCGCAGCAAGCTTGAGGGGCTGCGTGGAAGCAGGTAGAGCCAGGTTTCCCCATGGAATGACGATCCCGCTACCCTCGCGAACACTCATGTTGAGCACATAGGTTCTCGCGGAATCCAGAAAGGAGGTTGTCACGGCTTTGCGGTAGGCGGGTGGGACGAAGAGGGGTTCGACTCTGGGCGAGGTGGGGGTGGTGATGCCAAGATAGGGAGCGAGTTCGCGCACAAGCCGTCCGCTTCGCGCGGGGTCGAATTGCGCCAACTGGCCAGGCCAGAGAGGTCCCGGAAGTTTGCCATCGTTGTCGGCGGCGAAGAGGGCTATGCCTGCTCCGATCTGCCGCATGTTCGATATCGCCTTGGAGCGGTCGGAGGAAGCGCCGGTTTTCAATAGGACTGCCAGCGAGAGAGCCGCGAGGACTGCAATGACTCCCAAGACAACCAGCAATTCCACGAGCGTGAATCCACCGCACGTTTTGTCCCTGATCATGACTCGGTCCTCACTTCGCGGGCACGAGGCGCACGATGCAGTCGGGCTGATTAAGGACGATGTAGAGGTATCCATCGGGACCGTTTCGCACATCACGGATCCGGCCCAGGCCGGAAAGAATAATCTCATCGGAAATGGCTTTTCCGTTTTGGATTCGGATACGGTGAAGTTCACCGCGCAGGCCGCCGGCAAAGAAGTCGTGTTTCCAATTCGGAAATTTGTCTCCCGTGTAGCAAGCAAGGCCGCAGGCGGCGATCGAGGGAGTCCATTGAGCGAGGGGTTGTTCCATTCCGGGCTTTTCTGTGAGCCCTGTCAGTGGGGTGCCGTCATAGTTCATCCCGTAGGAAATGACGGGCCAGCCGTAGTTCGCGCCTTTGCGGATGATGTTGAATTCATCGCCTCCCCGGGGGCCGTGCTCGGTGGCGTAGAGGGAGTGATCCCGTGGGTCGATCGCGAGACCTTGAGGGTTGCGGTGTCCATAGCTCCAGATGCCGGGAATGGCATTTTTTTGAGCGGCGAAGGGGTTGTCCTCCGGAATGCGGCCATCTGGAAAAACACGGAATATTTTCCCGTTCGGGCGAGTAATGTCTTGCGCTTCCATCATGCCTCCGCGTTCGCCGACGATGAAGTAAAGGTATCCCGAGTCGAAAGCCATTCGCGTTCCGAAATGGTGTCCGGCGGGCGAGTAAAAATCCGGCGCGGCTTGGAAAATCACTTCCTCGTCGGTCCATGCTTGGTCACGGATTCGGCCGCGGACGATTTTGAGCATGGCGCTCTTTTTCTCCCCATCGAGCGGATCTGCAAATGCCAGATAAATCCAACCATCCTTTGCGAAGTCGGGGGAGGGTATGACATCCAGCATTCCGCCTTGTCCCAGCTCGACGACTTGCGGTGTGCCGGAAATCGGCTCCGGGAGAAGGGTGGGGTCCACCATTCTCAGCGCGCCCGGGCGCTCGGTCACGAGTTGGCGGCCATCGGGCAGAAAAGCGAGGCTCCAAGGGGTTCGCAGCCCTTCCTTGATAACGGTTTCGACTTTGTAGTCGTGTTCGAGGGATTTGACGACATCGCCTTCTGTTGGTCGAGGAGGTGGCGAAGTCTGCGATGCGGTCTCCTTTTCTTTTTCTCTGAGATAGACGACAAGGGAGCGGATCTGCTCGGCGGAGAGCGTTTTCTCAAAGGAAGGCATGCCGAGATTCGGCAGGCCTTGGGAAATCACGCGGGAGATGTCGCTATCCGCGCTGCCATGCTTCCATTGTCCATCAGCAAGGTTGCCTCCGAGGCCGCCTTCAAAGTTGGCTCCATGGCAGGAGGCACAGCTTTCGAGATAAAGTTCATTTGCCTTGTCCTGCCTTGCCTGAATTCCGGCCAAAGGCAAGGCCGTGAGCGCAAGGGATACGTAAATCCACGCTCGGCGGCCGGTTCTCATGGGAAAAAGGCAGGCCTAGCCTCCGGCGATCGCGGGGACGATGCTGACCTCGTCGCCGTCTTTAACGGGTGTGGCTTTTTCCTGTTGGAAGCGGATGTCTTCGTCATTGACGAAGATATTCACGAAACGGCGAATATTGCCCTGCTCGTCGCAGATGCGCTCAATCAGGCCGGGATGGGCGGCATTAAGGGCGTTGAGAACGTCGCCAACATTGGCTCCGGTCGTGCTGACGATTTCCTGATCGTTGGTGAGTTTGCGCAGGGGCGCTGGGATTCGGACTTGGACAGGCATGGTGAGGAGTTTTAAGGATTAAGGATTAAGTTTTAAGTTGGGGTGTTTGTGGAGAATTTATTTCGACTTAGGACGGTGCTAAGACTTGTGACCGCTCTCGAGGACGGCGGCATCGTTGGCGATGAGGGCTTCGAATTCCCGGAGGCTCGGATTGATGATGCGGGGTTCGCCGCAATGGCCCTGAATGGCCTCTTGCGTCTTGAGTCCGTGTCCGGTGATACAGAGGACGATGCTCTCGTTGCGCGGGATTTTTCCCGTCTCAATGAGCTTGCGGGCGCAGGCGACTGTGACGCCGCCGGCCGTTTCGGAAAAAATGCCCGCATATTCGGCGAGGTCGCGAATGCCGCGAATGACTTCTTCATCCGAGCAATCTTCGGCGCTGCCGCCGGTCTCGGTCATGCTGCGGATGGCGTAGTAGCCGTCCGCCGGGGTGCCGATGGCGAGGGATTTCACAATCGTATTCGGGCTCGATACAGGCTTGACGATATCCGAGTGTTTTTTGTGGGCCTCCGAGATGGGCGAGCACCCGCTGGCTTGGGCGCCGTGGACGGAAAAGGATTGTTCATCCAGGATGCCGACACGCATGAATTCCTTGTAGGCCTTGTGGATCTTCGTGAGGAGCGATCCGCTGGCCATCGGGATGACGGTGTGCTTGGGCAGCTTCCATCCGAGTTGCTCGGCGATTTCGAAGCCCATGCTTTTCGAGCCCTCCGCGTAGTAGGGGCGGAGGTTCACATTGACGAAGCCCCAACCGTATTTGCCCGCGATTTCGGAGCAGAGGCGGTTGACTTGGTCGTAGGCCCCTTCGATGCCGATCACCTGGGTGCCGTAAACAAGAGAGCCGACGATCTTGCTTTTTTCGAGGTTGGCGGGAATGAGGACGTAGCTGGTGAGGCCCGCTGCGGCGGCATTGGCTGCAACGGAGTTCGCCAGATTACCCGTCGAGGCGCAGGCGACAATTTTGAAGCCGAGTTCCTTGGCCCGGCTCAGCGCCACGGAAACCACGCGGTCCTTAAAGGACAGGGTGGGGTAGTTGACCGTGTCGTTTTTGATATAAAGCTCATCCACTCCCAGATGGGCGGCAAGCCGGTCTGCGCGCACAAGCGGAGTGAAACCAACTTGCTCGCCGACTGTGGGGTTGCCGTCGATGGGCAGAAGCTCGCGGTAGCGCCACATCGTCTGCGGGCGTGACTCGATGACCTTGCGATTGATGTGTTTGGAAATGAGGTCGTAATCGTACGCCGCTTCGAGTGGGCCAAAGTCAAACTCGCAAATGTGGATCGCTTCCTTGGGGTAAAGACTCCCGCATTCACGGCACTTCAAGTTCGAAAAGAATGTCTGATGTTCGCTCATGGATTTTGGTTTACTGATCGAGAGCGGACGAGGGACAGGACAACGGCAGTGAGTCGAAGCCCATCTCATCTTTTCCCAGACTTGCGTTATTCACGCCGATCCGAGCTGGATTTGGCACCTGGGCCTGGATGCGGGGCGACTATTCATCACCTGCACTTCAGCGGTTGCCGTGGCGTCACAGGGCCAGTCCCTCTGCCACTCTCGATAAGATGCGGCGAGTAATACGCCGCAGGTCGGTGATTCGTCAAGGGAAAAAATCGAGTTGCCGGCATTTTGTCGTCGCTCCGAAGGTCGGGAGCGTGTTGAGTGGGTGTGGTAATCCAAAACAACCGATCCTGTGGACCTGTCGCTTTTTAAAAATACGGAATTTTCCCGAGGTGCGCCTGCTTGGATGGAGGTGCTTTGGTGGATGGCGCGATCGTTGTTTTTTGCGGGGTGGTTTCCATTGCCCTCGTCCCTTCGCGTTGCGGTGTTGAGGGCCTTCGGAGCAAAAATCGGGAGTGGAGTCGTGATCCGCTCCCGCGTGAATATCACCTTTCCTTGGCGCTTGGAGGTTGGGGATCATGTCTGGATCGGCGAGGAGGTTTTGATACTCGCGCTTGACCGTGTCGCGATCGGATCGAACGTATGCCTTTCCCAGCGGGCGTTTCTTTGCACCGGGTCCCATGATTTTAAAAAGCCCGCCTTCGACCTTATCACGAAACCCATTGCCATCGAAGACGGGTGTTGGATTTGCGCGGGGGTATTTATCGGCCCCGGAGTGACTGTGAGGAAGAATACGGTTTGCGCCGCAGGTGCCGTATTGGTGCGCGATGCGGGGCCGGATGCGATTGTCTCGGGCAATCCGGCCACGTCGCGTCCGCGTCATCAAAGTTGAATCGGCTTGGCCTTTTGTGGAGAGAGGGGGTAGGGTGTGCATATGCAAAAGACTCGACTCTGGCTTATGTTTCCTGCCCGCCTTATCACCCGTCCGGTTCTTTGGGAATTGGCTCAAAATTTTGAAATCGTCACGAATGTGCGCCAAGCCAGCGTCACGGACGAGATCGGTCTTGTTTCACTCGAGATTGATGGAGACCGTATGGAGGTCAAAAAGGCCATCGCCTGGCTGGAGGAAATGGGGATCAAGGTCGAGCCCGTCGAGATTGGTACGATCGCGAGCTGATTCGCATGCGCCTGCTTCTCGTTGATGGTCACTATTACCTCTATCGCTCATTCTATGCCATTCGGGGGCTGAAAAATTCGCGTGGAGAGCCCACGAATGCGATCTATGGGTTTCTCAAGGCCATTCGCAAGATGCTTGCGGATGTGAAGCCCGACCGCGCCGCCGTGATCTGGGACTGCGGGCTTCCCGCACGCCGCATCGAGTTGCAACCCGCCTACAAGCAGAACCGCACGGCGATGCCGGATGATCTGCGTCCCCAGGAGGAGTGGCTTCAAAAAAACATCCCGCTTCTCGGGATAGCTAGTTTGGAACTGCAGGATACCGAGGCCGACGACCTCATAGCGACCTACGCTGCCGCTGCGCGCCGTGATGGTGCTGATGTGGTGATCGC